>JAJXWZ010000075.1 GCA_021781345.1 Pseudomonadota bacterium
GCGCCACGTACAATCGCGGGAACTTCGCGTCGTGACGACCATGCCGTCCACCCATCGCCTTCGCCGCTGGCTCGACGATGAACGCATGCAGCTGGCGCTGCTGTTCGTGTTCGCACTCTTGTTGCTGGGCCTCGGCATCGGCCTGCGCGATCCATGGCCGCCGGACGAACCGCGCTTCGCGCTGGTTGCTCGCGAAATGCTTGCGACCGGCCAGTGGCTGTTCCCGCACCGCGGGGTCGAACTTTATTCCGACAAGCCACCCTTGTTCATGTGGCTGGAAGCTTGCGCATATGTGCTCACCGGAGGCTGGCGAGGCTGGTTCCTGTTGCCGTCGCTGCTGGCGGGACTCGGCACGCTCGCGCTGGTGTACGACTTCGTGCGCCGGCAGTGCAACCGTCGCGCGGCCCTGCTGGCAGCCACCGCGGTGCTGGTCAGTTTCGATTTCACCGTCCAGATGCGCGCAGCCCAGATCGACGGCCTGGAAGTGTTCTGGATCACGCTTGCGATGTACGGCTTGCTGCGCCACCTGCTGCTCGGCCCCGCGTGGCGCTGGTACGCCATCGGCCTGCTCGCGGCCGGCCTCGGCGTCATCACCAAGGGCGTCGGCATCGTCGCGTTGCTGGTATTCATTCCCTTCTGGTACGCGCGCGGTCGCGGCTGGCAGCATCTGCTCCCCGCGCAAGGGCGCGACCCGCGCTGGTGGCTGGTGGGGCTGTTCGTGGTGCCGGTCCTCGGCTGGGCGCTTCCGATGCTCTGGTACGCCCTGCACGTGCACGCCGGGGATGCAGCCTACGCGCGTTACGCGCACGACATCCTGCTCGGCCAGACACTGACGCGCTACACCGAGCCCGCGCACCACATCCATCCCTGGTGGTCCTACATCCCCGTGATCGCGTTCGAGTGGTTGCCGCTGTCACTGGCGATTCCCTGGGCGGCCACCGGCTGGACACGCGCCCTTCGAGCACGCGACGCACGCACCCTCCTGCCGCTGGCATGGGCGGCGCTGGTGGTGGTGTTCTTTTCTTTCAGCGGTGGCAAGCGCGACGTGTACATCCTGCCGGTGTTGCCGGTCACCGCCATCGCGCTGGCCCCCTGGCTACCGGAGATCGTCCGTGCGCGCACGTTCCGGTGGACGCTCTGGACACTGACGCTGGTGCTGGCGCTGGTATTGCTGGTCACCGGCATCGGCATGCATGCAGGGCACCTGCACAAGCTCGTCGCACTGGCATCCTCGGCACTGGATGGCCCGCCGCAACCGTTGATCGCCATGCTCACGGGCCTCGGCCTCGCCGGTGCCGTCATTGCACTGGCAGGGCGCCCGCGCCATGCACTACTGGCATGGTGCGCATTCGCACTGGTGGCATGGGGCACCTGGGGACTGGTGGCGTATCCGTTGCTGAACGGTTCCTCGTCCGCGCGCACGGTGATGGCGCGCGCCGCGCGACTGGCGCCCGCGGGTGATCCGATCGCGCTGGTGGCATGGAAGGAACAGAACCTGCTGATGCTGGAGCAGTCGGGCAGACAGACTGTCGACTTCGGCTACAAGCTGGGCTGGCACGACCAGTTGCGCCAGGCGCTCGCATGGCAGGCGGCGGATCCCGCGCATCGCTGGATCTTCGCCTACGCCAAGGTGCTGGCGCCATGCGTGCGCGTGGCCGACGCGATCCACGTCGGCCATGCCAACGGCCGCGAGTGGTACCTGTTCGCGCGGGACGCGGTGGTGCCGGGCTGCGTGCCGCCCGAGTCCGAGGATGCGACCCAGTTCCAGGCCTATGAACCCGATGCCTCTGAATGACGACACGGGCGTACCGGGCTCACCGCTGGTGTCGGTGGCGCTGTGCGTCCACAACGGCGCCAGCTACCTCCGCGAACAGATCGATTCCGTGCTGGCCCAGCGCGATGTCGCGATCGAGATGATCGCGCTGGACGATGCGTCGACGGACGCAAGCATGCAACTGTTGCGAGGATACGCGGCGCGCGATCCGCGCATCCGCTGCTGCGGCAACCCGACGAACCTTGGCGCGACCGCCAGCTTCGAGCGCGCGATGTCCATGGCCCGCGGTGCCTTCATCGCGCCCTGCGATCAGGACGACGTGTGGAAACCGGGCAAGCTCGCCCGGTTGCTCGCCGCCATCGGCGGCGCCGACCTCGCCTATTGCGATTCCGAATACATCGATGCTACCGGGGCACCGTCAGGCAGGCGCATATCCGATGACATCGACATGCTCTCTGGCAGTGAACCGCTGACGTTCCTGTTCGCCAATTCGGTTTCCGGACACGCCGCGCTGGTGACGCGCGAATTGTTCGAGGCCGCACGACCGTTTCCGGCCGGGGCCTACCATGACTGGTGGCTGGCGCTGTGCGCCGCGGGGCGCGGCGGCGTCGTCTACGTGCCTGAGGTCCACGTCGGATTCAGGCGCCACGCCGGTGCGTCATCGACGCTCGGCCGCGACGGCAAGGGCCGCAGGCCGCCCTCGCGCCATACCGCCTGGATCGAGCAGCGACACAGCATCATGGCTGCGCTTGCGCGAAGCGGACGGCCGGGGCAAGCGCAGGCGCAGTCGCTGTCGATGGCATTAAATTACGCCCGCGAACGCGGACGCACGCTGCTGTTGCTGCGTGAATTGTGGCGGACGCGCGATGCGCTGCCAGGCCACGCCAGCCCCGTCGTCAACGTCGTGCGCTGGTGGCTGCGCTTCCGCCGCAAGTTGCGGGGTGCACGCCGGGAAGCCCCGTCGCCGCCTACGCCCTGAAGCCGCGACCGAATACGCGCCGCGGCAGGAACAGTTTCGCGACGCGTTCGATGCTCTTGCGGCGCAATCCGGGATGCCGCATGCCGCGCCACAGCGGTCGCAGCCACTGGCTGCGGGGACGGTCGAGGATTGCCTCGCGCATGTCGGCCTCGAGCTCGTACATGGCCGCGAGCGCCAATCCGGACTCGCGGCGCGCGTCCGGCAGGTCGGCGCGCGCCGCCACGCAGCGGCGCTGGTCGGCGGCGATCTCGCGATACATTGCGATGACGCGGCGGTTGCGACGCTCGTAGACGGCGTACTCACGACCGCTGCGATCGAATACACGGTCGTTGAGGTTGCCGCCGTGCAGCCGGTACCGCAGCAGGGGTTCCTGCAGGCACAGGCAGTCGCCCAGCAACACCGCGCGCAACGTCAGCATGTTGTCCTCGACCATGCCACGCAGCGGTGGCAACCCCGTGACCAGGCTGCGGCGAAACGACATGGACGCACCCAGGACCGTCGCCAGTTTCCCGCGCCGGAGCAACCAGCGCTGATCCACGCGCGGCGGCAATCCTCGCACGCCTGAGGCGAGCAGCACGCCATTCGCGTCGATGTCGTCCACCGTCGATCCGACCAGTTGCGTCGCCGGGTGCGCGGCGAACGCGTCGACCAGGCGCTGCACGCGTTGCGGATATGCGACATCGTCGCCGCTCAGGCACACGATGATTTCGCCGTGGGCGAGTTCCGCGAGTTCGTCGAGGTGCGCGCACAGCCCGAGATTTCGCGCACTGCTGCGGACCTGGACGTCCCGCGCGCGCGGATCCCCTGCCACCACCGCGCGCGCGGCCTCGAGCGTGCCATCGCCGGAGCAGTCGTCAGAAACGATGATCTCGCAGGGATGGGTCTGCTCGAGCGCGGACCGAATCGCCTCGGCGATGGTGTCGCGCATCCGGTACGCGATCACGAGCAGCGTGACCGACGGCACCGACACGCGCGCCTCACTGTTGTCCACGGCGTCCCTCGTGTCCCAGCAACCACAGCCTTGCGAATTTCTCCCGCACGTAATCCGCCTCCAGGCAGGCGAACAGGAAGCCGCGCCAGCCATCCAGGAATCCGGCACGCAACACGTAACCGCGCAGGAACCGCCAGCACGGGTTGACCACGAGGTTGAGCAGCCGGCCGCGCCGGCCACGCGCGTGCATGTGCGCGGCCATCATCGTGGCGTAGCGGCGGTAGCGTGCCAGCTGGTCGTCCAGCGAACGGTAGGCGACATGCTCGAGGTCACCGACCAGGACGCGCACATCGCCGTCGACGCTGACGTGCTCGTGGATCTCGCGCTCGCCGCGCCAGCCGCCCCGGCGACGGTCGAACAGCCGCAGCACGCGGTCGGGATAGGCGTTGCCGTGGCGCAGGAAGGCCCCGAAATATTCGGTGGCGCGCGCGAATCGGTAGCCGCAGGCATCGGCGAAACCCCCGTCTCGTTCGCTCTCGATCGATGCCCGCAGGGCCGGCGTCACCCGCTCGTCGGCGTCCAGGCACAGCACCCAGTCATGCCGCGCCGCGCCGACCGCGTAATCCTTTTGCGCCCGATAACCCTCGAACGCGTGCTCGAGCACGCGCGCACCATGCGCCGCGGCGATCTCGCGGGTACCGTCGCTGGAGCCGGAATCGACAACCACGAGGTCGTCGCAGAACGCGAGCGAATCGAGGCAAGCGGCGATGCGATCGGCCTCGTTCAAGGTGATCACGCAAGCCGAAATGCGGGAACGTCCGGACATGGTCACAATACGCGCATCGCCGATGCACCGAGTGTAGCGTGCCGCACTGGAAGACTGGCGACGCGCGGTCCCGCAAGGCGTTCCGAACCTCCTGCACGAACTTCCATGACGTCCACGAATCGTCCCCCGCTCGTGATCCGCTTCGGCGCCCTTGGCGACATGGTGCTGCTGACACCGCTGTTGCACCTGCTGCACCGGCGCTTCGGGCAACCCTGCCGCGTGGTCGGTTCCGGCGGCTGGCTGGAACCGTTGTTCGCGAACCACCCCGACGTGTCCGCCACCCTGAGGCTGGCCAGCCGCAAACGTCCGTACTGGCTGGACGCCAGCCAGCGCAGCTTGGTGGCGCTGTTGCTCGCACAGCCGCCGGGTCCCGTATACGTGTGCGACGACTATTCGATCGACAAGATCCGCTGGCTGCTGGGCCGCGCCCGCGTACCCGCCGACCATTGCGTGTTCGCCAACCCCGATTGCCTGCTGCGCGAGGGTGACCACTGGATCGATCGCTGGCATCGTTTCGGCGCGATGACGCCTGCCGCATTCACCTACGCGCCGGCGGCCAACCCGGCCGACGCGCCGGATGCCCCGTGCCTGGCCGTCGACGACGCCGACCGCACGGATCTGGACGCGTGGCTGCGCGCGCACGGATGCGAAGATGCCCCGCTGGTGTTGCTGCAGCCCGGCAACAAGCGCACCCTCAAGCGCGGCCGTGTCGGACAGATCGGGGATTCCAAGCAGTGGCCGCTGGCGAACTGGGTGGCGCTGATCGAAGCGGTGCTGCAACGACGTCCCGACGCCAGGATCGTGTTGTGCGGGACACCCCCGGAGGCGCGGTTGCTGCGCACGATCGCCGCCGCCGCGCGTTCCGATCGAGTGCTGACGACCGCGGACGGGCCAACCCTACGCCGCCTGCTGGCGCTGTGCGAACGCGCCATGGCGATGATTTCGGTCGATACCGGACCGGCCCAGGCCGCCGCCGCGCTGGGTTGTCCCCTGATCGTCCTGTACGGATCGGCACTCCCATCGCTGTGGTTGCCGCGCAGCCCGACCGGCAGCGAGATCGTCGCGCTGGGCGGACTGCCCGGGCGCAACCGCGTTGACCAGATCACGTCCACGGAAGTCGTCGCGGCATGGCGGGCGCTGCCGCTGCGCCCCGAACCCGGACTCCGCGGAGGCCGGCATGGACCGGCATGACCTTATCGCCGGCGCGGCGCCGGCAATCCGTCCCCTACAATCCGCCCTCGCGCCGCGGCGCCTGCGGATGCCTTCGTGACCCCAGCTTCCTACGCCCGAACCGAATACCTGCGCGGCCTGTTCTGGTGGCTGCCGCTGTATCTGCTGGTCGCGCTGATCGCGATCTTCCTGCAGCCGCCGATACCGCTGCATTCCACACGCGCGCTGGCGGTGGCCTGGGACATGTGGGTGCACCAGCAGTTCCTGGTCCCGCACATCAACGGCGCGCCTTATGCCGAGAAGGCACCGCTGCTGTTCTGGATGATCCACGCGGGCTGGACGCTATTCGGCGTGAACGACGTCTGGCCGCGCGTGCTGATGGTCCTGATCGGCGCCACCCAATTGATCCTCGCGCAATCGCTCGCGCGCCGGTTGTTCCCCGAACATGCCTGGATCGCGCGCACCACTCCGTGGCTGTTGCTGGGACTGTCTTTCGGTCTGCTTTACGGCCTGCAGATCATGTACGACAGCCTGCTGGCGGTGTGGGTGCTCGGTGCGGTTACATGCCTGGTACCGGGCCGAAGGCGAGGAAGTCCCCACTGGTCCGGGTTCGCCATCTGCATCGGCCTCGGGTTCCTGACCAAGGGCCCGGTGATGCTGGTGCACGTGGCGCCGGTCTGGCTGCTCGGCCCGTGGTGGTGCGGATGGGCGCGCGAACACCGCGTACGCTGGTACGGGTTCGGACTGGCCGCGTTCGCGGTTGCTTGCACGATCCTCGCAGCGTGGGTGATTCCAGCGACCGCGGCCGGCGGGATGGCCTACGGCCACGATCTCCTGTTCAGGCAAACCGGCGGTCGCGTGCTGGATGCCTTCATCCACAAACGACCATTCTGGTGGTACCTGCCCTGGATTTTCGTGTTGCTGTTTCCGTTCGTGCTGTGGCCACGCCTATGGGCGGGCGTGTTCTCGCTGCGGCGCCCGTTGCAACCCGGCCTGCGCATGCTGCTGGCGTGGCTGGTGCCGGCACTCGTGATCTTCGGCGGCTTCAGCGGCAAGCAGGCTTACTACCTGATCCCCGAACTGCCCGCCGCGGCGATCGCGATGGCGGCCGCGATCGCGTTGCTGCGAGCACGCGGGGGCAGGTCCTCGCGCAGTCCCTGGCTTGGCGCGTGGCCGTTGTCGCTCGGTGCCCTCGGGCTGGCGGCGCTGCTGTTCGCCCTGCCGTTGGCTGCGCATGCGGGCTGGTTGCACGACCATTGGCTGCGCGATTGCGCGTCGGCCAGTGCGCCGTTCGGCGTGCTGTACCTACTGCTGGGCCTGTTGCTGATGCTGCCGGGCCGCGGCGAGCTGCGCCGCATCGCAAGCGCCAGCCTGATCGGCACTGCCGGTGCGTATGCATTGTTCATGGTGGCTTTCTATCCCGCGTTCGACATGCGCCCCGCCGCGCGGTTGCTGGCAGGAGCGGAAGCACAGGGCCACGCGATCGGCAACCTGGGCGTGTACGCCGGCCAATTCGAATTCATCGGCCGCATGAACCGGCCGGTCACGCGCTTGTACGCAGGCCAGTCCCTGCAGGATTTCGCCTCGCGGCATCCGCGTGGCCTGGTGATCGCGCACCCCGGGCATGTCGATGCCGACGCGCTGCGCTACGCGCGACTGGTGCAACCCTATCGCGGTACGTGGATGGTGATCTGGAATGCATCGACATTGGCGATGTTGCAGCGCGGCCAGCAGCCGCCCGAACCCGCTGCGCCCACCGTGCTGCTGCCGGGCCCCGACTACTGGCGCTACGCAAACGTGACCCGATGAATCGCATCGCCGCCCTGCGCGCGCAACTCGGCGGTCCCCGCGACGGCGCAATGCTGCGCTATTCGCTGGGTTCGGCATTGCTCGAAGCAGGCGGAGCGACCGAGGCCATCGCGCATCTGCGCGCCGCTGTGGACCGTGACGCCGGCTACTCCGCGGCATGGAAACTGCTCGGCAAGGCCTGCCTGGACGCGGGTGACGCCCCGGCCGCCGCGTATGCATGGCGACGTGGTATCGCCACCGCGGAAGCTCGCGGCGATGTGCAAGCCGCCAAGGAGATGCGGGTGTTCCTGAAAAGACTCCGAGCCCGCGATTGAGCGCCGTCCGGCGGAATCGCGCACGACGCGGCCGGCTGCCCCTCCGGAAGCGACGCGCTATCATCGTGGCTTGCACCGCTTCGCGTTGGCCTCGTCATGTCAGTTGTCCGTGTCTCGTTCCGCTGGTTGCCGCCCCTCCTCCTCAGCCTGCTGCTCGCCGCCTGCGCATCGCATCCGCAGTGGCAGCTTGACGACGTCAAGGGGCACCTGCCCGATCTCAAGTTCCAGCTGACCAACGACCTCGGCCAACCGGTAACCGCGGCGAGCTACCGCGGCAAGGTATTGCTGCTCTACTTCGGCTACACCCACTGTCCGGACGTTTGCCCGCTGACGATGGTGCATCTTCACACGGTGCTGCAGAAGATGGGCAAGCTGGCCGACGATGTGCGCGTGCTGTTCGTGACGGTGGACCCGGCTCGCGACACCGTGCCGGTGTTGCACCAGTACGTCACGGCCTTCGATTCCCACATCGTGGGCCTGACCGGCAGCCAAAACGCCCTGGCCGAACTCGCGAAGCGCTATCGCGCGTTCTACAAGCGGGAAAGCGGCAAGAACACGGATGGTGATTACCTGGTCACGCACAGCTCCGCGATCTACATCTTCGACCAGCACGGCCATGCGCGACTGCTGGTGACGCCGGGAACCCCCAACGACGCCATCCTGCACGACCTCAAGATCCTGGTGGAGCAGGGCTCGTGAAGCTTCGCGCCGCGCTCGCAACCGTATTGTTCGCGGTCGCCGCCACGGCCACCGCGGCGGCTTCGTCACCCGCCGGCGTGCGCGTCCGTGAGGCTTGGATCCGCTGGCTTCCGGCCGACCTGCCGGCCGGCGGATACATTGTGATCGAGAACAAGGCCGGTACGCCGGAGCGCCTTGTCGGTGCCAGTAGTCCCGACTACGGGATGGTGATGCTGCACCGCTCGCAGGAAGTGGATGGCGCGGATGTCATGACCGCGGTTTCAGGCATCGACATCCCCGCGCACGGCAGCTTCAAGCTGGCGCCGGGCGGTTACCACTTGATGCTGATGCACGCGAAACGGGCGATCAAGCCGGGCGACAAGGTGCCGGTGATCCTGCATTTCGCCGGCGGCGCGATGCTTCAGGTGGATTTCCCGGTGCTGCCCGCCAATGCTTCCGCCCCCCCGGACTGAGCCTCGGCGGCTTGCCGCTTGCGTATGATTTCACGCTGGCGACGATTGCGCGGCAGGCGCCCCTTGTTGTCCAGACGCAGCCAGTGCGTAAACGCGATCAGCGCCGCAATCACGCTCATCATCGAGCTCGGGATCCAGGTTATCAGTCCGCCGATGTGCTGGTCCATCATCGGCGTGATGGAAAATGCCCGCCCGCACAGGCTGTAGATCGGGTACAAGTCGGTACGGCTCAGGCTGATGTACGCGCCGATCAGTATCTGCGGCAGGATCACGGCCAATGCCACGAACACACGCACGCCCGGCGACAGCCGCGCCGGCGGGCGCGGCCGGTGGTCGAGGACGAGCCACCAGAACAACATGCCGTCCGCGGCCATGCTGAAATTCATCAGGCGATACAAGCGCCAGTCGAGCATCGCGTCGAAATGCACCGCCGGCCAAAGCCACAGGTAGATCAGGCCGACGAACATCAGCGCCGCGACGAACGGGTGCAGCAGCACGTCCAGCAACTTACGGACAGGCATCCAATGCAACGCCGGCTGCAGCCAGCGGGTGCGCCAGCGAAGCGGCAAACCGCGGCGCATGGTGACGCCCGGATACGCCAGAGCGATCAGGAACGGCCCCAGGTGGTGCAGCCCGAGATGCTGGATTCGATGCACGAAGAACTCGTGCTCGGCGTAGTAGTCGAGCCGCGTGTGCAGGCCGATGTAGACGACCAGAAGTCCCAGCCAGAACGGCAACTGCCGGCGCCACGGCGCGGTCATGGGCGAGCACCGCGCGCCGCGCCAGTACAGCCACACCACCAGTGCGAAAACGATCACCACGGTGGCCGACGGCTCCCACGGAACCCACCAGCGCAGAAAATCGAGCAAGACGTTCAAGACCTGTTCCATTGCACGCAAGCCGCCCCGCAAGCATGTCGCGTCGGCGATCGTCAATCACAGCACAACACGACCATGCTCGCCAGCCTGTCGCCCGGCGTGGCCGAGCGCGAGTTCCGCGAGGAACCCGGGAACGGCATCGGCTTCCAGTGGACGCGCATACAGGAATCCCTGCAGCAGTTCGCAGCCGAAATCGCGCAGCATCCGCTTCTGCTCGGCGGTTTCCACGCCCTCGGCGACCACTTCCATGCCCAGGCTGCGACCCAGCGCGATGATCGAGCGCACGATCGCGCGATCGCCCGATTCGGTGATCAGGTTGCGCACGAAGGCCCGATCGATCTTGATCTGGCTGACGGTAAGGTTCTTCAGCGATTCGAGGTTGGAATAACCGGTCCCGAAATCGTCGATCGACACGCGCAGGCCGCCGGCGGTCAGGCTTTCCAGCACGGGCAGCCCGCCCTTCACGTCCTGCACCAGGTGGCGCTCGGTGATTTCCAGCATCAAGTCGTCGTTGCGCAAGCCATGTTTGCGCATGGCATCGACGAGGCCCTGCTGGAACGAACCGGCGAACCGAAGCTGCATCCCGGAAACGTTGATGCCGACATAGAAATCCGCCAATCCTTGCTGCTTCCATGCCGCCACTTGCCGGCAGGCTTCCTCGACCACCCACGTGCCGATGGGTTCGATCAGGCGCGATTCCTCGGCGAGCCCGATGAACGTGCCAGGCCCGACCACGCCCATGCCCGGGCGGTTCCAGTAGAGCAACGCCTCGAAACCTCGGATGCGGTTCACGGCCGCATCGACGATCGGCTGGTAGCGCAACACGAACTGCGCGCGCACGATCGCGGCGCGCAAGGCGGTCTGCATGTCGTGCCGCCAGCTCACCGCCTCTCCCATCCACGATTGGAAGCGCAATGCGGTGTTGCCGCCTTCGGCCTTGGCCCGGAACAGCGCGGTGTCCGCCTGACGCACCAGGTTCTCGGCATCGCCCGCATCGTCGGGAAAGATGCTGAATCCCGCGCTGGCGGCGATCTCGAGCATCCGGCCCTCGACGTCGACCGGCTGGCAGATGCTTTCCATCAGGCGCCGCGCCATGGTCTCGGCGGCCGCGGCATCGGTGTTCGGCAGCAGCAGTAGGAACTCGTCGCCGCCGAACCTGCACAGCACGTCGCCCTCGCGGATGCTCTCGCTCAACCTTTGCGCGACGGTGCAGATCACGTCGTCGCCCACGCTGTGGCCGGCGGTGTCGTTGATTTCCTTGAAATTGTCGAGGTCGAAAAACACCACCGCCAGCGGCTGCGCGCCGTGCCGCGCGGCGGCCAGCGCCTGCGCGAACTGGCCGCGCATGTGGGTGCGGTTGGGCAACCCGGTCAGCGAATCGAAATAGGCCAGG
>JAJXWZ010000037.1 GCA_021781345.1 Pseudomonadota bacterium
CCGCGAGCGAGGCGATGCCGTTGTCGACGGTCACGACCAGGTCGGGCGCGGGGCGCAAAGTTTCCACCAGCGCCGGGGTCAGGCCGTAGCCATGCACGGCGCGGTCGGGGACCACATAGCCGGCGCGGCGGGCACCCAGCATCCGCAAACCGCGCACCGCGACGGCGCACCCGGTGGCGCCGTCGCAATCGTAGTCGCCGGCGACGATGATGGAACGATCGCCGGCGATGGCGTCGGCGAGCAGTTCGACCGCGCCGTCGATCCCGCTGAGGTTGGCGGGGGGCAACAATCCCGAAAGGCGGTGACCGAGCTGCTCCGGACACGCGACCCCGCGCGCCGCGTATACGCGCTGCAGCACCGGATGCACGCTTCCAGCCCAGCCGTGCGGCTGCAGCGACGATTCGCGCCGCACGATGCGCAGGGCCGGCCCGGCGCGATTCACGCGCGACGCCAGAAGCGCAGGCGATGCACCTGGCGCATCCTGAAGCGTTCGCCACTCGCGAATGCAAGTTCGACCGCATCGAAACGGCGCGCGCGCAGCCAGCGCCGGAATTCCGGGAACCACGTCGGCACCGCGCCGGCGCCATCGGCACGATCCAGGTCGAGCAGGACGTCGCCGTCGCGTACGTCGGCCTCGAGTGCCGACGGCGAGGCGTCGATGCAGTCCACGCCGGCCACGCGCGCGAGGCCGCGCAGCACATCGTCCATGCTCGCGAGACCCCGCAACGCGCTGTCGACCGACCCCGGCAAGGCACCCCGGCCCCAGAACCACACGGCATTGACCGGCCATTGGCCAGAAGCAACACGCAACTGGTTGACTGGATGCGCATGCAACGCTACTTGCGCTTCGTTGAACAATCGGCGCCAGGCGCGGCCACCGTCACCGCCCGGCAGGCATTCGATCAGGTCGACGCCGAGCGCGCCTGCGGTGGGCGTGAACGTTGCCTCCGGTGCGCCGTCTGCCAGTCGCACGCACCATTGCTGGGCGGTATCGACCTCGAGCGGCACGCCGGCATCGCCGAACAACGGGCGCAGCGCCGACACCAAGGCATCGGATTCTTGTCTCGACAGATCCGCGACCGGACAGGCCAGCAAGCGCGCGCCGTTCGCCTCGCCACGCACGAAGGCCGGATCCGCGCACAACCAGTTGCCGCTGGCAGCCTCGAACGAATGGCAGCAATGGCGCAAGGCCGCCACCGGCATGGCCTCGCCCGCGAAGCGGAACAGGCTGCGAATCGTGGCCTCGCGCCCTGCCGGCAGGGCGGGCAGGCGATCGCCATGCGCGAGCCAGCGGCGGAAGTCCGGATGGACATCCGTGCACGCCAATGTCGGCATCAGGACGTGCAGCGTGCTCATGCCATCGCGGCGTCCAGTTCCCCGAATCGTTCCAGCCATTCGGCCTCCAGCGTATCCTTCTCTTCTCGCAGTGCATTCTGCTCGCGTCCGATGTGGGCGAGTACCGCGGTCGGCCCTTCGTAGATCGCGGGATCGGCCAGCCGTTGCTGCAGGCCCTCGAGCTGCGCGTCGATTGACGCCATGCGTGCCTCGAGTCTTTCCACGTGTTTGCGCAAGCTGCGCAAGCGTTCGCGTTCGGCCGCGGCTTCGCGTCTGCGCTCGCGCGGAACGCTGGCCGGCGACGCGGCATCGCCGCTGCCGCCGGGCTCTCCGCCGCGCCCGCGCAACCAGCGCGCATAGTCGTCGAGGTCGCCTTCGAAGACATCGACGCGGCCGTCGGCGACGCGCCAGAAATGGTCGCAGACCAGGCCCAGCAGGTGCCGGTCGTGTGCGACAAGCACCAGGGCGCCCGGGAAGTCGTTGAGCGCGTCGGCCAGTGCGCCGCGCATGTCGAGATCGAGGTGGTTGGTCGGTTCGTCCAGCACCAGCAGGTTGGGCTTGCCCCAGGCGATCAGCGCCAGCGCCAGCCGCGCGCGTTCGCCGCCGGAGAAGGCTTCGACCGGTTCGAACGCGCGCTCGCCGGCGAACTGCCACTTGCCCAGCCAATCGCGCAGGACCTGCGGTGGCGCGTCGGGCGCGAGCTCGCGCAAGTGGTCGAACGGCGTCTCGCCGGCGCGCAGGTTTTCCACGGTGTGCTGCGCGAAGTAGCCGATCGAAAGGTCCTTGTGGGCGCCGCGCTCACCGGCCAACGGCTGCAGTTCGCCTACCAGTGTCTTCACCAGCGTGGACTTGCCCGCGCCGTTGGGGCCGAGCAGGCCGATGCGGTCGCCGGCCTGGACGCCGTAGCGCACGTCGTGCAACACCTTCGCCGCGGGTCCGTAACCCGCATCCACGTGCTCCAGCTTCAACATCGACTGCGGCAGGCGCCCGGGCTCCGGAAACCGGAACTCGAAGGAGCGTTCGGCGCGCACCGCTTCGGTGCCGCCCAGCCTTTCCAGGCGCTTGATGCGCGATTGCGCCTGGCGCGCCTTGGTGGCCTTGGCGCGGAAACGGTCGATGAAGGATTGCAGGTGCGCGCGCTCGGCCTGTTCGCGCGCGTGCGCGGCCTGTTGCTGGTGCAGGCGCTCGGCGCGCTGGCGTTCGAAGTCGCTGTAGTTGCCGGCGTACAGTCGCGCACCGCCCTGTTCCAGGTGCATGATGTGGTCGACGGTGCCATCGAGGAATTCGCGATCGTGCGAGACCACCAGTAGCGTGCGCGGATAACGCCTCAGCCATTGCTCAAGCCACAACACCGCATCGAGATCGAGGTGGTTGGTCGGCTCGTCCAGCAGCAGCAGGTCGGACGGCGCCATCAACGCGCGTGCCAGGTTCAGGCGTGCACGCCAGCCACCCGAGAAGGCGGCCACGGGCCGGGCCTGCTCGTCGGGCCTGAACCCGAGGCCGTGCAGCAGCCGACCCGCGCGTGCGCGACCGTCATAGCCCCCCAACGCGTCGATGCGATGGTGCGCGAAGGCGGCGGCCGCAGGGTCGTTGGCTGCCTGCGCGCGGGCTTCGTCGGCCAGCGCGGCGGCCAGCTCGACATCGCCGCCCAGCACGTAGTCGATCGCGCTGTCCTCGCCGGCGTGGGTTTCCTGGGCCACCGAAGCGATGCGGAGTCCCGCGGGGACCTCCAGCTCGCCGGCATCCGGCTCGACGCCGCCGAGGATGGCCGCGAACAGGCTGGACTTGCCGCTGCCGTTGCGGCCGGCCACGCCGACCTTCCAGCCGTCGTGCAGCGTCGCGTCCACGCCGGACAGCAGCAGGCGACCGCCGCGGCGCAGTGCGAAGTTGCGAAAAGCGATCACGTGTAGCGCACGCTCACGATTTCATAGTTGCGTTCGCCGCCCGGCGCGTTGAAGCCGAACGTGTCGCCCTCGCTCTTGCCGATCATCGCGCGCGCGATCGGCGAGGACACGGCGATCAGGTTTTTCTTGATGTCGGCTTCGAGGTCGCCGACGATCTGGTAGGTGACGCTGCCGCCGTTGTCGGCATCTTCCAGTTCCACCACCGCGCCGAACACCACCTTGCCGCCCGCGTTGACCGCGGCCGGATCGATGACCTGCGCGGTCGAGAGCGCAGCCTCGATCTGGCCGATGCGGCCTTCGATGAAACCCTGCTGCTCACGGGCGGCGTGGTATTCGGCATTTTCCTTGAGGTCGCCGTGCGCGCGCGCCTCGGCGATCGCGGCGATCACCCTGGGACGATCGACGGACTTGAGTTGCTCCAGTTCCGCCCGGAGGCGTTCGGAACCGGCCTTGGTCATGGGGGCACGCTGCATATGCGGGACTCCTGTTCTTTCTGTGCATGCGGCGCGGGCAAGCAGCCCGCGGGCGATCGAGGGGGTTCGGAAATTACGCGCGGCGCTCAGGCAACCGCGGCGACGCTCCCGGAGGCATCCGGCTCACGCCGATCCAGCTCGGCGTGCAGCTCCTGCAGGCTGATCACGATACCCTCGTCGCGATGGTCCAGCGAATGCAGCAGCGCCGCGGCGCCGGCGACCGTGGTCGAATAGGTCACGTGCTGCTGCAGCGCCGAGCGCCGGATCGAAAACGAGTCGGTGATCGCCTGGCGGCCTTCGGTGGTATTGACGATGTAGGCGATCTCGCCGTTCTTGATCGCGTCGACGACGTGCGGCCGTCCTTCCAGCACCTTGTTGATGCGTTCGCAGGCGACGCCGTGCTCGCGCAGGTAGGTGCAGGTGCCGCCGGTCGCGATCAGGCTGAAGCCGCGTCCGGCAAGGTCCCGGGCCACGTCCAGCAGGCGCGGCTTGTCGGCGTCGCGCACCGACAGGAACACCTTGCTGCCGGCGGCGGGCGCGGCGATGTGCGCCGCCTCGTGGCCGCGCGCGAAGGCCTCGCCGAAACTGCGGCCCACGCCCATCACCTCGCCGGTCGAGCGCATCTCCGGGCCAAGGATGGGGTCGACGTTGGAGAATTTCAGGAACGGGAAGATCGCCTCCTTCACCGCCCAGTAGTGCGGTATCCGCTCGCGCGTCACGCCCTGCCCGGCCAGCGTCCTGCCCGACATGCAGCGCGCGGCGATCTTGGCGAGCGGACGCCCGATCGCCTTGGACACGAACGGCACCGTGCGCGAAGCGCGCGGATTCACCTCGAGGATATACACCTCGTCGCCCTGGATCGCGAACTGGGTGTTCATCAGCCCGACCACGCCCAACTCGCGCGCCAGCAGCGTCACCTGCCGGCGCAGTTCGTCCTGGATCGCAGGCGAGAGCGAATACGGCGGCAGCGAGCACGACGAGTCCCCGGAATGCACGCCGGCTTCCTCGATGTGCTGCATGATGCCGCCGATCAACACCGCGCCGTCGGCGTCGGCAATCACGTCGACGTCCACCTCGACCGCGTTGTCGAGGAAGCGGTCGAGCAGCACCGGCGAGGATTCCGATACGCGCACCGCGTCGCGGATGTAGCGCGCGAGGTCCTCGTCGGCATGCACCACTTCCATCGCGCGGCCACCGAGCACGTAGCTGGGCCGCACGATCAGCGGGTAGCCAAGTTCACGCGCAAGCACCATCGCCTCCTCGGCGGTATGCGCGATGCGGTTGGGTGGCTGCTTGAGGCCCAGCTTCTCGATCATCTGCTGGAAGCGTTCGCGGTCCTCGGCCAGGTCGATCGAATCGGACGAGGTGCCGATGATCGGCACGCCCGCAGCTTCCAGCGCGCGCGCCAGCTTCAGCGGCGTCTGCCCGCCGTATTGCACGATCACGCCGGTCGGCTGTTCCTTGTCCACGATCTCCAGCACGTCTTCCAGCGTGACCGGCTCGAAGTACAGGCGATCCGAGGTGTCGTAGTCGGTGGACACGGTTTCCGGGTTGCAGTTGACCATGATGGTCTCGAACCCGTCCTCGCGCATCGCCAGGGCGGCATGCACGCAGCAATAGTCGAACTCGATGCCCTGCCCGATGCGGTTGGGGCCGCCGCCGAGCACCATGATCTTCCTGCGGTCGGACGGATTCGACTCGCACTCGTCCTCGTAGGTCGAATACATGTACGCGGTGGTGGTGGCGAATTCGGCGGCACAGGAATCCACGCGCTTGTACACCGGCCGCACGCCCAGCGTGTGGCGCAGGTGGCGCACCGCGCGCTCGTCGGATTGCAGCAGGTTCGCGAGCCGAGAATCCGAGAACCCCATGCGCTTCAACTCGCGCATTCGTGCTGCGTCCAGCGCGCGCATGCCACCCGCCCGCACGTCGGCTTCGGCCGCGACGATGTCCTCGATCGCGGCGAGGAACCAGGGATCGATCTTGCACAGGTCGTGCACGTCCTGCAGCGAGAGGCCGGCGCGGAAGGCATCGGCCAAGTGGAAGATGCGCTCCGGGGCGGGCTGGCGGAGCTCGCGCTTCAGCGATTCCAGGCCTTCCGGCGTCTTCCAGTCGATGCCTCCGGCATTGAGGCCGTCGTGCCCGGTTTCGAGTCCGCGCAGCGCCTTCTGCAGCGACTCGCCGAAGGTTCGGCCGATCGCCATCACCTCGCCCACCGATTTCATCTGCGTGGTCAGGCGCGGGTCGGCGGCCGGGAACTTCTCGAACGCGAAGCGCGGGATCTTGGTGACGATGTAGTCGATGCTGGGCTCGAACGAGGCCGGCGTCTTGCCGCCGGTGATCTCGTTCTTCAGCTCGTCCAGCGTGTAGCCGACCGCGAGCTTGGCCGCGACCTTGGCGATCGGGAAACCGGTGGCCTTGGATGCCAGCGCGGAGGAGCGCGATACCCGCGGGTTCATCTCGATCACCACCACGCGGCCGTCGGCGGGATTCACGCCGAACTGCACGTTGCTGCCGCCGGTGTCGACGCCGATCTTGCGCAGCACCGCGATCGAGGCGTCGCGCAGGCGCTGGTACTCCTTGTCGGTCAACGTCAGGGCCGGCGCGACCGTGATCGAATCGCCGGTGTGCACGCCCATCGGATCGAGGTTCTCGATCGCGCATACGATGATGCAGTTGTCCGCCTTGTCGCGGACCACCTCCATCTCGAATTCCTTCCAGCCGAGCACCGACTCGTCGATCAGCACCTCGTGCACCGGAGAGAGTTCCAGCCCGCGCGACACGATCTCCTCGAATTCCTCGACGTTGTAGGCGATGCCGCCGCCGCTTCCGCCCAACGTGAAAGAAGGGCGGATAATGCACGGGAACCCGAGCCGGGCCTGGCCCTCGCGCGCCTCGTCGGGCGTGCGCGCGATCACTGACCGGGGCGAGGCCAGCCCGATCTCGTCCATTGCGTTGCGGAACAGCTCGCGGTCCTCGGCCATGCGGATGGCTTCGCGCGACGCGCCGATCAGCTCGACGCCGTGCCTCTCCAGCACACCGTGGTCGGCAAGGTCGAGCGCGCAGTTGAGCGCGGTCTGGCCGCCCATCGTCGGCAGCAGGGCGTCGGGCCTTTCCTTCTCGATGATCTTCTCGAGCGTGCGCCAGTCGATCGGCTCGATGTAGACGCGATCGGCCATCTCCGGATCGGTCATGATCGTGGCTGGATTCGAGTTGACCAGCACCACGCGATAGCCTTCCTCGCGCAGCGCCTTGCAGGCTTGCGCACCGGAGTAATCGAACTCGCAGGCCTGTCCGATCACGATCGGCCCGGCGCCGATGATCAGGATCGTG
Organism: Pseudomonadota bacterium; assembly: GCA_021781345.1. Lineage (GTDB taxonomy): Bacteria > Pseudomonadota > Gammaproteobacteria > Xanthomonadales > Rhodanobacteraceae > 66-474. The sequence continues at coordinate 7,046 of JAJXWZ010000037.1, forward strand.
TGGATGTCGTTGCGGCGGGGCATCAGCGGGCCTCCTGCATCAGGGTCGCGAATCGTTCGAACAGATAGACGATGTCGTGCGGTCCGGGGCTGGCCTCGGGGTGGCCCTGGAAGCAGAACGCGGGGCGGTCGGTGAGCGCGAAGCCCTGCAGCGAGCCGTCGAACAGCGAAACGTGGGTGGTGCGCGCGTTCGCGGGCAGTGTGTCCGGGTCGACCGCGAAGCCGTGGTTCTGCGAAGTGATCAGCACGCGGCCGTCATCCAGGTCCTTGACCGGATGATTGGCCCCGTGGTGGCCGAACGGCATCTTGAGCGTTTTGGCGCCGAGCGCGAGGCCCATCAACTGGTGGCCGAGGCAGATGCCGAACAACGGCACCCTGGCCTCCAAGAACGCGCGGGTAGCCTCGATCGCGTAGTCGCAAGCGGCAGGATCACCGGGGCCGTTGGACAGGAACACGCCGTCCGGCTGCATCGCCAGCACGTCGGCGGCCGCCGTCTGCGCCGGCACCACGGTGACCTCGCAGCCCTGTTCGGCCAGCAGGCGCAGGATGTTGCGCTTCACGCCGAAGTCGAAGGCCACGACTTTGTACTGATTCGCGTTGCCACGGAAGGACTGGGCGTCGAGGTCGTAGGTGCCTTCGTTCCAGGACCGGCGTTCGCGGGTGCTGACCGTTTTCGCGAGATCGACGCCGTTCAGGCCCGGGAACGCGCGTGCCCTGGCAACCGCGTCGTCCGCATCGATGGATTCGCCGGCCACGATGCAGCCGTGCTGGGCACCTTGGTCGCGCAGGATGCGGGTGAGCTTGCGGGTGTCGATGCCGGCGATCGCGACGATGCCGTGGCGTTTCAAGTAATCGGACAGCGATTCCACGCTTCGCCAGTTCGACGCCAGCCGCGGCACATCGCGCACGATCAGGCCGGCCGCCTGGATCGCCGCGGATTCCTCGTCGACCGGATTGCACCCGGTGTTGCCGACGTGCGGCGCGGTCAGGGTGACGATTTGCTGCGCGTAGGACGGGTCGGTGAGGATTTCCTGGTAGCCCGTCATCGCGGTATTGAAGACCACCTCGCCCACCGTCGCACCCGCTGCCCCGACTGCCTCGCCGTGAAATAGGGTTCCGTCGGCAAGGGCAAGCAGCGCGGGCGTCGGCATGGCTGGACTCCGGATACAGTCGGGCCCGCAGGCCTCGCGAAGCGGGTCTGTGGGCAGTGGTTTTCGGGCAAGGAGGAATGCTAGCAGATTCCGGCCTTGCGTTCATGGTGCGCCAAGGATCCGAGGCTAAAATGCGGGCGTCAAAAGGAGCCCCAATGTCCGCCGCCCTGCTTGATCCCACCCGCCTCGACCGCCCCGACACGCTGGTCCGCGACGATCCATTCTCGTTCATGATCGCGCACAGCCAGTTGCCCGAGCAGGCGCGCGCCGAACTCGACAGCGACTTCCCGAAATACTCCGGCGCGGGCTTCTTTCCCTACAACGAGCGGGAATGCGGCGAATCGATCCGCGCGCTGGTCGATGCGCTGACCTCGCGCGCCTTCGCGGACGCGGTCGGCGCGAGACTCGGCATCGACGACCTGGGCGGTTATCCGACGCTAGTGACGATCTGCCGGCACCTCAACAAGCGCCATGGCACCATCCACACCGACAGCAAGTCCAAGATCGCGACGGCACTGCTGTACCTCAACGCGAGCTGGCCCGACACCAGCGACGGTTGCCTGCGTTTCCTGGCGAAGGTCGACGACATCGACGCCGCGATCGCGCCGGAGGTGAAGCCGCTGTACGGCGAGTTCGTGGTCTTCAGGCGCGCCGACAACTCGTTCCACGGCCACTTGCCCTACGAGGGCGAACGCCGCGTGATCCAGGTGGCGTGGCTGACCAGTGAAGCGGAAAAGCTGCGCAAGACCCAGCGCGGCCTCGCCACGCGGCTCTTCAAGAAGATCGCCGGCGGCCTCGACAGGAAATTCGGCGCCGGCCGCGACCGCAACGCCGCGCATCCGGACTGATTTCCGCACGTTCCAGGGCGTGTCCGCTGCCCGTCGTTCCGGACCCGGCCGCGGACCCGCGCCACGGCCGGGCGAGCGGCCACGCCTGCGCCTCGCCGGCACTTGTGCCCCTCGCCAGAGCGGCCTAGTGTGTGACACACGTCACACTTCTTCAGGGGAAGAGCGTCGACGCATTCCGTGTCAATCCCAATCCAACGCCCTCGGAGGATTTATGAAGATCCTAACTGTGTGTGTGGTTGCGGCACTCGCGGCTAGCGCAACATCAAGCGTGTTTGCGGCAGATTTGAACAAAGCGGTTGTCTGGCGTGATTTCACCGACACCGTAGCCCCCGCTCAGCAGCAGGCTTACGAGGATGGCATCAAGGCATATAACCAGTGTTTGCGCGAGCACCACGCCAAATTCAGCGAACCGACGGTAACACACGAGACCGGGAACGACTACATGTATTCCACCGATGTCGGACCCCTGACTTGGGCCGAAATGGATACCCTCGATGCGCAAGCAAAGGCTTGTGATGCGACCTGGCGGGCGCAGGGCAATCCGCACGTGAAGAGCGAAACCAGCGGATTCATGGTCACCCAGCCGGAAATGAGCCACTTGCCCGCAAATTGGCGGTCACAGACGCCGCCACCCATCCTGCATGTAATCGACTATACGTTGAAACCGGGACGCGACGCGAGCATGGCCTTTGTCGACTCAGTCAAGAAGATCACCGCAGCGGCGGACAAGGCCAAATGGCCGTACTACTGGATGACCGCGCAGATCGAAGGTGGTGGGGAAGGCGCGCCCGATTACGTCCTTGTCATTCGAAGCAAGAACTGGGCCGACGTCGGCACGGAACCCAACCCCGCGCTGTGGAAGATGGTAGCCAGTGTCTACGGCCAGTCTGAAGCGGACGCCATGCGCAAGTCACTCGACGATTCAATCGCGCATACGTCCGACCACTTCGATCGCTTCAAGGCTGACTTGAGCTACACCGCTGGGAAATAGGCTGGTCAATTGACCTGTCCGGGCGAACGCCACCGCGCTCGCCCGGACTTCATGGCAGGTGCCAGCACTCAGACGCGAACGACATCCTTGCCGACGCCGATCACTCGGCTAACACGTCATCCAGCGAATACGCGCCAGGCGGTTGGCCGGCCAGCCAGGCCGCGGCGGCAAGCGCGCCGCGCGCGAAGATCGTGCGGTCGGTGGCGCGATGCGACAATTCGAGGCGCTCACCCGTCGTCGCCAGGATCGCGAAGTGTTCGCCCACGATGTCGCCGGCACGAACCGACGCAAAACCGATCGCACCTGGTGGGCGCGATCCGACCTGGCCATCGCGCGCACGCATCGCGACCGCATCGAAATCCTGCCCGCGTGCCGCGGCCGCGACGCGTCCCAGCGCCAGCGCCGTGCCAGAAGGCGCATCGACTTTGCGCGCATGGTGGGCCTCGAGGATTTCCAGATCCCAGTCCGGCAGCGCAGCCGCGGCGGCGCGCAATGCGCGAGCCAGCACCGCGACGCCAAGGCTGAAATTGGCGGCGTGCAGGACCGGAATGTCAACGCCCGCCGCATCGAGCGCCGACCGTTGTCGCGCGTCGAGTCCGGTGGTTCCGCTGACCAGCGCGACGCGATGCCCATGGCAATACGCCAGCGCGGCATCGAATCCCGGCGGCGTGCTGAAGTCGATCACCGCATCGAGTTGCGGAGCGCTCTCCCATTCGGACGAGGCATTGATGCAGACGGCAAGCTCGAAACGCGCGTCGTCGCGCAGCAACTCCTGCAGCGCGCGGCCCATGCGGCCACTTGCGCCATTGATGGCCAGACGAACGATGCCGGACATATTCGGGAATGGTTACTCTGCAAACGTAACGAGCAAGGGCCGATCGCACGACCGCCGGCACCTGAGTGTACACGTCAGTACATGGGCCGGCCGGACAACGCCGACGCGCAAGATGCCGGGCACGGCAGCCTGCAAAGGACCCCTAGGACGTCATCTTCGCCCAGAACTGCTTCACGCCTTCCACGAAACCGCTGTTGCGCGGCGAATGTTTTCGCGCCTGTTCCGCGTCGGCGAAGGTGGCCTCGAACTGCTCCAGCAACTCGCGCTGGCGCTTGTCGAGGCGTACCGGGGTTTCCAGCACCACGGTGCAGAAAAGG
>JAJXWZ010000229.1 GCA_021781345.1 Pseudomonadota bacterium
CGCGGCATCACGCATCAGTGGCGTGTGCGAAGGCACCGACACCGCGAGCTTGATGACCTTGCGCACGCCGCGCTCGGCCAGCACCGCGGTGGCGCGCTCGACTGCGCCGGCGTGTCCGGCGATCACCAGTTGGCCGGGACTGTTGTAATTGGCCGGGGTCACGACTTCCGCGCCGGAGACTTCCTTGCACACTTCGCGGATCAGCTCGTCGTCGGCGCCGAGCACCGCCGCCATCGAACCGGTGCCGGCCGGCACCGCGGCCTGCATCAGGCGTCCGCGCTCGGCAACCAGCGCCGCCGCTTCGCGCAACGGCAACGCACCGGCGCACACCAGCGCGGAATATTCGCCGAGGCTGTGGCCCGCCATCTGTGCGGGGATCGCCCCGCCCTGCGCGCACCACACCTTCCAGACCGCGACGCTGGCGGCCAGCAACGCAGGCTGGGTGTTCTCGGTCTTGCCGAGCTCGTCCTCGGGACCGTCCTGCGCGAGCGCCCACAGGTCCAGGCCGGCGCCCTCCGAGGCCTCGGCGAACACCTCGCGCACTGCGGGGAATTCGGCACCGAGTTCGGCCAGCATCCCGACCGCCTGCGAACCCTGGCCGGGGAACACGAAAGCGAGGTCGGCGCGCGGGCTGGATGGACGGATCGCGTCGTCGGTCATGTCGATCAATACCTGACCATGGCCGACGCCCAGGTGAAGCCGCCGCCGAAAGCCTCCAGCAGCAGGTGCTGGCCGCGCTTGACGCGACCGGAACGCACCGCGGCGTCGAGTGCGAGCGGCACCGATCCGGACGACGTGTTGGCGTGCTTGTCCACGGTCACGATGACCTGGTCCATCGACATGCCGAGGCGCTTGGCGGTGGCTTCGATGATGCGCAGGTTGGCCTGGTGCGGGATCAGCCAGTCGATCTGGTCGGCGTGCATGTGGGCCGCCTGCAGGGTTTCGTCGACCAGCGCGTCGAGGGTCTTGACCGCGACCTTGAACACTTCGCGCCCGCGCATGCAGATGCGCACGCCATGGTTCTTCTCGTCCGTGAAGCCGACCGAGACGCCGACCGGGTTGTACAGAAGGTCCTTGTAGCCGCCGTCGGCGTGCAGGCAGGTTGCGATGATGCCGGGCTCGTCGGAAGCCTCCAGCACCACGGCGCCGGCGCCGTCGCCGAACAGCACGCAGGATTCGCGCTCGCTCCAGTCCACCATCCGGGTCAGGGTCTCGGCGCCGATCACCAGCGCCCGCCTGACCTGCCCGGTACGAATGAAGTTGTTGGCGACGCCGAGCGCGTACATGAAGCCCGAACAGGCGGCGTTGACGTCGAACGCCATGCAGCCGTTCGCGCCCAGCCGATCCTGGACCAGGCAGGCGGTGGCGGGAAACACGAGGTCGGGGGTGGTGGTGCCGAGCACCACCATGTCGAGGTCGGACGGCTTGACGCCGGCATCCTGCAGCGCCTGTTGCGCCGCGCGCAGGGCGAGGTCGCCGGTGGTCTCGCCCTCGGCCGCGATCCGGCGTTCACGGATACCGGTGCGCGTGCGAATCCATTCGTCGCTGGTGTCGACGATCTTCTCGAGGTCGGCATTGGTGACGACGCGTTCGGGCAGCGCGCTGCCGGTCGCGAGGATGCGGGCGTAGGTCAAGGCGGTGGCCCCTGGTCAGGCGTCGCGGGCACGGAAACGCGCGACGGCGCCCGCGAGCGCCGTGCGTCGGTTGACAGCGATGCAGCCAACGAGGTCAATCCTCGTCGACGACCGCCTGCTTGTCCTCGATCACCTTGCGGCCGCGGTAGTACCCGTCCTTGGTGATGTGGTGGCGGCGGTGGATCTCGCCCGAGGTCGGATCGGTGGCGAGCTGGACCTTGTCCAGCGCGTCGTGCGACCGACGCATGCCGCGGCGGGACGGGGATTTGCGACTCTTGGCAACGGCCATGACGGCTCTCCTGGAAAAACGTCAACGATGTCTGGTGCTGGCTTCCATCAGCTTGCGCAGGTCCGCGAACGGATGCGTGGCCGCGTCGCCCTGTTCGGCATCCTGCGGCGCCTGCTCCGGTGCGCTCCATGCGCCCGGCAGGACCTCGCTGCCGGGCTTGACCGGCACCAGCGGCAAGGCCAGCAGCAATTCGTCCTCGATCACCCGGCGCGGCTGCAGCGCGCCGTGTTCGAGCAGCAGCGGCTCGCATGCCTCGGGCAATGCCGCCGCGTCGTCCTCGCGGGACAGCAGTCCCAGCCGGGTATCGACTTCGACCGGCCATTCGAACGGCTGCAGCGTGCGCTGGCATTCCAGCGTCAGGCGCGCGACCAGTCGAACGTGCAACTCCGGATCCCCGAGCTGGCCCTGTTCGAAGTCGAGATTGTAGGCGATCTCGCCGGCATCCTTCGCCAGCGCCTCCACCAGTCGCGGCAACTCCGCCACCGGCAGCACGCCTTCGAACGACCGCCGCCCGGCCACCATGCGTTCGGCGTCCACGGAAACTGGCAGGGACGCGGACATAAGCGCGGAATCCTAGATTCCGCACTGCACAAAGTCAACCACCGTACATCCGCACGGATTGGCCCGTATCATGCTTGCCATCGAAGCGCCTAGCTTGCGCAGGGTCCGTCATTGACTACGCTCCCCACCACGTTGCTCGCCATCGCCCTGCCCGCCCTGGTGGCCGTGGTCGCCTGCGGCGTGGTCGTCTGGCTGCTCGTGCGCCAGATGCGGCACCAGCGCGCACTACGCACGCTGTACCTGGAAGCCGACGGCCTGGA
>JAJXWZ010000074.1 GCA_021781345.1 Pseudomonadota bacterium
TCCACCAGCAGCGGGCGCGTGCCTTCGCGCGTCACCATCACCGCGCTGCCCGGGGTCGGTCCCTGGTGCGACGAGAGGAAAATCGCGGACGGATTCGGCACCTCGCGCAGGCCCTTGTCGCCCATCGCGAACACGCCGAGTTCGTTGACCGCGCCGAAGCGGTTCTTGAACGCGCGCAGCACCCGGAAGCGCGAGCCCGACTCGCCCTCGAAATACAGCACCGCATCGACCATGTGTTCCAGCACGCGCGGACCTGCGATGCCCCCCTCCTTGGTGACGTGGCCGACCAGGAATACGCAGGTACCGGTCTGCTTGGCGAAACGCACCAGCCGCGCCGCCGATTCGCGCACCTGCGACACCGAGCCCGGCGCGGCCGGCAAGGCTTCGGTCCAGATGGTCTGGATCGAATCGACCACCAGCACGCGCGGCTTTTCATTCTGCGCATGTTCGAGGATGCGTTCGACGCAGGTCTCCGCGAGCGCGCGCAGCGGTGCCAGCTCCAGACCCAGCCGATGCCCGCGCGCGGCGATCTGCGCCAGCGATTCCTCGCCGCTCACGTACAACCCCGCAAGGCGCTCGCCCAACGCCGCGAGCGTCTGCAGCAACAATGTCGACTTGCCGATGCCGGGATCACCGCCGACCAATACCACCGAGCCTTCCACGAGGCCACCACCCAGCACGCGGTCGAGTTCCCCAATGCGCACCAGGTGCCGCTTTTCGACCTCGCCCGCGACGTCCGCCAACGGTTGCACTTGCACCGCTTGCGCGCCCGCATAGCCCGAATGCCGTGACGCATTCGCGGCTTCTTTGGCCGGCTGCACCACGAACGCGCCCAACGTGTTCCAAGCGCCGCAGGCGTCGCACTGGCCCTGCCACTTCGGATATTCCGCGCCGCAGTCCGAGCACACGTAGGCGGTCTTGGCCTTGGCCATCAAACACCATCCTCCGCGAACAACACCCGCCGGGTGACGCCGCAGGTCAGTTCATAACTGATCGTGTTGGCGTGTTGCGCGATGACCTCCACAGTAAGGCGCGGTCCCCACAAGGTGACGACGTCGCCGACGCTCGCGTCGGGTGCACGGCGCAAATCGACCGTGACCAGATCCATCGAGACGCGTCCGATCACGGCTGCGGGCGCATCGCCGACGAGAACCGGCGTACCGGAACGCGCACTGCGTGGGTAGCCGTCGCCATAGCCTATCGCGGCCACGCCGACGTCCATGTCCTCCGGGCATTCCCAGGTCGCGCCGTAGCCTATGTGCTCGCCGCGGGCGATGCGGTTGACCGCGACCAGGTGCGTGGCCAGCGTCATCGCAGGCGCGAAACCGAAATCGGCGCCGGTCCTGCCGTCCGCCACGGACAGCCCGTACAGCAGCCCGCCCACCCGCACCCAGTCGCCGCGCGCGGCTGGCCAGCCCAAAAGGCCGGCGGAATTGGACAGCGAACGTTCGCCCGGCAGGTCGCGGGTGGCTTGCTCGAAGCGCGCGATCTGTTGCTCGGTGGTGGTGTCGTCGAAGGCTTCCGAGGATACGAAATGGGTCATCAGCACGATCGCGGGATCGACTGCTGGCATTGCCCGCAGGCGCGCGTGCAGCGCGGGCGCTTGCCTGACGGGAAACCCGAGCCTGTGCATGCCGGTATCGAGCTTCAACCAGACCTTGAGCGGCGTGCCCGCGCGTTCGGCCTCGAGCATCGCGAGTTGCGACGGATGGTGGATCACCGCTTCGAGCTGCAGGCGCCGCATCTCGGCGAGATCGCTGGCGGCATCCGGCCCCGACAGCACCACGATGCGGTTGCGGTGCCCGGCTGCGCGCAGGCGCAGGCCATCGGCGATCGACGCCACGCCGAATGCGTCGGCATCGCCGAATGCCCGCGCGCAACGCTCGAGTCCGTGGCCATAGGCATCGGCTTTCACCACCGCCATGACTTTGGCGCTGCCAGCCAGCTTGCGTGCACGCGCGAGGTTGTCTCGCAGCGCGTTGAGGTGGATGGTGGCGGTGGCGCTGCGACTCATGCGCGGCGCGATCCGGGTTTCACTCCAGACTCCCGACGTAGGACTCCGGTGCGTAATTCTCGAACTTGGTGTACTGGCCGAGGAAGGTCAGCTTGACGGTGTCGATCGGACCATTGCGTTGTTTGGCTACGATGATCTCGGCGATGCCCTTGTGGTTGGATTCCTTGTTGTAGACCTCGTCCCGATAGATGAACAGGATCAGGTCGGCATCCTGTTCGATCGCGCCCGACTCGCGCAGGTCGCTCATGACCGGGCGCTTGTCGTTGCGCTGTTCCAGCGAGCGGTTCAACTGCGACAGCGCGATCACCGGCACGTCAAGTTCCTTGGCCATGGCCTTGAGGTTGCGCGAGATTTCGGAGATTTCCGTCGCGCGGTTTTCCTTGTTGCCGGGTACCTGCATCAGCTGCAGGTAGTCGATCACCACGAGGCCGAGGCCGTGCTCGCGCATCATGCGGCGCGCGCGCGAACGCAACTCGCCCGGCGACAGCGCCGGGGTGTCGTCGATGAAGATCTTGGATTCCGAGAGCAGAGACGCGGCCTGGCTGACCCGCGGCCACTCCTCCTCGGCCAGGTCGCCCGAACGCAGGTCCTTCTGGTTGATGCGACCCATCGACGAGATCAGACGAAACGCGAGCTGCGATGCCGACATCTCCATCGAAAACACCAGCACCGGCTGCTTGGCACGCATCGCCACCGCCTCGGCGATG
>JAJXWZ010000068.1 GCA_021781345.1 Pseudomonadota bacterium
CTCGTGTGGAAGAAACGATTGCGCCGCCTGGTCGCGTGCCGCCACGGTCGGCGCCTCGACGCGGAAGCGTTGCATGCCGAGCACGATCTGGTCGCCGTCATGAAGGCGCGCCGTCGTCACGGCATGACCATTGACACGCAACCACGATTGCGCGTGCGCCGCGCGACTGCGCAGGCAAGGCACGCCGTCGCACAACTCGACCCAAACCGAGCCCGCCGGCAGATCCGGTCCGTCGAGATTCAAGATCGGCGCGATCGCCAGGGTCTGTCCCGACAGTGCGCCGGTCAGCATGCGCAGGATCGCGGTTCCGGGCGGACTCCGGACGTCGGCGTTCGCCAACGGGGCTGCCGGCGGCGGCTGGTCGCTCTTGAGCAGCAACTGCGCGCTGCCGACACTGATCTGGTCGCCCGCCGTCAGCAACGCCCGTTCACGCACCGGGCGGGCGTTGACGTAGACGCGCGGTGCGCCAGACAGCACGTCGAGCACGGTCCCGCGGCGATCATGGCTGAGGCGCAGATGACACCCCGAGATGCCGGTGTCTTCGAGCCGGAGGTCGCAACCGGCGTCACGGCCAATGGTGATCGTCGTCGCGGAGCTGGCAAAGTCGTCGCGTGGCGCGGGGAAGCCGAGGCGCATGGGCAGGATCCGGAAAGCGCGGCGACTCTAGCATGCCGATGCCGCTGCTAAGATCATGCGCACGGAGGCAGTCCGATGCCCAGCATCGATATCACGCGCACGCATGCGGTCGGCCTGCAAGAGGCGCGCACCACCGTGGACGAACTGGCCGCGGCGATGCGCGAACGTTTCGGCGTCGATTGCGCATGGCAAGGCAACACCCTGGCGTTCCGCCGCAGCGGAGTGAATGGCGCGATCGAGGTCGCGAAGGACCGCGTGCGCGTGCACGCCGACCTCAGCTTCCTGCTGCTGGCGCTGAAGCCGACGATCGAGGAGGAGATCCGCCGTCATCTCGAGGCCCATTTCGGCTGAGGTGCCGTGTGCTCGCGTGAACGGCCGGGATCGCGGATGGGTCTTTGCGAGCCCTTTTAGACTTGACTGACCGATTCCGAGGATCATGCATGCTGCAACTCGACGCCGGACGCCCTGCCCGCAGTGCCCGCGACCGTGGCCGGATCGGTCTGGCAGTCGCCGGCGGCGGCCCGATCGGCGGCATGTGGGAACTCGGCGCGCTGCATGCGCTGGCCGACAGCATCGATGGTCTCGACCTGACTGAACTGCACGTCTATGTCGGCGTCAGTTCCGGTTCGTTTCTCGCCGCCGGCCTGGCCAATGGCCTGGACACGGCCGAGATGGCGCGCATCTTCCTCACCGGCAACTCGCGTGAGGCGGTATTCCACCCCGAGTCGTTCGTGCGCCCGGCCGTGTTCGAATACCTGCGACGTGTTTCCGGTCTGCCACGCATGATGCTCGACTGGGTGGGCGATATCGCTCGCAACCCATTGAATATACGAGTTTCAGAAGTCGTACTTCGTCTCGGCAGTCTGCTTCCGACCGGCCTGTTCGACAACGAGTCGGTGGAGGCGTTCCTGCGCGGGGTGTTCACCGGGCCGGGCCGCAGCAACGACTTCCGGGAACTCGGGCGGCGGCTGCTCTTGATCGCGGTCGAACTGGATTCCGGCAAGGCGGTACGTCTGGGCGGCCCGGGGCTCGAGGCCGTGCCGATCTCGCGCGCCGTCGAGGCCAGCGCCGCCCTGCCCGGCCTCTATCCGCCGGTGAAGATCGGCGACCGCTGGTACGTGGACGGTGCGTTGGCGCGAACACTGCACGCGTCCGCCGCGCTCGATGCGGGCGCGACACTCGTGTTTGCGGTCAATCCGCTGGTCCCCTACAACGCGGACCGCACCGCGGACACCGGGCGCGCCGCGCCGGAGAGCCTGATCCGGGGCGGGCTGCCGGCGGTGTTGTCGCAGACCTTCCGCACCCTGCTGACCTCGCGCATGCAGGCCGGACTCGGCAAGTACGCCAAGGCATACCCGCAGGCCGACATGCTGCTGTTCGAACCACGCTGCGATGAGATCGAGCTGTTCTTCACCAATCTGTTCAGCTACAGCCATCGCCGTCGTGTCGCCGAACTGGCGTGGCGCGTGGTCCGCGCCGACTTGCGTCGCCATGCCGAATCGGTGACACCGCTGCTGGCGCGACATGGACTGGCCTTGCATCGGGACCGTCTCGACGAAACCGGCCGCAGCCTCGAAAGCAGCCTGCTGCTGCATCCGGCGCGACATGCCGCCACGGCATCACTCAATGCGGCGTTGAATGCACTCGACGGTGCGTTGCGGCAGCGCAAAACCGCATCCGTGCGGATGCCGGAGGCGCTGGCCGGACATCGTCGCGCGACGGCGAACGGCTGAGCGCGGCTTTCACGGGCGGTGTTCGCATGGCACAATTGCCGGCTTGCGCGGCTTGCGCAGTCCCGATCCGGAACCCATGGCCAAAGACGACGTCATCGAAATGGAAGGCACGGTCACCGAGACCCTGCCCAACACGATGTTCCGCGTGCAGCTCGAGAACGGGCATGTGGTCACCGCCCACATCTCCGGCCGCATGCGCAAGAACTACATCCGCATCCTCACCGGTGACAAGGTCAAGGTCGAGATGACTCCCTATGACCTGACCAAGGCCCGCATCACCTACCGCAGCAAGTGACGTCAGGATGACGTCACCCCGGCTCGTGCAGGGGTGTACCGCCGGCCGGGATCCAGACTGAAGGGCATACATCATCCCGGCCCGTACGGGGGATGCACAGCCGGTCGCGATCCATTCCCGAAGCGCAGGCGGGCGGCGGCGCGGATCGCGCGCCCGCCGGGATTCACTCCACGACCGCGGGCATCTTCTCCGTCGCTTCCGCCGTGACCATCAACTCGCCGTCGCGCACGCCCAGGCTGACCCTGCCGCCGCCTGCCAGCTTGCCGAAGAGCAATTCATCGGCCAGCCGGCGCTTGACCTGCTCCTGGATGACGCGCGCCATCGGGCGCGCGCCCATCTGCGGATCGAAACCATGCTCGGCCAGCCAGCGGCGCGCGTCGGCGTCGACGTTCAGCGCGACGTGCTTCTCGTTGAGCTGGGCCTCGAGCTCGATCAGGAACTTGTCGACGACGCGCAGGATATGCTCGAAGTCCAGCGCCTTGAACTGGATGACCGCGTCGAGACGGTTGCGGAACTCCGGCGTGAAACTGCGACGGATCACCTCCATCGCGTCGGGTGCGTGATTCTGTTCGACGAAACCGATCGTGCGCCGCGCCGCCTGCTGGGCACCGGCGTTGGTGGTCATCACCAGCACCACGTTCTTGAAATTGGCCTCGCGGCCGTTGGTATCGGTCAAGGCGCCGCGATCCATCACCTGCAGCAGGATGTTGAACACGTCCGGGTGTGCCTTCTCGATCTCGTCGAGCAGCAGCACACAGTGCGGATGTCGGGTGACCGCTTCGGTCAGCAGCCCCCCCTGGTCGAAACCGACGTAGCCCGGAGGCGCACCGATCAGGCGCGACACCGAATGTCCCTCCATGTACTCGGACATGTCGAAGCGGATCAGCTCGATGCCGAGCTGCAGCGCCAGCTGGCGCGTGACTTCGGTCTTGCCGACGCCGGTCGGTCCGGCCAGCAGGAAGCAGCCGATCGGTTTCTGCGGATTGGCCAGTCCCGAGCGCGCCATCTTGATCGACGCCGCCAGCGACTCGATCGCCTCGTCCTGGCCGAACACGACCATCTTCAGGTTGCGTTCGAGGCTCTTGAGCACGTCGCGGTCGGATGCCGATACCTGCTTGGGCGGAATGCGCGCCATGCGCGCGACGATGTATTCGATGTCCGGCACGTCCACCGACGCGGCGCGCTGAGCCGCCGGAAGCAGGCGCTGACGCGCACCCGCCTCGTCGATCACGTCAATCGCCTTGTCCGGGAGCAGGCGGTCGGGAATGTGGCGTACCGACAGGTCGACCGCGGCGCGCAGCGCCTCGGCGGTGTACTGCACGCTGTGGTGTTCCTCGAAGCGCGACTGCAGGCCCTTGAGGATTTCCACGCTGTCGGCTGCGGTGGGTTCGACGACGTCGATTTTCTGGAAGCGTCGAGCCAGCGCTCGATCCTTCTCGAAAACGCCGCGATATTCCTGGAACGTGGTCGACCCGATACAGCGCAATTCGCCCGAGGCCAGCACCGGCTTGATCAGGTTGGAGGCGTCCATGGTCCCGCCGGAAGCCGAGCCGGCGCCGATGATGGTGTGGATCTCGTCGATGAAGAGGATCGCCTTGGGCTCCTTCTTGAGCTGGCCGATCACCGCCTTCAGGCGCTTCTCGAAGTCGCCGCGGTACTTGGTGCCGGCTACCAGCGCTCCCAGATCGAGCGCCCAGATGGTGGTGTCCTTGAGCACGTCGGGAACGTCGCCCTCGACGATGCGCCGCGCCAGGCCTTCGGCCAGCGCGGTCTTGCCGACGCCGGCCTCGCCGACGTAGAGCGGATTGTTCTTGCGGCGCCGGCACAGCACATGGACGGTGCGCTCGATTTCCTCGGCACGGCCGATCAGCGGGTCGATCTTGCCCTGCCGCGCCAGCTCGTTGAGGTTGCTGGCGAACTCGGTCAGCGGATTGCCCTTGGGCTCGCCGCCTTCCTCGTTGGCCTCGCGGTCGCCCGCGCCCGGCTGCTGCGCCGGTGTTTCGTGGCCGATCTTGGCAATGCCATGTGAAATGTAGTTGACGGCATCGAGGCGCGCGATCTCCTGCTGGCCGAGGAAATACACCGCGTGCGAGTCCTTTTCGCCGAACACTGCCACCAGCACGTTGGCGCCGGTCACTTCCTTGCGGCCCGATGACTGCACGTGATAGACGGCACGTTGCAGCACGCGCTGGAAGCCCAGCGTGGGCTGGGTGTCCCGCTCGTCACCTTCAGGCAGCACCGGCACTGTCTGTGCGATCACGTCGCGAAGCTCGCGGCCCAATCGCTCCAGATCGGCGCCGCAGGCTCGCAGCACGGCCACGGCGGCGGCGTTGTCGAGCAGGGCCAGCAGCAGGTGTTCCACGGTCATGAACTCGTGGTGCTGCTCGCGCGCGTCCTTGTAGCACTGGCCGATGGTGAGCTCGAGATCCTTGCTGAACATGGGAGATGGCCTCCGCTGACCGATGCCGGTGATGTGGGGTCCGCCTACAGCTTTTCCATGGCGCAGAGCAAAGGATGATGATGTACCCGCGCGTAATCGTTGACCTGGTTCACCTTGGTCTCGGCCACCTCGCGCGTGAATACGCCGCAAACACCCTTGCCGCGATGGTGGACGTGCAACATCACCTGTACCGCGCGCTCCTGGTTCAGGCCGAAGAATGTGCGCAACACCTCGACCACGAATTCCATCGGCGTGTAATCGTCGTTGAGCAGTACGACCTGGTACATCGCCGGGCGTTCCAGACGGGGCTTTGCCGTCTCGACCGCAAGGCCGTGTTCGAGTTCTTGGTCGCGGTCCGGATTCTGGGCCATTGCGTTTCGTGATCTGGATTGGTTTCGAGTATACGCCGCGGCCACGAGGATGCCGTCGCGGACCAGGGTGAACAAGGTGATGGCACAATCACGTTTTGACAAGGAGTCGCCGGCGCGATGACCAGCAAGCTTTCCGTCGATGGCGTATGGCGGCCGCGCGTGACCGTCGCCACCGTGGTGGCCGACGGCGAGCGCTTTCTGATGGTCGAGGAAGACGTGCACGGCGAACTGCGCCTGAACCAGCCGGCGGGCCATCTGGAAGCCGGCGAGGACCTGGTTGACGCCGCCGTGCGCGAGACCCTCGAGGAGACCGGCTGGGAAGTCGCGCCCGAGCACTTTGTCGGCGTGATGCCTTGGATCAACCCGCGCGCCGGCGACACCACGCTGCGCTTCGTGTTCGCGGCCCGCGCGCTGCGGCACCATCCCGATCGGCCGCTCGACGACGGCATCGCGCGTGCATTGTGGCTGACGCGTGACGAGATCGCCGCGTCGACAGCGCGCCTGCGCACCGCGCTGGTGCTGAAGAGCGTCGACGCCTGGCTGGCCGGGCGGCGCCTGCCGCTGGATGTCATCGCGCGCCTGCGCGATGCGGCGGTGTGAATCCGTGCGCGTGATCGTCGGCCTGTCAGGCGGGGTCGACTCCTCGGTCGCGGCGCTGCTGCTCGCGCGTGCAGGCAATGCGGTCGAAGGCCTGTTCATGCACAACTGGCGCGAGGATGAACGCGCCCCCGGCTGCCGGGCCGAGGACGATCGCCGCGACGCGGTGGCGGTGGCGGGCCGGCTCGGCATCCCGTTTCACGTTCGTGATTTTTCCGCCGAATACTGGGACGACGTGTTTACGCGGTTTCTCGCCGAATACGCCGCCGGCCGCACACCCAATCCGGATGTGCTGTGCAATCGCGAGATCAAGTTCAAGCGTTTCCTCGATGCGGCGTACGCCTTGGGCGCGGAGAAGATCGCCACCGGCCATTACGCGCGGGTGCGCGAGCGGGACGGCCGATACCAGCTTTTGCGCGGTATCGATGGCGCCAAGGACCAGAGCTATTTCCTGCATGCGCTGGCACAGACGCAGCTGGCGGCGACGCTGTTCCCGCTCGGCGAATTGCGCAAGCCCGACGTGCGTCGGCTGGCGCGGGAGGCCGGGCTGTCGAACCACGCCAAGAAGGATTCCACGGGCATCTGCTTCATCGGCGAGCGCGACTTCCGCAGCTTTCTCGCGCGTTATCTTGCGGCACGCCCCGGGCCGATCCGCACGCCCGAAGGGCGCGTGCTCGGCGAGCACTCGGGCATCATGTACTACACCCTCGGCCAGCGGCAGGGCCTGGGTCTGGGCGGCGTGCGCGGTGCGGCCGAGCACCCGTGGTACGTGATCGGCAAGGAAATCGCCACGGATGCCTTGATCGTCGCGCAGGATGAACACTGGCTGCTGTCGCGGCGATTGACGGCCTCGGCCCTGACCTGGGTGGATGGGGCAGCGCCCGCGCCGACATTTCGCTGCTCCGCCAAGACGCGTTATCGCCAGGATGATCAGGCCTGCGAAGTGCATGTCGATACCGTGTCGGCGAGCGTCCGCTTCGATGCTCTCCAGCGTGCGGTGACGCCGGGGCAGGCCGTGGTGTTCTATGACGGCGACCGGTGCCTCGGCGGTGGCACCATAGAGACGACCGACGCCGCATTCGGCGGCCTGGAACCGGAACAATGAACGAAGAACGCGTGCTTGCCCTCGCCGGATTGTTCCAGGCGCTCAGCCTGGTGCGCAGCCTGGCGACCGAGGGCAGCTGCGACGCCAGCGCGCTCGAGACCAGCCTGTCCAGCGTGCTGCGCATCGATGCCGCCAGTACCGCCGAGGTGTTCGGCGGCAGCGGCGGCGTGCGACTGGGTCTGCGCACGCTGCTGGCGCAACTCGACGAGGGTCGCCCGGACACGGCGCTGACGCGCATGGCGCTGACGGTGCTGCGCCTGGAGCGACGTCTGATGGCCCACGCGGATCTGCTGACCCGGCTCCAGGAAGGCCTGCGCGCCGCCCAGCGCCAAGCAGACCATTTCGGCATCACCCACGCCACCGTGGTGGGTCGTCTGGCCGAACTGTATGCCGACACGCTTTCCACGTTGCGGCCGCGCGTGCTGGTCACCGGCAGTCCGCTGCATCTCAATCAGCCGGCCCAGGTCGAGCGTATCCGCGCGTGCTTGCTGGCGGCGGTACGCTCCGCGGTGCTTTGGCGCCAGCTGGGGGGGCGGCCGTGGCGACTGATCCTGCACCGCCGCCAGGTGGCGATGCTCGCGCGCGGCATGCTGGCGCGCGCCTCGCTCGACGTCGGCTGATCCTCGCGGCAGTCCTGCGCCGTCGCCGCCGGCTTGGGCGATAATAAGCGGCTGAGCCGTCCATGCGCGCCCCCGCCCGCTGGGCATGCCTGCCGAATCATCCGGGAGTCAGGAATGAAAGACACTTTTGCGACGCGCGCCATTCTCGAGGTCAACGGGCGGCGCTACGCCCACGCCAGCCTGGCGAAACTGGGCCAGCGCTTCGATCTCGGACGCCTGCCCTACTCGATGAAAATCCTGCTCGAGAACCTGTTGCGTCACGAGGATGGCAGCAACGTCACGGCTCGCGAGATCGAGGCGGTGGCCAACTGGGACCCGAAGAAGGAGCCCGACACCGAGATCGCCTTCATGCCCGCCCGGGTGGTGCTGCAGGACTTCACCGGCGTGCCCTGCGTGGTCGATCTGGCCGCGATGCGCGACGCCATGGTCAAGTTGGGCGGCGACCCGAAGAAGATCAACCCGCTGGTACCGGCCGAGCTGGTGATCGACCACTCGGTGCAGGTGGATGGCTACGGCACCGCGACGGCACTGGAGCAGAACGTCGAGATCGAGTTCCAGCGCAACGGCGAGCGCTACAGCTTCCTGCGCTGGGGCCAGAAGGCGTTCGACAATTTCAAGGTGGTGCCGCCGCGCACCGGCATCGTGCATCAAGTCAATCTGGAGCATCTGGCGCGCGTGGTGATGACGAGCGCCGAGGACGGCACGATGTGGGCCTATCCGGACACGGTGTTCGGCACCGATTCGCATACCACCATGATCAATGGGCTGGGTGTGCTGGGCTGGGGCGTGGGTGGCATCGAGGCCGAAGCGGCGATGCTCGGGCAGGCCTCCTCGATGCTGATTCCGCAGGTGGTCGGATTCAAACTCAACGGCAGGCTGCCGGAGGGAGCGACCGCCACCGACCTGGTGCTGACCGTGACCCAGATGCTGCGCAAGCTGGGCGTGGTTGGCAAGTTCGTCGAGTTCTTCGGCCCCGGCCTCCGGCATCTCGCGCTGGCCGACCGCGCCACCATCGGCAACATGGCGCCGGAGTATGGCGCCACCTGCGGCATCTTCCCGGTCGATCAGGAGGCGCTGAACTACCTGCGGCTGTCGGGCCGCGGCGCCGAGCAGATCGCGCTGGTCGAGGCCTACGCCAAGGCCCAAGGCCTGTGGCATGACGAACACACCCCGCAAGCCGAGTTCAGCGCGACGCTGGAACTGGACCTGGCCACCGTGAGGCCCTCCATGGCCGGGCCCAGGAGACCCCAGGACCGCGTGCTGCTGGGTGACGTGCGCAGGAGTTTCCTCGACGGTCTCAAGCCGCTGACCGCCGGTCGCAAGCCGCGCAACGGCGACGCCGAGCGCTTTGCCGGAGAAGGCGGCGCGAGCGCGGTCGGCAATGCCGCCAATGCCGTGGCCGACGGCAGTGTGCGCGTGGAGAAAGACGGACATACCTTCGAACTGCGCGACGGCGCGGTGGTGATCGCCGCGATCACCTCCTGCACCAACACATCCAACCCGGCGGTGATGCTGGGTGCCGGTCTGCTGGCGAAGAAAGCCGCCGCGCGCGGTCTCAAGCCCAGGCCTTGGGTGAAGACCTCGCTGGCGCCGGGCTCGCTGGTGGTCACCGATTATCTGAAGAAGACCGGCCTGCTGGGCGAACTGGAGAGGCTCGGCTTCTACACCGTGGGTTACGGCTGCACCACCTGCATCGGCAATTCCGGTCCGTTGCCCGCGGCGATCAGCCAGGGCATCGCCGAGGGCGACCTGGTGGCCGCATCGGTACTTTCGGGCAACCGCAACTTCGAGGGCCGCGTGCATCCCGAAGTCAAGATGAACTACCTGGCCTCGCCGCCGCTGGTGGTGGCCTACGCGCTGGCCGGCACGCTCGACATCGATCTCGACCACGATCCCCTCGGCACCGGCACCGACGGCAAGCCGGTGTATCTGCGCGACGTCTGGCCGTCGAATCAGGAGATTTCCGACACCATCGCCGGAGCGGTGACGTCCGAGATGTTCACCCGCAACTACGCCGACGTGTTCAAGGGCGATGCGCGCTGGAACGCGATTCGCTCCGCTGACGGCGATCTCTACCGCTGGGATGATTCGACCTACATCAAGAACCCGCCCTACTTCGAGGGCATGACGATGCAGGCCGGCGCGATCGCCGACATCCACGGCGCGCGCTGCCTCGGCCTGTTCGGCGATTCGATCACCACCGACCACATCTCGCCGGCCGGCAACATCAAGAAGGACTCGCCCGCCGGCCGTTATCTGATGTCCAAGGGCGTCGATCCGAAGGATTTCAACTCCTACGGCTCGCGGCGCGGCAATGACGACGTGATGGTGCGTGGCACCTTCGCCAACATCCGCATCCGCAACCGCATGCTCGACGGTATCGAGGGCGGTTATACCTCGCACGTGCCCAGTGGTCAGCAGCTGGCGATCTATGACGCTGCCATGCGTTACAAGCAGGAAGGCACGCCGCTGGTGGTGATCGCCGGCAAGGAGTACGGCACCGGCTCGTCGCGCGACTGGGCGGCCAAGGGGACCCTGCTGCTGGGTGTGCGCGCGGTGATCGCCGAGAGCTTCGAGCGTATCCACCGCTCCAATCTGGTGGGCATGGGCGTATTGCCTCTGGCGTTCAGGGATGGCGATAGCGCGCAGTCTCTGGGGCTGACCGGCAGGGAGTCCTTCGACATCGCCGGGCTCGAGGATGGCGAGGCCCGCGAGGCGGTGGTCATCGTCCGCGGCGAGGCCGGCGAGAAGCGCTTCACCGTCAGGGTGCTGCTGCTGACCCCGAAGGAGCGCGAGTTCTACCGTCACGGCGGCATCCTGCCTTACGTGCTGCGGCAGCTGGCGGCACAACAAGCGGCCTGAACCGTACGGGCGTGAACGCCGGACGGCGCCTCGGTACGGGATGTCATCGGGAGGCGCCGCGCGGTCTGCCGCCGAAGCGGCGGCTTCGGCCGCGCGCCGACTTGCCTCAGTGCTACAGGCGCCGATGCGCGCGATAGGACCCGATGTCGTGCACCGGAGTCTCGCTGCGCAGTCCGCTGACCTGGGCGCGCACCTCGGCATAGTCGCGCAGGTGGTCACGCATCCACGCCCGCGCGACCGGGCCGAGCAGGGCATCGACCTTCTGTGCCGGCATTTGCAGTTGGCCGGACGCGGCGTCGCGCTTCCATGGCTCGCGTTCGGGATCGGTGATGAGGCTGGCTGGCTGCGGCAGCAGTGGCAGCGAGGCATCCAGGCCGAGGAACGCC
>JAJXWZ010000031.1 GCA_021781345.1 Pseudomonadota bacterium
TGGGCATGAGACAGGCGTGTCGAGTTCAACGGCACCATAACGGCCATCGCGGCCGCCATCCACGGCCAGGAGCTACTTGGCCTGACTTTTCACAACAGCCGCTTCGAATGGAGCGGACGGGCAGGAGACGGACATGAATCGTCGCAACCAATGGCTCGCCGGTATCGCGCTCGGCGTGCTGATCGCTTCCAGCAGCGCGTCGGCTGCCGTCAACGCGAGCGAACTGCACATCGCCATGGCATCGTTGAAGCTGGCGCTGGCGAAGATGGGCGTCGCCAATGCGATCCTGTCGGATCCGAAGCCGCCGTCCAGCAATGCCGAGGCCCGGCTCGCCGCACCGACCCAGATGGGTGGGGACGGCATCAGCGCCATCCGGGTCAGCGCGGGCGGCGTGATCAACGTGTACCTGGCTCCCGCCACGGGTACAGCCAACGGCGTCGTGCAGCTGGTGCCGAAGGTCGTCACCGGCAAGGAAGGCAGGAAGCGCGTGCAATACACCTGCTACAGCCCGAACATCCCCGACATCGCGACCGCGGCCCCGGAATGCACCTATCACCCGCTCGGCAAGTAATCACATGATGCCAAGCGCGGCGCCATCGCCAGAACCCGTGCTGGAGACGGCGCGGCTGACGTTGCGCCTGCCGTGCCGCGACGATTTCGAGGCGTGGGCGGCGCTGGGTGAGGACGAGGAAGCCATGCGTCACCTGGGTGGCGTGCAACCGCGCTTCGTTTCGTGGGGCCGGATGCTGGCCGCGATCGGCTCGTGGCACGTGCTCGGGTTCGGCGCATTCTCGGTGATTCGAAAGTCCGACAACCGCTGGATCGGAAGGGTCGGTCCGTTGCATCCCGAGGGATGGCCCGGCGACGAAATCGGCTGGACCCTCGCGCGTGGTGCGTGGGGCAACGGCTACGCGACCGAAGCCGCGACGGCCGCGACCGACTGGTCGTTCGCGAATCTCGGCTGGCCGCGGATCATCCATTGCATCGCCCCCGACAATGCCGCTTCGCAGGCCGTGGCGCGTCGGCTGGGTTCCCGCCGGCTCGGTCCGGGCAAGCTCCCGGTACCGCACGCGGATGATGCCGTCGAGCTCTGGGGCCAGACGCGCGAGCAGTGGTACGCGCGCAGGACCGAACACATTGCTTGAATACGTGCCGATGAACGCCATCCAGACCCCCATCCCCGCGCGCCACAAGGGCTTCAACCGCGCGGAAATCGTAGACCAGAACTTCATAGAATTCGTAGGGGCGTGGCAGGGCGACGTGCGCCCCGTTCCACGCGACGACGCGCCGGTGCTTCCGGGCAGTGCCTGCACGGCGCGTGATTTCCGCGAGCTGTTCGAATCGCAATTGATTTCGCGGCACCTTGACCTGATGGCGCGCGTGTTGCGCGTGCAGAACAAGGTCTTCTACACCATCGGCTCGAGCGGACACGAAGGCAACGCGATGCTGGCGCGGCTGACGCGCCACACCGATCCCGCGTTCCTGCATTACCGTTCCGGCGCCTTCATGGCCGAACGTTTCCGCAAGTTGCCGGGCATGGATCCGGTGATGGATTCGGCGCTGTCATTCGCGGCCAGTCGCGAAGACCCGGCTTCCGGCGGGCGCCACAAGGTATGGGGATCGAAGCCGCTGTGGGTGTTGCCGCAGACCTCGACCATCGCCTCGCACCTGCCCAAGGCGCTGGGCACCGCAGTAGCGATCGAACAGGCGCCGCGCATCGGCCACGTCCTGCCGGTGCCACGCGATTCCATCGTGATCTGCTCGTTCGGTGATGCATCGAGCAACCACGCCACCGCGCAGACCTCGTTCAATGCCGCGGCGTGGACGGCCTACCAGCGCCTGCCGACGCCGGTGCTGTTCGTGTGCGAGGACAACGGCATCGGCATCTCGGTGAAGACGCCCGCTGGCTGGATCGCCAACAACTTCCGCGACCGCAAGGACCTGGATTATTTCTTCGCCGACGGCCTTGACCTCGCCGAGGGCTACGCGCAGGTCGCGCGTGCCGTCGAGCATTGCCGCGGTACGCGCCGGCCGACCTTCCTGCACCTGAAGACCACGCGCCTGACCGGCCACGCCGGCACCGATTTCGAGATCGAGTGGCGCAGCATCGAGGAACTGGTGGCACTGGAGGGTACCGATCCGCTGCTGCGCTCGGCCGCGATCGCGCTGGAATCCGGCCTGCATACGAAGCAATCATTGCTGGAGCAATACGAATCCATCCGCAAGCGTTGCTTCGACGCGGCCGCGGAAGCTGACCGCCGTCCGAAGCTGGCCACGCTGGACGAGGTGATGAGGCCACTGGCACCGTACACGCCAAAGGCGGTCCGGACCGAGGCCGCGCGCGCCGATTACGCGGACAAGCGCGTTGCCGTGTTCGGCGGCGCCGACAGGTTGCCGGAAAAGCAGCCGCCGCGGCACCTCGCACTGCAGATCAACGCTGCCCTGCACGACCTGCTGGCGAAGTATCCGGAGTCGCTGGTGTTCGGCGAGGACGTCGCGCAGAAGGGTGGCGTGTACACGCTGACGCGCGGTATCTACAAGGCGTTCAAGGGGGCGCGTGTGTTCAACACCCTGCTCGACGAGACCATGATCCTCGGGCTTGCGCAGGGCTACGCCAACATGGGCATGTTGCCGATCCCGGAGATCCAGTATCTCGCCTACTTCCACAACGCCTGCGACCAGATCCGCGGCGAGGCGGCCAGCCTGCAGTTCTTCTCCAACGACCAGTACCGCAACCCGATCCTGATGCGGATCGCGTCGCTCGGTTACCAGAAGGGCTTCGGCGGGCACTTCCACAACGACAACTCGATCGCGGCGCTGCGTGACATCCCGGGCCTCGTGGTCGGCTGTCCCTCGCGCGGCGACGACGCCGCGATGATGCTGCGCACGCTGGCGGCGTTGTGCAAGGTCGATGGTCGCGTGTGCGCGTTCCTGGAACCGATCGCACTTTACATGACCAAGGACCTGTACGAGCAGGGCGACGGCCGCTGGCAATTCGACTATCCGGCGCCGGACCTGGCGATGCCGCTGGGCGAGGGGCGCGTCTACGACCCCGGGGCGATTGACTTGGTGATCTTCACCTTCGGCAACGGCGTGCCGATGGCCTTGCGCGCCTCGCGGGAGATCGAATCGGCGTACGCGTGGAAGGTACGCGTGGTCGATCTGCGCTGGCTGGCACCGCTCAACGACGCGTTCATCGTGGAACAGGCGCGCAGCGCCGAACGCATCATCGTCCTGGACGAAGGCCGCAAGAGCGCTGGTGTGGGCGAGGGCGTGATCACCGCGATCGTCGAGGGCGGGCTTGGCGGCAAGCCGCTGGAGCGCGTGGTTGGTGCCGACACCTACACGCCGCTCGCCGGCGCGGCCCTGCTGGTGCTGCCGGGCGAAGCGGACCTGGTGGCGGCAGCGGCGAGGCTGCGCGATCGTTGAGGCCGCAGGCCGGGTCGGCCGTCGGCCGCGAACGGTTACAGGCAGCCCCGTTCCGGCGTCGGTCCTCCCGGTGACATGGCGCGTGCATTCAGGTAAACGGCAACAGGCGTTCGATCTTCCACCCATGCAAGGCCGACGACATTGAATCGAGCGACAAGCGAAGCGTCCGCGATGGCGCCGTCCCGACCGGTCCGCAAGCCGCAGCCCACGCGTTTCAGCGTGATCGGCGCGGTCAGCTTCGTGCATGTCCTCAACGACATGATGCAGTCGGTGATCGTGGCGATCTATCCGCTGCTCAAGGGCGAATTCCACCTCGGGTTCACCCAGATCGGCGCGATCACGCTGACCTTCCAGTTGACGGCATCGCTCCTGCAGCCGGTGGTGGGCACCTTCACCGACAAGCATCCGTTGCCATACTCGCTGCCGGTCGGGATGTGCTTCACCTTCAGCGGCCTGTTGCTTATGTCGGTGGCGCCGACGTATCCGGTCCTGCTGCTGGCGGTGGCCCTGATCGGTTGCGGTTCGTCGGTCTTCCATCCGGAGTCGGCGCGGGTCGCGCGCCTGGCTTCCGGCGGCCGCTACGGACTCGCGCAATCGCTGTTCCAGATCGGCGGCAACGTGGGGCAGGCGCTGGGGCCCGCGCTGGCTGCGGCGATCGTGCTGAAGTTCGGGCGCTCGCACGTCGGCTGGTTCGGCCTGCTGGCGTTGGTCGCGATCGTCATCCTGCTGCAGGTCGGCCGCTGGTACGGGCACCACATCCGCGAACGCGCCGGCAGGAATACGCCCGAGGCGCGGTCCCCGATCCCGGCGCCGGTCGTGCGCCGCACCATCGGCGTGCTGCTGGTGCTGATGTTCTCGAAGTTCTTCTACCTCGCCAGCATCAGCAGTTACTACGAGTTCTACCTGATCCACCATTTCGGGGTATCGGTAGGGGAGGCGCCGTATCTGTTGTCCGTGTTCCTGGCGGCGGTCGCCGCCGGCACCCTGGTCGGCGGCCCGCTGGGCGATCGCATCGGCCGCAAGCGGGTGATCTGGTTTTCGATCCTCGGCTGCGCGCCGTTCACGCTGCTGCTGCCGCACGTCGGGCTCGGCTGGACGGTGGGCCTGAGCGTCGTGATCGGGCTGGTGCTGGCATCGGCATTCCCGGCGATCATCGTCTACGCGCAGGACATGCTGACGCACCGCATCGGCATGGTGTCGGGTTTGTTCTACGGTTTCAGTTTCGGGCTGGGCGGACTCGGCGCGCTGGTGCTGGGGATCATCGCCGACCACTACGGCATCGACTTCGTGTACCAGATCTGCGCGTTCCTGCCGCTGCTGGGATTGCTGGCTGCATTCCTGCCGGACGTGCGACCGATCGAGCACGATCACGCTCCGGCCACGGGCGAAGCCTGACCGGAGACGGCCGGTGCCGCGTGGTGCCGCCCGTGGCGTGACGAGAGTATGCTGCGCCGATCCATGGCGAGGGCGGCAAGGTGAAACGACGCGCATTGCTGAAGTGGCTGGCTGGTGCACCCTTGTCCGCGGCCTTGCTGGCCGGTGTGCCGGAGGCGGCCTGGAGCAAGGTCGCCCCGGCTGGCCGGGCGTTCAGGCGCGTGCGGCCGGGTGAGCCGGGCTGGCCTTCCGCCGCCGAATGGGAAAGCCTGAACCGGCAAGTCGGCGGACGGCTGATGAAGCTCGCCGATCCGCTGGCGGCTTGCCGCGCCGATCCGACCGGACGCGCCTGTTTCGATTTCTTCACGCAGATCCGGAACCCGTATTACATCCTCGAGCATCCGGAACTGACGCAGACCTCGGGCTGGGTGGACGCGTGGACGTCGCAGCCGAGCGCGTATGCGGTGGCGGCGAAAACGGCTTCCGATGTTGCGGCGGCGATCGACTTTGCGCGCAAGCACCGATTGCGACTGGTGGTGAAGGGCGCGGGACACAGTTACCAGGGCACGTCCGATGCGCCGGATTCGCTGGTGGTATGGACGCGTCACCTGAACCAGATCCGGATGCACGACGCGTTCGTGCCGAAGGGCTGCGAGGGAAAAATCGAGCCGCAACCCGCGGTCAGCGTGGGCGCGGGACAGATCTGGGGTCATGCCTACAACGCGGTGACGACGCAAGGCGGACGCTACGTGCAGGGCGGCGGCTGCATGACGGTCGGCGTCGCCGGCCTGGTGAGTAGCGGCGGCTTCGGCAGCTGGTCGAAACAATACGGCACGGCTGCGGCGAATCTTCTGGAAGCCGAGGTGGTCACCGCGGACGGCAAAATCCGCGTGGTCAACGCCCGCAACGACCCGGAGCTGTTCTGGGCGCTGAAGGGGGGCGGGGGCGGCAGTTTCGGCGTGATCACGCGCCTGACCCTGCGCACGCACGACCTGCCGGACTTCGTCGGGGTCGTGAACTTCGCGGTCCAGGCAACGACTGACGGCGCCTACCGCAAACTGCTGGCGCGTTTCGTCGAATTCTACCGTGCCAGCCTGTTCAATCCGCACTGGGGCGAGACCGTGCATTTCCAGGACGGTCATACCCTGCGTGTCAGCATGGTGTTCCAGGGACTGGACCAGGCCCAGGCCGAAGCCGCGTGGCAGCCCTTCCTGGATTTCGTGCGGGCTTCGCGGCGCGATTTCGCGATCACGCAAGCCCCGGATGTGCATGCGTTCCCGGCCAGGATGATCTGGAATCCGGTGGTCCTGCGGACCCTGCCCGGCGCGGTCATGGCGGATCCCCGGCCGGATACCCCGATCGACAACATCGTGTGGGCCGGCGACGCGGAACAGGCCGGGCAGTTTTTGCATGGCTACGGATCGGCCTGGCTGCCGGCCGCGTTGCTCGAACCGAGCCGGCGGCAGGGCTTGGTCGACACCCT
The DNA here is from genome assembly GCA_021781345.1 of Pseudomonadota bacterium. GTDB lineage: Bacteria > Pseudomonadota > Gammaproteobacteria > Xanthomonadales > Rhodanobacteraceae > 66-474. Next base: position 6,287 of record JAJXWZ010000031.1, read on the forward strand.
GTTCGCAGCCAGCAAGCAATGGGATTTTGCGCTGCATTTCAACAAGGGTCTTGCAGGCGGCCGCAAGTCGCAAATCGATGTGTCACGCGAGACCGCAACCAATCCGCAAGTGCTGGACGCGTTCGCGCTGGTCATCACGGGCAGCGGCGAAGGGCCGGCCTTTCCCGGCCTCGCGGGGCACGAACCCGACATGAAGGCTGCGCGCCACGATGCAGCGGGCAATGCGCGGATGATGGACGCCTTGTACAAACTCGTGCCCGACGCCGGTTCCTACGTTTCCGAGAGTGATTTCTTCCTCAAGGACTGGCAGCTTGCATTCTGGGGTTCGAACTATCCGCGCTTGCTGGCGGCGAAGAAGCGCTACGATCCGGATGGCCTGTTCACGGTGCACCACGGCGTGGGTTCCGAGGCTTGGAGCGCCGACGGCTTCACCCGCGTGGCTTGAAGATCACGCGCACAGGAACCAGATAGTCGGCGAGTGGTCTGAACAATGACCGGGTGCCGTGGAACCGGCATGCGCGCGTTGGCATGGCGGAGTATCCTGCCGCGACCCAAGTAACCCGTCTCTACGAGCGAGAAAGATCATGGCCCTGCGTACCAACAATCCCGTCCTGCGTGACAAGACATTCCAGAATCTTCCCGCCGCTGCCGTCGGCGAGCGGATGACGGTCAACGGCACCATCGCCCGCGCCGGGTTGTTGCTGGTGTTGATGCTGATCACCGGGTTCTGGACCTGGACCCACTTCATGGCCGCGGTGGCCGGAGGCGGCATCGTGGCCGGCCTCGAGGCCATGCAGCCGTTCATGTGGGGCGGCCTTATCGGCGGCCTGGTGCTGGCTTTCGCCGGCGTGTTCAAGCCCAACTGGACACCGGTGACCGCGCCACTCTATGCGCTGGCCGAAGGCACCGCGCTGGGCGCCATCTCCGCGATGTTCGAGGTGCAATATCACGGCATCGTCCTGGAAGCGATCCTGGCGTCGGTCGGCGTGCTGGCCGTGATGCTGATGCTGTACCGAACTGGCGTGATCAAGGTAACCCAGAAGTTCCGCATGGGCGTGGTGGCGGCCACCGGCGGCATCTTCCTGCTGTACCTCGTGGCTTGGGGCGTCGGTTCGTTCACGCACTACAACATGGGGTTCGTGTACGGAGCCGGCACGCTGGGCCTGGTCCTCAGCGTGGTCTTCGTGTGCGTCGCCGCCTTGAACCTGGTGCTGGATTTCGACCTGATCGAGCGGGCCACCGCCCAGGGCGCGCCCAAGTACATGGAGTGGTACTGCGCGTTCGGCCTGATGGTCACGCTGGTCTGGCTGTACATCCAGTTGCTGCAGCTGCTGGCCAGTTCACGCAGGTAACTCTGAGATCATCCATGATCGCTGCCCGGCGGAAATCGTTCGTCGCTTGCAGGTACGCCGAGCCGTCTGGACCAGAACGGCCATCCATGGCCTGACTATGACAACAGCCGCTTCGAATGCGGGCGGAGGGCAAGCATGATCATCGTGACCAGTGAATACGTCGCCGGCTACAAGGTCGCCGAGACCAAGGGCCAGGTGTTCGGGGTGGTGGTGCGCAGCCGCGGCATCGGTGGCAACGTGATGGCGGGCCTGCGTTCCATCGTCGGCGGCGAAATCAGCGAGTACACCCAGATGCTGGAAGAGGCGCGCCGCCACGCCACCGATCGCATGGTGCAGAACGCGCAGGCGATGGGTGCCAACGCTGTGGTGATGATGCGCTTCGATTCGTCCGAGATTGGCCAGACGATGAGCGAGATCGTCGCCTATGGCACCGCGGTAGTGATCGAAAAGACCTGAGCCGTGCTGTCGGTCGCGCTCTATCTGATAGGCGCGCTGCTCTTGGTGGGCGCGGCGGTCGCGCTGTTGGTTGGCGGTGCATTCCTGTTGTTCACACCGCAACTGGTCATCGGCGGCGTGCTGCTGATCGTCGGACTGGCGATCGAGCGCTGGCGCTACAAACCGCTGAGCGAAACGCGCCCTGATCAGCGCTGGACCGATACCGGCGAGCGCTTCGTCGACCCGGAGACCGGCAAGCTGACCGCGGTGTATTTCGATCCCGCCAACGGCGAGCGGCATTACATAATCGTACGGGGTCCGGTCACCGGATCCTGAAACCAAGAAGCCCGATCGTGAGATCGGGCTTCTTGCGTGATCGGCAGCTTCAGTGCTGCTTTGGCGTCGGTCCCTGTACCACCTGTACCAGATTGGCGGGCTTGACGTATTTCCTGAAGGCGTCCTGCACCTGGGTGGCGGTCAGGTTCAGATAGTTTTTCGCAGCGACCATCGGCTCGTCCAGTGGCTCGCCGTTGATGCTCCAGCCAAGCAACGAGCGCGCGATGCTGTTGACGCTCGATACGCCCAGCGGAATCGAGCGGATCTGCGCCTGCTTGGCATTGAGCAGTTCGTCGGCCTTGACCGGCGAGTCGCGCATCTCGTCGAGGTTCTGCAGGACCAGCGTGTCGACCGGCTTCACCTTGGCCGCATCACTGCCGTAATACACGTACAGGATCGAGCGCGAGCGGTCGAAATTCATGAAGGAGCCCGCGCCGTAGGCATAACCGTGCTTGACGCGGATGTCGACCATCAGCCGTGATGCGAAGCCGTTGCCGCCGAGCACTTCGTTGCCGAGTTCCAGCGCATAGCGATCCGGATTGTGGATGTTCAAGTCCAGCATCTGGCCCATGAACACCTGGTCCTGCGAAGCGTAGGCGTTGGGTACGACTGTGTAACCGGCCGGGTTCGCCGGCACCGGCTTGGGCACCACGTCGGGTTTCGGACCGGTCGCTTTCCACGCGCCGAAGTATTTCTCGACTTCAGACTTCGCCTGCGCCGGTGTCACGTCGCCGACGATCACCATCGTGGTCATGTCGGGCCGGTAGACCTTGGCAAAATAATCCTTGACGTCCGCCAGCGACAGGGCATCGACGGTCTTCGGCGTGGCCTGGCGCAGGCCGGGATCACCGGCGGGCAGCAAGCCCTTGTCGAGGGCCCTGAACATCTTGTAACGCGGCGATTGCAGTTCGCCGGCCAGCGTGCGGGCCAGCGTTTCCTGTTGCACGCCGAAGGCCTTCGCAGGCAGCGCCGGGTGCAGTTCGTTTTCGGCAAGCAACTGCATGCCCTTGTCGAAGTTCACGCTGGGGACTGCGAGGCTGAAGCTGCTGCCGCCGGATTCGGTGGCGGCGATGGCATCCAGTGCCTTGTGGAACGCGGCACGATCCAGCGTGGTGGTGCCGTAGTCGAACAGCGAGCCGAGCAGCCTGCCGACGCCTTCCTGCCCCTTGGGCGCCTGCAGGTCCTCGTTGCTGTCGACGCGGCCATACAGGGTCACGGTCTTGCTGACGTGCGTGGGCTGCACGATCAGGGTGATGCCGTTGTCGAGCTGCATCCTGACCGGGTCGAGCGTCCAGTGCGGCATCTGCAACTGTTTCAGCCGCTTGGCGGCCCATTCGGGCAGCGGCGCATCCAGCTTGTCGTTGCTGGCGAACGATTCGGTGCCGCCGAAACCGTTGCTGTTCGGCGGACGCTTGCCGTTCGGATTGGGCGTCAGCACCACGGTCATGCGCTGGTCGGGCTTGAGGTACTGGCGGGCGACGCGATCGACGTCCTGCGGCGTGACCGCGAGGATCTGGTCCAGCGCTTCGCGGGGCGAATCCAGGCCCTGCCACGCCAGCGCCTGCGACCACGACTCCGCCAGTTGCATGGGGCTGTTCTTGCTGAATTCGTACTGCGCTTTCTCCTGTCGCTTGGCGGCCTCGACCAGGTCGGCGGGCACGCCATTCTTCAACAAGTGCTGGATCACCCCATCCAGATGGCCTTGCGCCTGTTTGCTGTCGCCGCCTTTCGGGAAGCCGACCTCGACATAGCCGATGCCGCCGTGGACGAACGGTTGCATCCCGGCATCCGCGGAGAGCACCTTGCCCTGCGCGGCGAGATCGGAAAGCGTGCTGCGCGAATTGTTCAACACATCCATCAGCACTTGCATGGCCGCATAATCCTTCGATCGCTGGCCCGGCGTGCGGAACATGTACTGCACCGTGCCGGTCGCGTCCGGCGTGGTCTTGGCAATGGTCTGCGGCTTGAAGGGTTCCAGTTCGACGGGCGCACGCTCGGGCACCTTGCCGCGGGCGATCGGACCGAACAGTGCCTTCACCTTGGCCAGCGTCGCTTGCGGATCGACGTCGCCGGCAATCACCAGGATCGCGTCGTTGGGCAGGTACCACTTGTTGTAGAAGCCTTGCAGGACCTTGCCGTTGGTCTTGTCGAAGGTCGGCCGCGAGCCTAGTGCATCCTCGGCGTAGCCGGTGCCCGCGTACAGCGTGCGCTCGACCTGCTGGAACGCGAGGTACCCGGGGTCGGAAATGTCGCGCGAGACTTCCTGTTCGATCGCGCCCTTTTCCAGGTCCCAGTCCTTGTCGGTCAACTGCGCGCCACGCATGCGGATGGCCTCGATGCGCAGCAGCATGCCGAGGTACTGCGCCGGCGCGACGAAGAAGTACTGGGTGGCGTCGTTGGTGGTGAAGGCGTTGTTCTCGGCGCCCATCTTGCCGGTCATCTCGTTCAATTGCGCGCCGGTCATTCCCTTCGAGTTGCGGAACATCATGTGTTCCAGCGCGTGCGCCGTGCCGGGGAAGCCCTTTGGCGTTTCGTAGCTGCCGGCGAGGTAGGTGATCTGCGTGGTCACCATCGGTGCCAGCGGGTCACGCACGATCACCACGCGCAGGCCGTTGGCGAGGGTGGCGCGGG
>JAJXWZ010000021.1 GCA_021781345.1 Pseudomonadota bacterium
GACACGCTGCCGTGCACCCCCTGGCAAGCCGGGTCGCCGGAGGCGCGCGCGGCAAAGGCAAAACCCTGCGCCTGCTCGACCACCTGCAGGTCCTCGACACAGCCGCCTGCGCCGACCGGGCCGAACGAGACGGTTCCGCTGCGGTCTTCGTGGATCGCCATCCGCGCGGCGTCGGCCATGCCCTCGACCGCGCCGCGCCAGTTCCCCACCGGCGTGCACAGGCTGGCTCGCGCCGACTCCGCGCCGGCGCCGACGCCGGTGCCGCTGAACACGCCGGCCAGCATCGCGAGCACCGTCAGTGGGCGCGCACCGATGAGCCTGGAAGGAACGAGGAACGCATGCATCGAAGGCCACCCCCGGGCCCGCCGCCTGCGAACCCCGAGCTGCCAAGTATGGGCAGGCGCGGCGCGCGTGCAAGCCATTCCCGGGACACCGCCATGGATGTCGGCGCCGCCATGCGCGTGAAGAACCAGTCGCAACAAAAAAGGACCCGATCCGCGAAGACCGAGCCCTTCTCTTGAATGCCTGGTCGGGGTGAGAGGATTCGAAGCTCCGGCCTCTACGTCCCGAATCCATGCGTCACAGGACGCCTTTGTTGGCACTGCGCCGCGCTCGTGAATTTTTGGGACAAATGTCGGGACAACTCCTCCCGCCCTGCCGAGGCATGATGACCCGGCCACAGCCCTCGACGCGAGGGGGCAATTGACAGCTGGCCCTCCTGTTGTCAGAATTGACAACATGAGGGCCTCACTGGTGCTGCGCTTTCGAGACATCTTGGCGGACGGTGGGCTGATCGAGATGGTCGTCTGGCGCCTCGCGCAGGAGGTCCCACCCAGCCGCCATTGCTTCAAATATCGCTTGGTCTACGTCGTTGACGGCGAACGCATCATCGGGTTTGACAATGAACGAGGCAAGGGTGACCACAAGCATGTGGGCTTGCGTGAGGTGCCTTATCAATTCGTCGACGTGGATCGTTTGATCGACGATTTCCAGGCGGAGGTGGAACGATGGAAAAGCGCACATTGACCGTCACGATCGAACGCGATGGTTGGGCGGCGCTGCGCGATGCTGCACGGCGCGGATTCACGGCGTCGCGGTACTGCGGGGAGCGCCTGAACTTCGAGACGCCCGAGCTGTTTTTCGGGCGTCTGACCGAGCGGCGCTGGGCGATCGCGAGCGCGCTTCTCGGGCAGGGTGAACTCGGCCTGCGCGAACTCGCACGCCGCTTGGGCCGAGATGTCAGACGCGTTCACGAGGACGTCACGATCTTGGCCGAACTCGGCTTGATCGAGCGCACGGACCGCGGCGGCGTCGTCTGTCCCTATGACGACATTCATGTGGACATGCACATCAGGCATGCGGCCTGACTGCCAATGAAAAAGGGCCCGATCCTCGAAGATCGAGCCCTTTTCCTGAATTCCTGGTCGGGGTGAGAGGATTCGAACCTCCGGCCTCTACGTCCCGAACGTAGCGCTCTACCAGGCTAAGCTACACCCCGAATTTCGATCGACAGCCCAAAACTGAAGCGCAAGCGACCGAAGCAGGTAAGTATAACGTTGCTCGCGAACGTTGGCTAGTGGCGCGTTCGGAAAACGTCGTTTCACGACTTGCGCTGCAGCGAATAGATGCACAGCTGGTCGAGTGCGTCGCGTGCTGCCGAGGGCGGCAGCGCAGCCAGCGTCGCGCGCGCCAGGTCGAGCTGCTGCTGCGCGGCGGCGTCGACCGCGCTGAGCGCGTCGCAGTCGCGCACGATCTGCACGATGCGTGGCAGCTGCTCGACGCTGCCGCTGCGCACCGCATCCTCGATCAGCGCGCGCTCGGCGGGCGCGGCGCGCTGCATCGCGACGATCAGCGGCAGCGTCGGCTTGCCCTCGCGCAGGTCGTCGCCGACGTTCTTGCCCATTTCGGCGACGTCGCCGCGGTAGTCGAGCGCGTCGTCGACCAGCTGGAACGCCATGCCCAGCGCCCGGCCGTAGGTCGCCGCGGCCTCTTCCGCCTGCGCGTCGCAGCCGGCCAGCACCGCACCGATGCGCGCGGCGGCCTCGAACAGCGCGGCGGTCTTGTAGTGGATCACCTGCATGTAGCGCTCGACGTCGATCGCCGCGTCGTGCATGTTGAGCAGCTGCAGCACCTCGCCTTCGGCGATCACATTGGTCGCGTCGGCCAGGATCTGCAGCACGCGCAGATTGCCCGCGGCAACCATCATCTGGAAGGCGCGCGAGTACAGGAAATCGCCCGACAGCACGCTGGCGGCGTTGCCCCAGGTCGCGTTCGAGGTGCTGCGGCCGCGGCGCAGCTCGCTCTCGTCGACGACGTCGTCGTGCAGCAGCGTCGCGGTATGAATGAGTTCGACCACCGCCGCGAGCGCGTGGCGATGCGGGCCGTCGTGGCCGTGCGCCTGCGCGGTGAGCAGCAGCAGCGCCGGGCGCAGCCGCTTGCCGCCGGCGGTGATGATGTAGCCGCTGATCGCGTTGATCAGCGACACCTCGGACGCGAGGTTGTCGCGGATCGCCGCGTCGACGAGTTGCATGTCCGCCGCGATCGGCGCGAGGATGGTCTGGATCGAGGGAGCGGTCACGGCTGGGCGCGCGAAGGCGGGCAGGAGAATGCGACTGAACGTTTCGCGGCATTCTATCGAGCGCGACGGGACCCGCCGCGGCCCAGGCTTGCGTGTCGACAAGGGCTGATGCTTTTTTCAGCATCGTGCTATGATG
>JAJXWZ010000036.1 GCA_021781345.1 Pseudomonadota bacterium
TCAAATGCCGTCGTTGCAAACAAGCGAGGCGCAAGCCGGTATTGTTCCCCCGGCGCCCCGCCTGCCGCCGGCATTGCCGCTGGCCGGCGTGTCACGCGATGCGCGTGCCGCATTGCGACAACTGCTGGACGATCATGCGCGGGCCCTGGCCGCGGCATTCCGGCAGGGTGCCGATGCCGCCGAACTGGCCCGGTCGCGCGCGCGGGTCGTCGAGATGGTCTGCGGGCATGTCTGGTCCGCTTGCGTCGGCGAAACCGCGGCGGCGGCCCTGTTTGCCGTCGGCGGTTTCGGGCACGGGTTGCTGTTTCCGTATTCCGACGTGGACCTCCTGGTCCTGCGCGATTCCGACACCGGTGCCGTACCGGGACACCAACTCGAGGCGTTCTTCACCTGCCTATGGGATGTCGGGCTGAAGCCGGGGCAGGCCGTGCGCACGCTTGCGCAGTGCCGGGAGATCGCGGCGGCGGACGTGAGCGTGTTCACCAGCCTGCTGGATGCGCGCAGGCTGGCGGGCGCCGGCCGTTTCGCCGACGCGCTGCGCGCGCTCATGGGCGATCCCGCGCTGTGGCCGGCCGACGCGTACCTCGACGCGAAGCTCGAGGAGCGCGCACAACGCCACGCCCGTTATGACGACACCACCCACAATCTCGAACCCGACCTTAAGGATGGGCCCGGCGGACTGCGAAACCTCGACCTGATCCGCTGGCTGGGCAAGCGCCTGATCGGCGTCGACGATCTCGACGGACTGGTGCGCGCCCGGTTGCTGGAAGCGAGCGAGCGCGACGCGCTGCGGGAGGCGCGCACGGTGTTGCGCCGGATCCGCTACGGCCTGCACCTGGAAGCCGGCCGCGCCGAGGAGCGCCTGCTGTTCGACTGGCAACGCGCGCTCGCGGTGCGGCTCGGTTACGAAGACGTCAACACCGTCGGCAACGACGCTGTCGAACGATTCATGCAGGACTACTTCCGCGCCGCCGGCGTCGCCGAGCGTTTGCTGATGCAGTTGCTCGAGCGCCTGCAGGAACACCTGCATCCGTTGCCGCCGCCGCGCGACCTCGACGCGAACCTCGTCTTGCGCGGAACCCGTATCGCACTGCGCGATCCCGACTGGCTGCTGCACGTGCCCCAAGGGCTGGTCCAACTGTTCGAACGGCGCTTCGACGTCGCGGACTGCACCGGCATCACGGCCGCGACGATGCGCGCGGTCGAGCACGCCTTGGTCGCGCATGGCACTGCGCTGTCGCGCAACCCGGACGTGCTGGCGGCGTTCCTCGCGCTGCTCCGCCGCGGTGCCGACGCGGTGCGGGTGCTGGAAGCCCTGAACCGCCACGGCGTGCTGGTCGCGATCCTGCCGCCGTTCGCGCGTGTGGTGGGGCGCATGCAGTACGACCTGTTCCATGTCTACACGGTCGACGAGCACACCCTGCGGGTGCTGCGCAACGTGGCGCGCTACGCCTTGCCGGAAACGCGCGCGTCGCTGCCGCTGGCGTGCGAGGCTTTCTCGCGCCTGGCCAAACCCGAACTGTTGCTTCTGGCCGGCCTGTTCCACGACATCGCCAAGGGCCGGGGAGGCGACCATTCGGTCCTCGGCGAAACCGAGGCGCGTGCATTCTGCCGCGGCATCGGCCTCGACGAGGACGACACCTCGGAAGTCGCCTGGCTGGTCCGTTGGCACCTGCTGATGAGCGTGACCGCGCAGCGCCAAGACATCGCCGATCCCGACGTCGTGCACCGATTCGCCGTGCAGGTGGGGGATTGGGGCCGGCTGGACATGCTGTACCTGCTGACCATCGCGGACATCGCCGGGACCAGCCCCAAACTGTGGAACTCCTGGAGGGATCGCCTGCTCGCCGACCTGTACGTCGCCGCGCGCTACGTGCTGCGCCGCGACCTGGAGCGGCCCGCACGCGCCGAGGTACGCATGCGCGAGGTGCGCGAACGCGCGCTGGCGCTGCTGCACGAGTCCGGGCGGGATGGCGCGTCGGCGGCCGCCGTGCTGGATGCCTTTCCCGATGCCGCGCTGTTGCGCCAGCGCCCCGAGTCGCTGGCGTGGCAGGTTGCCGAAATCCTGAAGGCGCCGGACGCGGCCACGGTGGTGGCGGTGCGTCCGCCGGAGGGACGAGGCGGGACCGAGGTATTCGTGTGCACGCCCGACCGCGATGGCGTGTTCGCCGCGGTCGCGGCCACGCTGGACCGCCTGCGGCTCGACGTGGTTGCCGCGCGCGTGATGTCTTCGCGTGACGGTCGCGCGCTCGACACCTTCACGGTGCTGGAGGCCGGCACGCAGGCGCCGGTTCCGGCGGCGCGCGCCGCGGAATTGCAGACGACACTGGAGCGGGTGCTGGGCACGGCGACCTTGCACACGCAGCCGGCGCAACGCGGCCTGACCCGGCGGCTGCGCCACTTCCAGCGGCCGCCGCGCATCGACTTCCATGGCGGCGACGGGCAGCCGTTCACGCGCCTGGCGTTGGTGTGCAGCGACCGGCCCGGGTTGCTGGTGGCGATCGCGCAGGCGTTCCTGGATACCGGCGTTCGCGTGCACGATGCGCGCATCGCGACCTTCGGCGACCAGGTCGAGGACTTTTTCGAACTCAGCGACATGCGCGACGAACCCCTCGATGCCGGCTTGCAGCATGCCTTGCACGAGGCATTGCAGCGACGCCTGGCTCCCGGCAGCATGTCGTAGGGGCCGGCCGTCGCCTGGCCGTTGGAGACGCAGCATGCAAGCATTGCAGGAAACCATCGACGCGGCGTGGGACAGGCGCGCCGAACTCGGCAGTGCGGAAACCTATGCGCTGCGGCCGGCGCTCGACGAAGTGCTGGACGAGATCGAAACCGGCCGTTTGCGCGTGGCCGAACCCGACGCGCAGGGCGGCTGGCAGGTCAACGCCTGGGTCAAGCGGGCCATCCTGCTGTATTTCCGCTCGCACGACGTGCGCATGATGGACGGCGGCGCGATGGCGGCGTTCGACAAGGTGCCGCTGCGGTTCACCGATGCCGATGTCGACGCCTTCGAGGTCGGCGCGCGCATCGTGCCCGGCGCGCTGGTGCGCCGCGGCGCCTTCGTCGGCAAGGACGCCGTGCTCATGCCGAGTTACGTGAACATCGGCGCGCATGTCGGCCCCGGCACGATGGTCGATACCTGGGCCACGGTCGGTTCCTGCGCGCAGGTCGGCGCGCGCGTGCACCTGTCCGGCGGCGTCGGCATCGGCGGCGTGCTCGAACCGCTGCAGGCCAACCCGACCATCATCGAGGACGACTGCTTCATCGGCGCACGTTCGGAAGTGGTCGAAGGCGTCATCGTCGAACGCGGCAGCGTGCTCGGGATGGGCGTGTACCTCGGCCAGTCCACGCGCATCTACGATCGTGCCACGAAACAGATCTCGTACGGTCGCGTGCCGGCCGGCAGCGTGGTGGTTGCGGGTTCGCTGCCTGCCGCGGACGGTTCGCACAGTCTCTATGCAGCCGTCATCGTCAAGCGCGTTGACGAGAAGACGCGGGCGAAGACGTCGATCAACGAGTTGCTCAGAAGTCCGGCGGAATAGGCTTCGCGCAGGTCGCAAGGGGTGCAAGGTTGATTCTCATTTCCTCGAAGCAGACTTACTTCACCAAGCGCGTGTTTCCGGCGATCTGGCTCGGCGGCGTGGCTTTGTTCCTGGTCGCCGCGTTGTTCATGCTGGCGACGCGCAGCGCGCAGGTTGACCCGATGGCCGTGGTCATTCCGGCAGTCATGCTGGTTTTCGGTTTCTTCATGTTCCGCAAACTGTTATGGGGCCTGGCCGATGAGGTCCAGGATGCCGGCAACTACCTTCTCGTGCGCAACGGATCCATCGAACAGCGCATCCCGCTCACGAACATCATGAACGTCAGCATGAGCCAGTTCACCAACCCGAGACGCCTGACCCTGCGCCTGCGAAGCCCCTGCGAATTCGGGGACGAGATCGCGTTCATCCCGAAAATGGCGGGCTTCCGCCTGAATCCCTTCGCGCGCAACGCGATCGCCGAAGACTTGATGAAGCGTGTCGACGAGGCACGCATGGGGTCACGCGCATGACCACCCTTTATGGCCTTCCCAATTGCGACACCTGCCGCAAGGCCCGCAACTGGCTCGACCGCTTCGGCATCGAATACGAGTTCGTGGACTATCGCGCGAATCCCGTGCCCGCTGCGAAGCTGAAGGATTGGGCGGCGCAACTCGGCGGCTGGGACAAACTTGTCAACAAGTCCTCGACCACCTGGCGCAACCTGTTGCCGCAGCGCAAGAACCCGGGCAGCGATCCGGAATGGACATTGCTGCTGAAGGAGTACCCGGCGCTGGTCCGGCGTCCGGTGGTGGTACGCGAAGACGGCGGCGTCAGCGTCGGCTTCAGCGACAATGCCTTCAAGCAACGGTTCGGCAAGTGAGGCTTGCGTGACCGACCAGCGCGCCCGCCATTACCTGAAGAACCTGCGCGTCGAGCGCGACAACGAGGCCCTGTACGCGAGGCTCTCCGACATCGCCGGGGAGCCGCGGTTGGTGCGGGCCTACCGCCGCATCGCCGAGGGCGAACGCGCCAACGCGGCGTTCTGGGAATCGCGCTTGCGCGAGCTCGGGGTCGACGTGCCGCCGCCGCATCCGCGCGCACGCGTGCGGATCCTGGGCACACTCGCGCGATGGTTCGGTACAGGATTCGTGATGCCGACCGTGGTCAGGCTGGAGCACGCCGACCATCTGGAGACGCCGGTCGACCGCGACGGCCACCGCGATCATTTCGTGCCCGCCGATGGGCGCGCCAAGGCGCACCGCCACCGCGCCGCCGGCGGCAACACGCTGCGGGCCTCGGTGCTCGGCGCCAACGACGGGCTGGTCTCCAACGTCAGCCTGGTGATGGGCATGGCCGGCGCCAACACCGGCAACCACGCCGTGCTGCTGGCGGGGCTGGCCGGGCTGGTGGCTGGTTCGTGCTCGATGGCGCTGGGCGAGTGGCTGTCGGTGAACAGTTCGCGCGAGTTCTACCAGGCCCAGATCACCGAGCGCGCTGAACGGCTGGCGGTGGCACCCGAGGAAGGCGTGCGCCACATCGCCGGCATCTACCGCGACAAGGGCATGGGGCGCGCCAAGGCCGAGCACCTGGCCGAACACCTCGCGGAAACGCCGCGCACCGCGCTGGATACCGTGGTGCGCGAGGATCTCGGCGTCGATCCATCCGAGCTCGGCGGTTCGGCCTGGGGCGCCGCCATTTCGTCGTTCTGCTTCTTCGCTTTCGGTGCGATCTTCCCGGTCGCGCCGTATTTCATGCTGGGCGGACGTGCCGCGATGTTCGCCAGCATGGGCACCACCTTCGTGGGGCTCTGCCTGATCGCGATCGGTACGTCGCTGTTCACCGGACGCGGGCTTGCATTCTCGATCGCCCGGCAGTGCCTGATCACCTCGGCCGCGGCGGTGGTCACGTTTGGCGTCGGGCATCTGCTCGGTACGGTGGTGTCGGGCTGAGGCCCGGCATTGCTATGCTCGTCTACGTTGCCCGACGCGCCAACCCCGAGCCATGTCCGACGTCTTCGATCTCGCCTGCGAACTGATCCGCCGCCGTTCGTTGACACCGGACGATGCGGGTTGCATCGGCTTGATCGCGTCGCGGCTGGAAGCCGCCGGGTTTCGCTGCGAGCGCCTGCGCTACGGCGATGTGTCGAACCTGTGGGCAACGCACGGGCAGGGTGGCCCGGTGCTCGCGTTCCTCGGGCACGTCGATGTCGTGCCGAGCGGGCCCGAGGCGAGCTGGCGCTCACCTCCGTTCGAGCCGACGGTTCGCGATGGAAAGCTGTACGGGCGTGGCGCGGCCGACATGAAATCGGGTGTTGCCGCGATGGTGGTGGCGCTGGAGCAGTTCGTCACCGCGCATCCGGATCATCCTGGAACCGTGGCACTGCTGCTGACCAGCGACGAGGAAGGCCCCACCAATCTGGATGGTGTTCGTCGCGTCGCGCAGCATTTCCGTGAAACCGGCCAGCGCATCGACTGGTGCGTGGTCGGCGAACCGTCTTCGAAGGAACGGCTGGGCGACCTCATTCGCGTCGGCCGCCGCGGCTCGCTGTCATTCCGGTTGACGGCGCACGGCGTGCAGGGCCACGTCGCCTATCCCGAACAGGCCAGCAATCCCATCCACGCCGTCGCGCCGGCGCTCGCGGAACTGGTGGCGATGCGCTGGGACGAAGGCAACGCCGACTTCCCGCCCACCACGTTCCAGGTATCCAACATCCATGGCGGCACCGGCGCCTTGAACGTGATTCCCGGAAGCGTCACGGTGGATGCCAACTTCCGTTTCGGTACTGCCAGTTCCGCGGACTCGTTGCGCGAGCGTGTCACGGCCATCCTGCACAAACACGGCGTCGATCATTCCATCGAATGGAATTGTTCCGGCGAACCCTTCCATTCGCCGCAAGGCGGGAAGCTGCGCGAAGCCGTCATCGATGCGTGCCGCGAGGAGTGCGGCATCGCACCCGAGCCGAGTACCGGCGGCGGCACCTCCGATGGGCGTTTCATCGCACCACTCGGCGCCGAGGTGGTCGAGATCGGGCCGGTCAACGCGACCATCCACAAGGTCGATGAATGCATCGCGCTCGATGATCTCGAATCCTTGCCGGCGATGTATCTCGATATCACCGCACGACTGATGGTCGGTCGGGCACGTCAAGGTCGTTGACCATCGGGCAGGCAAGACGGACAACGAAGGAACGGCACCGGGTGCTGCGTTGACCGGCTTCGGCCCGCAAGCGATGCCGGTCCGGCACGCGTAATTTCTTGCACCGCGACAGCGAGTTCTCTCACATCGGTGAATGCTGTTTGCCTGGCGTTCACCGTGCGGTCGTGTTCCCGGATCGTGGATAATCTGCAGCAACAAGCGGCGAAATGTGGTGGTCGCCGAGCGCGCGTTCACACGGGTGTCGCCAAGGGGAAACTTGCCATGCAGCGTCGTTACGGGCTGTCGATCCTTCTCACCGCCCTCGTAATTCTGGCCGGTGTCTACGTTGCCGTCAGCGGAATGCGACAGTCGAGGTTCAAGGGACTGCCGTTCTCCGTCCATGTCGTCGATGCGCAAACGGCAATCGTTCAGCCGCTTCCGCGGCTCCCTCTGCCTCCCGGGCTACGCGCCGGCGACAACATTGATCTGACCGCCTTGCCGCCGGCGAGCCGAATCGCAATCGACTTGCCACTCAATCTCGCAACGCTTCCCCCTGGGCACACCTATAACGTCACGGTCCGCCGGGACGGCGCGCATTTCGCCATCCCGATCACGAGCGTAGGCCGGAATGCAGTGGCCGCTTCCTTGATTCTTCCGTTGGCCGGCCTCTGTTTCACCGTGCTGCTCAGTGCAATCGCCCTGCTCGCGGTATGGCGCGGTCGGGATCGGGCGGCCGCGGGCCTTGTGCTCTGGGCCGTGGCGTTTTTGATCGGAATGGCTGCCAACGCCGTGCCGTCCGACGGTATGCCGGGGCTCGGCCTGATGTTGGGAGCGAACATCCTTTTCCTGCTTGCAAGGGTTGGTTTCTATGTGATGGCGGAGTCCATGGCGGGTGGTGCGCTCAATTCGCATGCGCGGGCGTGGTGGCGCGCTGGTTTTCTCCTGCTGCTTGCGCTTGGAGCCATCGAATCGCTGGGCGGACCACTTGCCTTCGTCGTCGCGGGTTGGGCAGAACCTCTGCGTCCCGCCTACGGTTTGGTATTGAGTGCCAGCTACCTGATTCCGGTCGCTCTGCTGTTGGTCAGCTATCGCGACGCCGAGGTCACGCAGCGGTTGCGACTGCGCTGGATGGTAGGCAGCGGCGCAGTGTTCTTCGCTGGCATCATCATGAACAACACGCCGATCCTGGGGTTCCCGGCTTCACTGATCGTGTGGCAATCCATGTTCGCCATCGCCGCGGCCGGCTTCCTGTACGCGATCCTGCGCCATCGGGTCGTGGACGTCGCGGTGGTTCTCAATCACGCGCTGGTGTACACCGCGACCACAAGCCTGGTGCTTGGCCTGTTTGCCCTGCTGGAGAGCCTGATCGAGCGCGCCGCGCTCGGCCATGATGCGAGCTTGCTGCTCGAACTCGCTGTGCCACTGGGTCTCGGAGCTTCACTGAGCACCGTCCACCGGCGCATCGACAGTACGGTCGAGCGGTTGGTGTTCCGTCGCCAGTATCGAGAAGAGGTTGCGTTGCGCGGCTTCGCCAAGGAATGTGCCTTCGTGACAGACCCGGCGAAACTGCTCGATCTGACCGTGGATCAGATACATCTTCACGTCGGCGCGCCTTGGGTAGCGTTGTACGAGTCCGCCGCGGTCGACTACGTCCTTGCGCGACAGCGTGGCAACCGGGATCTGCCGACGCAGGTGGATATCGATGATCTGGCTCTGGTCAAACTGCGAACTCACGACACCGAGGTGGCCCTGCACGACACCCCGAGTCTGTTGGGCCCGGATGGGCATGCCTTTCCGTTACGGGCACGCGGCAGCCTGCTGGGCGTATTGGTGGTCGGTCCGCGTCCGGGTGAGCACTATGCGGCCGACGAGCGCGAGTTGATGGCACATGTCGCGCATGAAGTGGGCGCGGCCCTGTCCGCGCTGCGCGCGCAGGCAAGGGAGGCGCTGCTCAACGAGGCGCGTGCACAGGCACAGGCAAGCGAGGAGCGCGCCCGCGCCAGTGAGGCTTTGCTGCTGAAGATGCTGCCGGCACTCGGCTCCACTGCAGGGCCATAGCGATCGGCGTAAGTCGACCCCTTCCGGCCAGTCGCGAAGGTCCGTCGTTCGGAAGCTGTTTCTTCGAGCCGCAATATCAGTTATCTCGAAGCAAGACCGCGCACCCTATTGGTCACCTCCATACTTCGCGAGTGTTCCGTCGGACCACTTGCGCACTAGCACGAAGTAGACGGTGACCGGCATCAGATCACCGCGATGCGACAATACGGGTGAGCCGGCAAGGTTTGCGCCCCATTCCGACCCGGGGCCCGGTGGGCCGTAGAACATCACGTGCGGATGCCAAGGGCCTCGGGCGGCCGCCAGATAGCCTTCTCTCGAAAGCATGAAGCACATGGCACCAGCTTCCGGGGCGGTGATCTGACCTGAACGTATCTCGGCCTTGGTCCGCTTGAGCATCTCGGCTCTTGTGAGGCCGGACAGCACCCAGTGGGTGCGCTGGAGATAGTACGGAAGCACTGAGCGTGCCGACGCCGCGTTGTCACATTCCGGAGCGCGCTGCTTGGGGTTCCAGAAGTTCGTATCGTCGATATCGTTTTCCCAGGATCTGCCCACGTAGCACACGAAACCGTTCCTGCCTTTGACAGCGGTTTTGTAGCCGTGGGCGCCGAGCACGAGGATCTCCGCCTTGTCCGAGACCGACGCGGGCGCGGCGCTGCGCGCCAAGGCGATTTCCGCGGCAGGGGCCATCATGTAACGAGCCACAGGGACCATGGCTGGGTATGTCGAGGCCGCAGGCGCGGGAACTGCAAAAGATGGGTTGGCCCATAGAACCAGCAGTACAAGAGACCATGCTCGCGCGACTATACGAACGCCGCTGCCAGCGAGCCAGCCTTGGCCTTCACGACTGGGTCGTATCTGTTCCCACATGACCAACCTCCAGAATTTCAGGAACGCGATGCGTGCCAAACCCACAGGCCGAGCGCACCAACCACGATAGCCCATGCTGCCACGATGACTACTGTGTTCTCGCCGATCTTAATCTGATCCACCTGCCGGTTATACGGCTGACCCACGCGATCGTGACGAGGTATAGGTGCCCCATGTAGTCGTAGCGGTTGTGGCGGGGTCAGCGCATGATCAACAATGTGACCCAAGATGGGTCAACCTACGATCGGCGCCAACACCCGATAAAGCTTGTTGAGAATGCCGGCACTTTCGGCCGCGTCAGCGGTGACGACGGTCATGTAGAAAGCTTGCTGAGCCCTTAGCGCTGAGATCAATGCGGGCGACATACTTTTTCATCGCCTGATACTCCGCCTCCTGGACGGCCGTCTGGGCGAGCTTCGAAAAGACGCCAGTCGCGGCCTGTTCCGGCGAGCTCGCGCCAGCGTCACTTGCGAAAGTTGAAATGGCCGCGGACAAGCTGTCGGTGGCTGCATCGAAAGCGGTTGCATCCCTGGCCGTTCCGAGCGCCTCCAAACCTGCAAAGTAGGCGTCGAGGGCCAGGATCAGCGGGGCCTGTTGCATGGGAGCAGCGCTCGGCGCAACCGGGGCGCCGCAGAATGGCGCCGACAGCAGCGCGGAATAATCGAAGTCGAGCGTCGCCATCGGCTTGCCCGCCGACAGGTCGCTGTCAAACTTCGCCTGGAGGGCCTGAATCTTCACGCCACACGAATCATCAAGCGGCTGGATCGCCCCTTCGACAGCCGCTTGCAGCATTCGAGCCTGCCTCAGCGTCGCTTCGGCTGCAGGGATAGGCGACGCAGCAGTTGCAACCGACTTGAATTGTGCGGCGGCATTGGTGAGGGCCGCTGTCTCCGTCGAGACGCCAGTCGTCGCGCACGCCGATAACGCGGACGCGGTGACGATGGTGCAACGTGTCAGAGCGCGCACGCTGACCCTGTTCATCGACACGCCTCCGGTCAAACCATTTGTATGCAAAGTCGTGTCGGCGGGATCCGCCGGCACCTACCCCATGCGACCTATACGCGCCGATTGTAGGAGAATTCCGGCGTCTACCAATTTTTTTTAATTGCGCCCCGAACGAAAACAGGCGGCCAGTTGAAATCGGGCTTCCCTCGGGCCCTGCCGGTGCGTTCCAGCTGGTCGCTCGCGGCTGCTTGCAGGCAATCCCGTTCAACGTTTACAGTGAGGTGGCAGGCCAATTTTCGGTCGGCGGCTACCGTCGAACGGTTACAAAAAAAGGGGAAGTATGTCTCGCCTTGCAGCGGTCTATTTTTCTTCTATCCTTGCGTTCGCGGTGGTCCCTGCACAGGCACAGGCCCAGTCCCACACACCTTCGCAGTCCAAAAGCTGGACTCCGCCCTTCACCAGCGACAACACCGAAATCGCACCGGATGGTACGGCCTATATCCGGCGCATC
>JAJXWZ010000226.1 GCA_021781345.1 Pseudomonadota bacterium
GAAACCTGACCGGCCTTGTCCAGCGCGTTGTGCAGGTAGGCATCGACTTCGATGCCGTGCGGCGCGAACACCGCGAGGTCGAGATTCAGGGTGTTGTAGCCGGGCAGCCTGTAATAGGGCGCGATCTCGCTGCCACTGTAGCCGGCGGTCCGGTCGCCTACCCAGGTGTCGCTGATGGTCAACTGGCCGGTCGATGCCTGCCCGACGTTGAAACCATACGCTGCTGCCAGTGCCGCGTTGAACCTGGGCGATAGCGGCAGCCTCGCACCGGATTGGGCAAGGCCGAGTGCGGGTACCGCGGACGCGAGTTTTGCGTTGGTCCATGAACCTGACGCGGTCAGTGTGAGGTGCGGTGTGGCCTTTACCGCCGCGCTGAATTCGGCGCCCTTGATGCGTGCGCTTCCGCCGTTCTCGATCTGGTTGACGCCACCGTTGTTGACCGTCAACTGGATCTGCGACCAGTGGATGTCGTACACGTCGGCATTCAGGACGGCTCGGCCGCCCATCAAGGTTGCCTTTTCGCCGACTTCGTAGTTCCACAGCCTGTCTGGCTGGAAGGTCGGCGCACCCTGTCCGAGCTGCAGCACGAAGTTCGGTCCGCCCGGTCGGTAGCCGCTGGCGACCTTGGCGTACACCATGAAATTCTTGCTCAAGTGGTAACGGGGATTCAGTAGCCAGGTCGTAACGCTCTGCGTCGAGCTGGCGTTCTCGTGGGTCGTGAGGCCCGGCGCCGTGGGCACCACCAGCCAGCCGTTCGCGAACTGCTGGTAGTGCTGGTTGTTGCGGCTGTAGCGCGCACCAATGGTGAGGTCGAACCGATCGGTGAAGTGGTATGTGCCGTCCGCGAAGAACGAAGCCTCCTTGTAGAGGCTCGGGAGCACCCCGTAGAAGGGTGAATATCCGAACAGCAGTGCGCTCTGATCCGGCGCGTTCTGGAGGTTCACCAATTCATCGGTGGTTTCGTGGGCGCCATAGGCGCCGAGCAACCATTCGAAACGTCGACCCTGGGGTGATTCCAGCCGGAATTCCTGGGTGGTCTTGCGCGTGGTGGTATCTACGTAAAGTCCGTATGCCGAGAGGGGGAATCCGTAGAAGTCGTGGAAGACGATGTTGTAAAGATCGCTGAGGTCCGTGAGGTAGGTGCCGTTGTTGTTTTGGTATGCGGTGATCGAGGTAAACGTGGCCCAGTGCAGGTTCCAGTCCACGATGCCCGAAAACATTCGCAGCGAATTCGATTCGGGTTGGCGAAGGGCGAATTCCTGATCGTAGGTATCCTGGGTGGGCCGGCCGGTCGTGACGTTGCGAAAGTCCACGTTCAAGCCGTTGCCGCGAATCTTTTCCGAGAAGACGGAGAGCTTCACGCTCAGGTCGGGCGTGATCCTGGCCAGCAGTTGCGCGCGGCCCATCGTGGTATGCGCCGAACCCTGGTTGTCGATGCCGAGTAGCGTATTCTTGCCAAAGCCGGTGTCATATTGCTGCACGCCGTCCACCCGCAATGCGACCTTGCCCGGTGCCAGCGGTGCGTTCAGCATCACGTCCGCACTGTAATTCGTTCCGGCGTGGGCGGTACTCGACACGCCTGCCGAAGCAAGCGCGCCGAAGTCATCGAGATTTGGCGGCGCCGGGACATACTTGATCGCGCCACCCAGCGCATTGGCGCCGTACAGTGTGCCCTGCGGACCGTTGAGCACTTCGATCCGCGAGAGATCGAAAGTGTTGATCGGCATGGACTGGAAGCCCACGCCGAATGGCGTGCTTGCGCCGATCGGCACCTGGTCCAGATACATGCCGATGCCGCTGCTGAGCTGCGTGCCGCCGGTAGTGACGCCGCGGATCGCGACGATGTCACTGGTGGGACCCAGCGAGTCGAAGCTGAGGCCTGGCACGAAGGCGGCGAACTGCTCGAAACTGTTGGCGTGGATCTGGTCGAGGAAAGCCCCGGTCAACGATGTGACGCCGCCCGGCACGTTCTGGATCGACTCGCTCCTTCGCGTCGCGGTGACCACGATGGTCGGCAAGGTCTGCTCGTTCGAGGCTTTCGGGTTGACTTCGGCGTTGCTTTTCGCCGTCTGGCCGGTTGGCGGTGCCGCGGCCGCCAGCGCGGGAGCGGCAAGACAAGCGGCGATCGACGCCGACAGCAGGCAAAGTGTGAGCTGTGCGGGCTTGCTGAGCATGGTGTTCCCCTCCTGATCCAGCGATCTTGGTCTGGTGCGAATTTGCGATCCCGAACGCGTGCTGGCAGTGCTGCCGGCCGCTGCTTGCCCTCCCTGTCGCTTGCCTAACTAACGTTCGTTCGGTTAGCTTTGTACCAACGGCCCTGATCGCTGTCAATGCGCTGGCGAGCAACCGATCGATCGTTCATACTCGAACCCATGTCCATCAATCGCCGACTCGCCGCCACCACCGCCCGCCTGCTGCCCGGGCTGAAGCAGTCGGGGGCATCCGGGCGCGTGCTGGAAGCGGCGCTGAAGTCATTCGCCGAACGGGGATACGCCGGCGCGTCGATACGCGACGTCGCGGCGGTGGCGGGCGTCAAGCCGGCCACGATTTACGCGCATTACCCGTCCAAGGAACACATCCTTGCCGAGCTGTGCCGAATCGGGCACGAGGAGCAGTACCGCGGGGCGCGTACGGCAGTCCTCGCGAGCGGCGGCGACCCGCGCGACCAGATCGTCGCCTACGTGCGGGCGCACGTGGGCTTCCACACCACCTATCCGATGCTCGCCGTGGTGTCGAATTCCGAGCTGCACGTGCTGGGCGAGGAGCTTGGCGCGGCGACTTTCGTGCTGCGGCGCGAATCGGAGGGCTTGCTGCAGGACATCGTCAAGCGCGGCATGGATGCCGGTGCGTTCCACGTGACCGACCCATGGCTCGCGGTGGCGGCGATCGGCGGCATGGGCCTGCGCGTCGCGTACTGGTTTTCGCCGGACTACAACCTGAGTGCCGCGCAGGTCGCGGAAGGCTATGCCGAATTCGCGCTGCGCTTGCTGGGCGCCGACCGCAAGCCGAGGCGAGCGAAAAAATGATTCCGGACCACCGCTCGGAAGGAGGTGACATGGCCGGCGACTTCCTAGCCACGCCGGTGCGTCGCAGCGTGCATCGTGGCGATGACGACCTCGTGAGCGCGGGACTGGGCCTCGCGGGCCTGGCCGGTGCGCCGGTGGCGTTCGCCGACCCAGGGCGGCCGACGCCCGCGGAGTTGCGCCGGCGCGCGGTCCAGACCGGCTGGAAGGGCATCGTCGACCTCGGTCCGCTGGGTGGTTTCGGTCGTTTCTACGGTGGCGCGCCTAGGGTGCCTGGACAAGAATTCAGCGCATTCGCGCGGGTGCCTGGCGCACGCCATCCGCATCGCCTGCTGTGCCAGGTCCCGGACGACTTCGACGGGAAGGTCCGCTGCTTGGTGGTGGCACCGTCGTCCGGTTCGCGCGGCGTCTACGGTTCGATCGCGCTGGGCGCATGGGGTCTCGCGCGTGGATGCGCGATGGTTTACACGGACAAAGGTGCGGGTTCTGGATATTTCGATTGCGCCGAAGGCACGGGTGTGGCGCTGGACGGCACCCGTGCGGAGGCGGGCAGCGCCATGCTTGAATTCGAGCCGGGCTCCGCGCCCTTGGAAGCCGGCATCGCCGTCAAGCACGCGCACTCGGGCGATCATCCCGAGGCCGACTGGGGCCGGCACGTGCTGCAGGCGGTTCGCTTCGGCCTGGCCATGCTGGACGAAGCCTTTCCCGCGCAGGCGCCGTTCACCCCCGGCAATACCCGCGTCATCGCGATGGGCATTTCCAACGGCGGTGCCGCCGTGTTGCAGGCCGCCGGCGCGGATCGCGACGGCTGGCTCGATGCTGTGGTCGCACTGGAGCCGAACGTGCACGTGGCGGGACATGGCCGCGCCCTTTACGACTACGCCACCGAGGCAGCGTTGTGGATGCCGGCGGCATTGACGGCAGAGGCCTTCGCCGGCGTGCCGTTTGCGCGCACCGGCACGATCGCGGCACCTTCATGGGTGGGGCGTGGCGCGGGCCTGCACGCACGCGACCTGTTGCCGTCGATCGATCAGGCAGCGCAAGCCGAAGCCGCGCTGGATCACCTGCGCGCGTCGGGATGGCAGGACGACGTGCTCGCCACGGCGGCGACGTCCGTTGCATTCGACTTGTGGCGCGCGGTGGCGGTCACCTACGCATCGGCCTATCTGCGTGCCTCGGTCGGCGCGATGCCGTGCGGCTTCACTTTTCGCGCGGTCGAGGTGCCGGGCGTAGCCGCTGCGGCGGTGCGCGCGGCGTGGTGGGCGGATGGCACGGGCATTCCGCCGGACACCGGCATCGGCCTGTCCGGCGGGCTCGAGGCCTCGGCCGACCCGACCTTGCCCGGGGTGCTGGCCTTGCGGGCACTGTGGGAGGGCACGAGTGCCGACGCTGCGTCGCTGCACGAGGCGGTCGATGCGCTCGCGGCCGGATTGCCGCGCGCCGATCTGCCCATCTGGGTGGTGCACGGCGCCGAGGACGGCCTGATTCCCGCGGCATTTACCTCGGACCCGTACGTCGAGTGGCTGCGGAATGCCGGACGCACGCCCCGCTATTGGCGCGTGCCGCACGCGCAACACTTCGATGCGTTCCTGCAATTGCCGGGATTCGGCGACCGTTACGTGCCGCTGCTGCCGTATGGTTACACCGTGATGGAGCATGTCCACGCGCATGTCGTGCGTGGTGTGCCGCTGCCGGATTCGGCGTGCCCGCAGCCGCGTCCGCGCGGCGCCGCCGCACTCGATCCGGGCAAGTTGGGCCTGCCTGATTGACGACGCGTTATTCTTGGCGGTCCGGCGCCGCTGTGGCGCCAGCCACGGGAATACACATGAGCGTCTCTGCCACCTTCCATACCTCGAAGGGTCCGATCCATGTCCGGCTGTTCGCCGACAAGGCGCCGTTGACCGTCGCCAATTTCGCCAACCTTGCGCGGCGCGGTTTCTATGACGGCCTGAACTTCCACCGCGTGATCGCCGACTTCATGATCCAGGGCGGTTGCCCCAACGGCACCGGTACCGGTGGCCCGGGTTATCGTTTCGAGGACGAGTGCCGCCCTGACGCCAAGCACGATGCGCCGGGCAAGTTGTCGATGGCCAACGCCGGGCCCGGCACCAACGGCAGCCAGTTCTTCATCACCCATGTGCCGACACCATGGCTGGACGGCAAGCACACGGTTTTTGGCGAGGTGGTCGCGGCCGACGACCAGAAGGTGGTCGACGCGATCCGCCAAGGCGACGCGATCGAGAAAGTCACCATCGAGGGCGACGTGGATGCGTTGCTGGCGGGTCACGCCGAGCGGGTCGCGCAATGGAACGCCGCGCTCGACGCGCGTTGAATCATCGCGCGAACCCGAAAAAACGGGCGGCTGCCGGGCCGCCCGTCGCGGGTCGCGCTGAGAGCGCCGTCAGGACGACGCGCTGCCGCCCTTGCGCTTGATCGCGGTGTAGATCGCCAACAGGATGATCGCGCCGACCACCGAGGCGATGAAATGGACGATGCCGGTGGGCCCCCACCAGCCGACCTGTTCTCCGACCCAGGTGGCGAGTACGGAACCGATGATGCCTATGAGGATGGTGAGGATCCAGCCGACCGGCGCATGGTCGCGGTCGAAGAACTTGGCGATGACGCCGATGATGAAGCCGATGATGATCATCCAAAGCCAGTGCATGACTACACCTCCGCTTGATGAGATTCGTCGGATCGACTGCAGCGACCCGTCGCGGGGACGGGCCGTGGGTGAGCGTAGCAGCGTTCGGGCCCGCCGCAGCGATTCCGTCCGGACGATCCGGCCTGCCGAGGCGGGCCCCTGCGCGTGGTAGAATTGCGTGCTGACTTACGCGGTTACCCGATGAGGCATCCCATGTTGAAACTCGCCGCGCGCACCGGTCGCGCCAAGCCCAGCGCGATCATGGTGATCGCCGACACCGCCAGGCAGCTCAAGGCGGAAGGCAAGGACGTCGTCAATTTCTCGATCGGGGTCCCTAATTTCCTGCCCGGCGGCCACGTGTACCAAGCCGTGCGCGACTGGCTGCCCCGGGATAGTGGTGGCTATGGCACCAACCGCGGTGCGCCCGAACTGCTCGACGCCATCGTCGCGCACTACCGGCAGAGCGGACTGGACGGTTACACGCGCGCCAATGTCACGGTCGGCATCGGTGCCAAGCAGGTGCTCTACAACCTGTGCGAGGCCTTGCTCGACGAGGGCGACGAGATCGTGTTCCCGGCGCCGTACTGGACCAGCTATGTCGACATCGCCGAGATCCTCGACGCGAAAATGACGATCCTGGAATGCCCGCCCGAGCAGCAGTACAAGCTCACTCCCGCGCAGCTCGACAAGGCGCTGGCGTCCAACCCCAAGGTGTTCCTGTTCAACAATCCGTCCAATCCGACCGGAATGGTCTACACGCGCGACGAAATCGCGGCGCTCGCCGAGGTGCTGGTGAAGCATCCGGATACGTGGATCATCACCGACGACATCTACAACCGCCTGGTGTTCGACGGCATCGGCTACCACAACTTCGTGCAGGTCAAGCCGGAATTGCGGGATCGCACCTTCATCATGGATTCGCTGTCCAAGACCTACGGCATGCCGGGTTGGCGCGTGGGATTCGTGGCCGGTCCCGAGGCTGGCGTGAAGGCGCTGGTGACGCTCAATTCCAACCACATCACCTGCCTGCCGGAAGTGATCAGCGAGGCCGCGGTCGCGGCGCTGACCGGCCCGCAGGACGTGCCGAACGCCAAGCGCGAGGAGTTCTCCAAGCGTCGCGACGAAGTGTTGGACGCACTGGTGGCGATTCCGGGCGTGAAGTGCCCGCGCCCGCAAGGCGCGTTCTACGCGTTCCCCGACATTTCGGTCGCGTTCGGGAAGTCGCACAACGGCCGCAAGATCGCCAACGACGTCGATTTGTGCAAGGTCCTGCTCGAGGACAAGTTCGTCGCCACGGTTCCGGGTTCGGCGTTCGGCGAACCGCGCAGCTTGCGCATTTCATACACCTGCGCGCCGGAGCAGCTCGAGAAGGGCCTGCAGCGCATCCAGGCATTCTTCGCCGAACTGAGCTGAGCCGGTTCGAGGCACGACGTGCCGTCGCGGCCCCGTTCCGCGATGGCGAACCCTTGTTATTGCACGCTGGAGTCAGACCATGAAAGCACCCGTTCGAGTTGCCGTGACCGGCGCCGCCGGCCAGATCGGCTATGCCTTGTTGTTCCGCATCGCCGCCGGCGACATGCTGGGTCCCGACCAGCCGGTGATCCTGCACCTGCTCGAGATCACGCCCGCCTTGCCCGCGTTGAACGGCGTGGTGATGGAGCTGGACGATTGCGCGTTCCCGCTGCTGGTCGGCGTGGTGGCGACCGACGACGCCAACGTCGCGTTCAAGGACGTCGATTACGCCTTGCTGGTCGGTGCGCGCCCGCGCGGCCCGGGCATGGAGCGCAAGGACCTGCTATCGGCCAACGGCGCGATCTTCAGCCCGCAGGGCAAGGCGCTGAACGCGCACGCCAGGCGCGACGTCAAGGTGCTGGTGGTGGGCAACCCGGCCAACACCAATGCATTGATCGCGCAGGCCAACGCGCCCGACCTCGACCCGAAGTGCTTCACCGCGATGGTGCGCCTGGACCACAACCGCGCCAAGGCGCAGCTTGCGGCCAAGACCGGCGCGCACAACACCGATGTCGCGAAGATGATCATCTGGGGCAACCACTCGTCCACCCAGTATCCGGACATCCACCACGCGACGGTCAAGGGCAAGCCTGCGATGTCGCTGGTCGACCAGGATTGGTACGAAAAGGAATTCATCCCGACCGTGCAGCAGCGCGGGGCCGCCATCATCAAGGCCCGTGGCGCATCGTCCGCCGCCTCAGCGGCGTCCGCCGCGATCGACCACATGCGCACGTGGGCGCTCGGAACCGTCGAGGGCGACTGGGTGTCGATGGGGATTCCGGCCGACGGTTCGTACGGCATCCAGCCGGGCGTGATCTATGGCTATCCGGTGACTTGCAAGGACGGCAAATACGCCATCGTGCAGGGCCTCGAGATCGACGACTTTTCGCGTGCGCGCATGGACGCCACCGACAAGGAACTGCGCGAGGAGCGCGCATCGGTCGAACAGTTGCTCGGCTGACCGAAGCAACCAGTCATCGGGAAAGGCGGCCACGGGCCGCCTTTCTTGTCTTTTGCAGTATGCGTGGCTAGAAAATGACGATCGCGAATGCGACTGCCGAAATGCGTTACATTGGCCCGGGACTTGGGGTTTCCGGAGAGGGGCGCCATGCGCGGCAGGGGATTCTGGCAGGAACTGAAACGCCGCCATGTCTATCGCGTGGCCGTCGCCTATGCCGTGGTCGGCTGGCTGCTGATCCAGGTCGCGACCCAGGTGTTCCCGATCTTCCACATGCCGGACTGGACGGCCCAACTGGTCGTGCTGCTGATCCTGGTGGGGTTTCCGATCGCGTTGGTGCTGGCCTGGGCCTTCGACGTGACGCCGGCGGGGATCGAGCGAACGGAGGACGAAGGCCAGCCGGTATTGCGACGGGCGCGCCACGGCACCCTGAGCATTGCAGTGCTCGGCATTCTCGTTGCCGTGCTGGCCGGACTCGGCTACTGGTGGTGGCTGCGGCCGGGTCCATCCGCGCAGGCAGTGACTGCGGCGCTGGCGCCATCGACATCCGCACCAGCCTCGACAACGGCCCGGAAAATCCCGGAGCCGGTCGCCGCGAGCAGCATGGTTTCGTCCCGCTCCATTGCGGTGCTGCCGTTCGAAAACGAGAGCGGCGACAAGAACGAGCAATTCTTCTCCGATGGCCTGTCGGAAGACCTGATCACCGCGCTGTCGCAGTTCAAGGGTCTCAAGGTCATCAACAGCGATTCGTCCTTCCGGTTCCGCAACAGCAGCCAGGGCGTGTCCGCCATCGCCAGCCAGTTGGGCGTGGCGCATTTGCTGGAAGGCGGGGTCCAGCGGTTGGGCGACGAGGTGCGCATACGCGCCGAGTTGGTCAACGCCGATGATGGCAGCACGCTGTGGTCGCAGCACTACGACCGGCCGTACAAGGACCTGTTCAAGCTGCAGGACGACATCACGCACGCGGTGGCCGATGCCCTGAAAGCCAAGCTCCTGGGCCACGCTGCCGAGAGCGACCGGCCGCCCACCGGCAACCTCGACGCCTATGCCGACTACCTCAAGGGCAATGCCCAGCCCCACACACCGGCCGGCGATCGGCAAGCGATCGCGTTGTTCACCAAGGCGACGCAGATCGATCCGGAGTACGCGCAAAGCTATGCGGTGATGGCAATCGCCTGGATGTACCAGGCGGCGGTGTACAGTTCCAATGATGCCGAAGACCGGCAAGCCATCCAGCATGCGCGCACGGCCGCCGATATCGCGCTGCGGCTGGATCCCGACTTGGCGACGGCGCACTTCGCGCGTGCCTTCATCCTGCTCAATGCCGACCAGGACTGGCAGGGTGCGCTGGCCGAGGCGGGCAAGGTCGTGGCGCTGGCTGCCAACAAAGTCAACGGCATGGACATCGAGGCGCAGGTCTTGCAGGCCTTGGGACGGGCAGATGAAGCAGAAAACCTGATCCGCAAGGTGATTGCGTTGAATCCGCTCAACGCTGGCGCGTACGAGAGCCTGGCGCTGGTCCTGCGTGTCCGACGGCTCGACGAAGCGCAGGCGGCCCTGCAAAAGGCCATCGAACTCTCGCCGGGCAGCAGCCGACTGCACGCGAACCTGACGCTGGTCGAACTGCTGCGTGGCGACCATGCCGCGGCCGTGGCGGCGGCCAACGCCGAACCGCCGGGTTTCTGGCACGATTTCGCGCAGGCCGCCGTGCTGCAGACGGACCCAGGCCTTGGCTCTGCCGATGACGCACTCAAGAGCGTGCAGAAGCAATATGCCGACACGGGTGCCTACCAGATCGCCGAACTTTTTGCCCTGCGCAAGGATCCCGCTGGGATGTTCCGCTGGCTGGACCGCGCATGGACCAACCACGATGCCGGCATCCAGCACCTGCTTACCGATCCGCTGATCCTGCGCTATCGGGACGACCCGCGTTTCGCCGCCTATTGCCGCAAGGTTGGACTGCCGGTCCCGGCCGGAACCCGCGAACCCGTGACCGGCAAAACAGCCAGGCTTGCTTATTCCGGTAGTTGAAACAACCACGCTGGATCAGTGTTCTCGTCCAACAGGCCGTGGTTGTTCTCGGCGGGTTCATCGCGCACGGCACCAGTTTCCGGGAGGCGGCCTGGCGTTACTGATCCAGTGCAACGCGTCAGGCAGCGCACGCTGGTGCCGCGGGCGATGGCGTGCTTGGCCTTTGCGTTCGCGTTGCTGCCGGGGATCGACATCGTGGCGCAGCGTTTCGAATGGTCCGCCGGCATCGAACGCGCATTGGTCATCGCCACGTGTATCGGCTTCTTCGTGGCACTGGTACTCACCTGATACCACGGCAAGCGCGGTTCGCTGCATCCGGATTCGTGTCGGATGCTGCGGTGCGGCAGCCCGCTCGGTTTCAGGTCGCGCCGCATCGGCGCATAATCGGCGATCGTGCGCCCGGCTCCAGCGATGCCAGGCGGTGATCCCTGCAGGAGGTGCGCGATGATGTTCCAGACCCGTATCCATCCCCGCGTTTGCGCATGGGGCACGATCCTGACCGCGCTGCTGGCTGCAACGGCGGCCGTTGCCCAGCCCGTTCCAGCGCAGTCGATGATGGGAAAGCTCGAGTGGCGAAGCGTCGGGCCCTACATCGGCGGACGCGTGGTGGCGGTGGCGGGCGTGCCCGACAAGCCGGACCTGTTCTACATGGGCGCGGTCGATGGCGGCATCTGGAAGAGCACCAACTACGGCGTCAGCTGGAAGAACATCAGCGACGGCTGGCCGAGCACCAGCGACAGCATCGGCGCGCTCGCGGTGGCGCCGTCGAATCCCAAGGTCATCTACGCCGGTACCGGCGAGAGCGACATCCGTGGCGACATGATCACCGGCGACGGTGTCTTCAAGTCCACCGACGCGGGCAAGACCTGGACTTACGCCGGCCTCCGCGACACGCACACCACGATGGACCTGATCGTGGATCCTAAGAATCCGGACGTGGTTTACGCCGCGTCGATGGGGCACGTGTTCGTGGCCGGGCCGAACCGCGGCGTGTTCAAGACCACCGACGGCGGCAAGATCTGGCACAAGGTCCTGTTCATCAATGACAAGACCGGCGTGGTCGATCTGGCGATGGATCCGGCCAATCCGGACGTGCTGTATGCGGCGGCCTGGCAGGCTTATCGCACGCCATGGCACCTCGACAGCGGCGGCCCCGGCAGCGGCCTGTACAAGACCACCGACGGCGGCGCGCACTGGACCGACATCACCCGCAACCCGGGTCTGCCGAAGGGCGTGCTCGGCAAGATCGGCGTGGCCGTGGCCCCGAGCAATCCGGACGTGGTCTACCTTACGATCCAGGCGAAACACGGCGGTGTGTTCAAATCCACCGACGGCGGCAAGAACTTCAAGCGCGTCAACAAGGAATGGAAGCTGCGCCAGCGCGCGTTCTACTACATGGCGATCTTCGTCGACCCGAAGGATCCCGACACGGTTTACATGCCGCAGGTCGATGCTCTGTTCGTCTCGCACGATGGCGGCAAGTCGTTCAAGAAACTGCACACGCCGCACGGCGACAACCACATCGTGTGGATCAACCCGCGCAACACCGACATCCTGCTGGAAGGCAACGACGGTGGCGCCACCGTATCGACCGACCGCGGCAAGACCTGGAGCACCGAACACAACCAGCCAACCGGGCAGTACTACACGGTGAGCCTGGACGACCGCTTCCCGTTCCACATGTACGGCTCGCAGCAGGACGAGGGTTCGTTCGAGGGGCCGAGCGCGACCCCGGAAGGCAAGATCCCGCTGTCCGCGTGGAAGCGCGTCGCCTACGGGGAGAGCACGTTCGTCGCACCGCAGCCCGGCAACCCGGACGTTACCTTCGGCAGCGGCTACTTCAGCATCCTGCTCTCGCATGACGCCGTGACCGGACAGCTGCAGAGCGTGAGCCCGTGGCCGCTGTATCAAGAGGGCGCGTCATCGGGTGAACTGAAATACCGGTTCGCGTGGACCCATCCGATCCTGTTCTCGCCGGCAGATCCGCACGAGTTGCTGGTCGGCTCACAATACGTGATGACGAGCGAGGACCTGGGCCGGACCTGGAAGACGATCAGCCCCGACCTCACCCGCAACGAGGCGTCCACCGAAGTGCCGACCGGCGGGCCGGTGGACCTCGACCAATCCGGCGCGGAAATCTTTCCCTACGTGGCCGCATTGGCAGTGTCGCCGCTGGACGGCAAGGAAATCTGGGCGGGTTCCAGCGACGGCCTCGTGCACGTGACCACCGACGGCGGCGCCCACTGGAGTGCTGTGAGGCCGCCGGCGTTGCCGGACTGGTCGCGGATCAGCGCGATCGAACCCTCGCACACGGACAAGGGCACGGCATGGCTGACCGCCAGCCGCTACATGTGGGACGACTTCAGGCCCTACGTCTACAAGACCACCGACTACGGACGCCACTGGACCGCGGTCACCGACGGGTTGCCCGCCGACCAGTACGTGCTCGCGCTGCGCCAGGATCCGAATGACCCGAACCTGCTGTTCGTCGGCACCAGGAACTCCGTGTATGTCAGCTTCGATGGTGGCGCGCACTGGCAACCCTTGAAACTGAACCTGCCGCACGTGCAGGTGCGTGCCCTCGCGATCGATTCGCGCCAGGGTGCGTTGGTCGCGGCCACCCACGGCCGCGGATTCTGGGTTCTCGACAACCTCGCGTTGCTGGAGCAACTGGCCGCGCATCCGCAGCATGCGTCCGACGCCGCGGCGCTGTTCGCGCCGCAACAAGCCTGGCTGAGCCACGCCTATGGCAAACCGGATGAGCCGCGCGCGGCAAAGGGCGCGGGCAGGAATCCGCCGTTCGGCGCCACCGTGTTTTTCCACGTCCCGCAAAACTACGACGGCAAGACGCCGGTCACGCTGACCTTCGCCAAGTCCGACGGTACCGTCGTCCGCAGCTTCGACCTGCACCTGAAGGCCAAGGGCGGCAAGCAGAAGAAGATCGACGAGAGCAACCTGAGCCCGGCCGCGCGCAAGGCCCGTGCCGAGCGCAGGCTCACCGCGATCGAGCCTGGCATGAACCGCTTCCAGTGGAACCTGCGTTATCCCGATGCCACCGAAGTGAAGGGGTTTTACGTACCCGTCGCGGCCGGGGGACTGCCGGACGAGGTATCCGGTCCGGTGGTGGTTCCCGGCACCTATCGCGTGACCCTCGATTACGGTGGCAAGAAGATCAGCCAGGATTTCACGGTCGCGCTGGATCCGCGGATCAAGGCCGACCCGTCCGATCTTGCAGCGCGACTGGCCTTGCAGATGCAGGTGCACACCACGCTCGACACGCTGGACAAGGCCATCAACAAGGCAATCGAGGCACGCGACCGCATCGAGAAGCGCGCGGCCGGCCACGGCGCCGCAGGGGCAAGCAAGGTCGACGCCCTCGACCATGCGATCGATGCGCTGGTCCAGCTCAAGGTGCAGTCGAGCGAGGGAACCCTGCTGCACGAGGCCAGGTTGCGCAGCCATCTGGCCTACCTGCAAGCCAATATCGGGCTGGCGTATGCGCGGCCGACCCAGGCGCAATACGCCGTGTCCAAGGAACTGGCTCAACAGGCCAAGGCCGGGGAAGACAGGATCGATGCCGCGCTGGCGGCGGCGAAAACGAAATGATCCGTCCCCCGGTGGCGGCCCTGCGCTGATCGCCCGGCGACCGGATCCCTTGCCGGGATCCGGTCGAGCGCCAGGGGATTTGCACGGATCCGGTGCAGTGATTGCGTGGACGGACATCGCTTGCGGTGTCCGTCCACGTTCCATGTGTCGGGCATCCGCGCGGGTCGCGCCGGTCCGGATCGGCTAAAATCGCGGTTTTGCCGGAGTCCGCATGAGCGCATCTGCTTCCGCCGGCGCGCGCTTCCGCGCCGCGCTCGCCACCGAATCACCACTGCAGGTGGTGGGTGCCATCACGGCGTACGCCGGCTTGATGGCGAAACGCGTGGGCTACAAGGCGCTGTACCTGTCCGGTGGTGGCGTGGCCGCCAATTCGCTGGGCATGCCCGATCTCGGCGTCTCGACCATGGAAGACGTGTTGACCGACGCGCGCCGCATCGTCGAGGCCACGCGGTTGCCGCTGCTGGTCGACATCGACACCGGCTGGGGTGGCGCCTTCAACATCGCGCGCAGCATTCGATCGTTCGAACGCGCGGGCGTCGCCGCCGTGCACATGGAGGACCAGGTCGGGCAGAAGCGTTGCGGCCATCGTCCCGGCAAGGAAGTGGTGTCCAAGGATGAAATGGTCGATCGCGTGAAGGCGGCAGTGGACGCGAAGACCGATGGGGATTTCGTGCTGATGGCGCGCACCGACGCAGCCGCGGTCGAAGGCATCGACAGCGCGATCGAGCGCGCCGTGGCCTACGTCGAGGCCGGCGCCGACATGATTTTCCCCGAGGCCATGAAGACGCTCGACGATTACCGCAGGTTCAAGGCCGCGGTGAAGGTGCCGATCCTGGCCAACCTTACCGAGTTCGGTGCGACGCCGTTCTTCACCGTGGACGAATTGCGTTCGGCGAACGTGGACATCGCGCTGTACTGCTGCGGCGCCTATCGCGCGATGAACAAGGCCGCGCTGGGTTTCTATGAAACCGTGCGTCGCGAGGGCACCCAGAAAGCCGTCGTCCCGCAGATGCAGACGCGCGAGGAGCTTTACGATTTCCTCGGCTACCACGCCTACGAAGACAAGCTCGACGAGCTGTTTGCCGGGAAGAAGTGAGTCGCAGAGCCGATGCACGAACGCCCGCCCAATCCGGACGAATCGGCAGCCGCCGCGAGGCGCGCCATTCGTTGGGACGCGCTCGCGGCGATCATCGCGTCCCTGGTCGGCCTTTTGGCTTTGGTGGTCGCCGGCTACACCGCATACATCCAGCGCCAGCAGGTGCGGGCCCAGGTGTGGCCGTATTTGCAGATGGGCAAGGACAACGCCGAAGGGCAATACGAACTCATCGCGGTCAACAGCGGCGTGGGTCCGGTCATCGTGCGCAGCGTGCAGGTGCTGGTCGCGGGCAAGCCCGTGGAAAGCTGGCATGCGCTGCAACATTTGATGGGGTTCAAGCCCGCGGGCGAAGTCGTGATGGGTACGCTGAACCGGATGGTGCTTGCACCGGGAGACAAGATCCACTGGATCCAGTTCACGACGGCCACGGATATCAATGCCTTCGTGTCGGGCTGGCAGAAACTGCATGCCGAAGCACGGGTGTGCTACTCGTCCACGCTCGGCGAGAGCTGGATGCTGGAATACCGACCCGATTCGAGAACGAAACGCAGGACGGTTTCCCGATGTCCCCGCTTGCCGGCCGCCGTGCAGTTCGACGGCTGAGTCGCTGGCAGGCGGGCGCGGATGAAGTCTGAATCAACGAGGAGTGAAGTGATGAGCGACAACGCGCAGGTTCTTCCCAAGGCCAAGAAATCGGTGGCGCTTTCCGGCGTCGCCGCAGGCAACACGGCGTTGTGCACGGTCGGCCGCAGCGGCAACGACCTGCACTACCGCGGCTTCGACATCCACGACCTCGCGACCAAGGCGACGTTCGAGGAAGTCGCGCACCTGCTGGTGCACGAGCACCTGCCGACCTGGGCGGAATTGAATGCCTATCGCGCGAAGCTCCGGCGCCTGCGCGGCCTGCCGCAGCCGGTCAAGGCCGCGCTGGAATTGCTGCCGGCCTCGACGCATCCGATGGACGTGATGCGCACGGGTTGCTCGGTGCTTGGCACGGTGTTGCCCGAGGCGGGCGATCACAACGTCACCGGCGCGCGCGACATCGCCGATCGCCTGATGGCGAGCTTCGGGTCGGTGCTGCTCTACTGGTACCACTTTTCGCACAACGGCCGCCGCATCGACGTCGAGACCGACGACGAGACCATCGCAGCACACTTCCTGCACCTGCTGCACGGCAAGCCGCCCAGCGAACTCCACGCCAACGCGCTCGACAAGTCGCTGATCCTCTACGCCGAGCACGAATTCAACGCCTCGACCTTCACCGCGCGCGTGATCGCGGGCACGGGCGCGGACATGTATTCGGCCATCACCGGCGCGATCGGCGCGCTGCGCGGCCCCAAGCACGGCGGCGCCAATGAAGTGGCCATGGAAATCATCAGCCGCTACCGCACCGCCGACGAGGCCGAAGCCGACATCCGCCAGCGCGTCTCCAACAAGGAAATCGTGATCGGCTTCGGCCACCCGGTCTACACCATCGGCGATCCGCGCAACCCGATCATCAAGGAAATCTCGCGCAAGTTGTGCACCGACGGTGGCAACCCGCGCCTGTTCGAGGTGTCCGAGCGGATCGAGAACGTGATGATGGAGCTCAAGAAGATGTTCCCGAACCTCGACTGGTACTCGGCCAGCGCGTACCACATGCTGGGCGTGCCGACCGCGATGTTCACGCCGCTATTCGTGATCGCGCGGACGTCGGGTTGGTGCGCGCACGTGATGGAGCAGCGCAGCGACGGCAAGATCATCCGTCCGAGCGCGAATTACACGGGACCCGAAGACAGGTCCTACACGCCCATCGAGAAGCGTTGACGGGCAGGCGACGGGTTGCTTTTCGCGCAAACAAGAGGCCGCGCATCGCGCGGCCTCTTGCCGTGTGCCGGGGACGCGTGGGGGGATCAGGCTGCCTGGTCGACGCCTTCGTCCTTCAGTACTTTCTGCACGCCGGCGTCGTCGCGCATGCGTTGCTCGAACGTCTTGAGGTTTTCCAGGCCGGACAGATCGACCTTGAGTCCCTTCGCCCAGCGCAGCATCACGAACAGGTAGGGATCGGCGATGGAGCGCGTGCCGGCCAGCCAATCATGCTTGCCGAGTCGTGCATCGCAGCGCTCGAAGTGGCCGCGCAATTGGTTGCGGGCGTTGTCCTGGGTCTTCTCGATCGTTGCCTGCTCTTCCAGATAACGGGTCGCGCCGAACAGCGGCTTGAACGCCGGATGCACGTCGGCGTTGAGGAATCCCAGCCAGCGGTTCACCTCCGCGCGGCCCTTGGGCGTGCCGTCGCCGCCAAGGCCGGCATGCGGGAACCGATCAGCGAGGTAGTTGAGGATCGCGGCGTTCTGGGTCAGCACCCAGTCACCGTCCTCGAACACGGGCACCGCGCCGGCGGGATTGAGCTTGCGGAATTCGGGGGTGGCGCGTTCCTCGCCGCTCACGATGTGGGCGGAATACGGCTGTCCGATCCATTCCAGCACGATGTGGTCGGCCATCGAGCAGGCGCCGGGCGACGTATACAGTTTCATCAACAACTCCTTGCACGATTGAACATCGATTGAATATGCGTGCCGGCGACGCGCGTATCAAGCCGCCGGCGTGAACTCAGCGTTCGCGCCGGCGAACGACGCGTCAGAGTGCGTCGGCGAGTGCGGTCGCCTGTCTGATCGCGCGCTTGGCATCGAGCTCGGCCGCGACGTCGGCGCCGCCGATCACGTGCACCGTGATGCCCAGCGCCTCCAGTTCATCGGCCAGCGTGCGGTTGGACACCTGGCCGGCACAGATGACCACGTTGTCCACCGCGAGTGTCTGCGGCTCGCCTTCGATCGTGACGTGCAATCCCGTATCGTCGATGCGCTCGTAGGTCACGCCGCCGAGCATCTTCACGCCCTTGTCCTTGAGCGCGGCGCGATGGACCCAGCCGGTGGTCTTGTTGAGGCGCCTGCCCGGCCTGCCGGGCGTGCGTTGCAGCAGCCACACCTCGCGCGGAGAAGGTTCGATCTCGGGTTTGTCGAGTCCGCCGCGGTGTGCGAACGAGGTGTCCACGCCCCATTCGCGCGTCCAGCGCGCGATGTCGGTGGTCGGCGAGGGCGAGGGCTGGGTCAGGAATTCGGCCACGTCGAAGCCGATGCCGCCGGCGCCGACGATCGCGACACGTCTGCCGATTTCGCGATCGCCCGCGACGGCGTCGTGGTAATCCAACACCATCGGATGATCCTGGCCCGGAATGCGCGGATCGCGCGGCGTGACGCCGGTCGCGACGATCACGGCATCGAACTGGCGAGCCTGCAGCATGCCCGCATCGGCGCGCGCGCCGAGGTGCACCTCGACCCCGAGTTCCGCGAGCATGTGGTTCCAGTAGCGCATCGGTTCGTCGTATTCCTCCTTGCCCGGAATGCGTCGGGCGAGGTTGAACTGGCCGCCGATGGCGTCCGCCTGCTCGTACAGGGCTACCGCGTGGCCACGCTGCGCCAGGGTGATCGCCGCGGTGAGTCCGGCCGGGCCGGCGCCGACCACGGCATAACGCCTTGCCTGCCGGGCGGGGGTTGCGACCAACTCGGTTTCGAAACATGCACGCGGGTTCATCAAGCAGCTTGCGCGCCGGTTCTCGAACACATGGTCGAGGCAGGCCTGGTTGCAGGCGATGCAGGGGTTGATCGCCGCCGCGCGACCCGCGCGCGCCTTGGCCGCCCATGCGGGATCGGCCAGCAGCGGACGCGCCATCGACACCATGTCGGCGTCGCCGCGTGCCAGCACCGACTCGGCGACCTCGGGCATGTTGATGCGGTTGGTGGTGACCAGCGGGATGCGCACGTGTTCCTTCATGCGCCGCGTCACCCAGGTGAATCCCGCTCGCGGCACGCTGGTCACGATGGTCGGGATGCGCGCCTCGTGCCAGCCGATGCCGGTGTTGATCAGGGTGGCGCCGGCGGCCTCGACCTGCCTTGCAAGTGCCACGATTTCGTCCCAGGCCTGGGCGCGCTCGACCAGGTCCAGCATCGACAGGCGGTAGATGATGATGAAATCCTGGCCGACCGCCTCGCGCACGCGCCGCACGATTTCGACCGGGAAGCGCATCCGGTTGTCGGCGGAGCCGCCCCAGCGGTCCGTGCGCCGGTTGCTGCGCTCGGCCAGGAACTGGTTGATCAGGTAACCCTCGCTGCCCATGATCTCGACGCCGTCGTAACCGGCGTCCCGCGCCAGGCCGGCACAGCGCGCGAACGCGCGGATGGTGCGTTCGACCCCGGAATCCGAAAGCGCGCGCGGCGTGAATGGGGTGATCGGCGACTTGATCCTCGAAGGTGCCACGGACAGCGGGTGATAGCCGTAGCGGCCCGCGTGCAGGATCTGCAGGCAGATGCGTCCGCCCGCGGCGTGCACGGCATCGGTGATGCGGCGGTGCGGCGCCACTTGCCAACGCGAGGACAAGCGGCTGGAAAACGGCTTCAGCCAGCCTGCGACGTTGGGCGAGAATCCGCCCGTGACCATCAGCCCGACCCCGCCGCGCGCGCGCGCCGCGAAGTATTCCGCG
The DNA here is from genome assembly GCA_021781345.1 of Pseudomonadota bacterium. Classification (GTDB taxonomy): domain Bacteria; phylum Pseudomonadota; class Gammaproteobacteria; order Xanthomonadales; family Rhodanobacteraceae; genus 66-474. Next base: position 19,387 of record JAJXWZ010000226.1, read on the forward strand.
AGTTTTCCGAAATCGCGTGCGTGGTCCTCCAGACCGGTGTGCATCGAGCCCATTAGTACGCGGTTGGGCAATGCGCAGAAGCCGAGGTCGAGCGGCGCGAACAGGTGCGGAAAGGCGCTATCGGGCATGGTCATTGCGGCGAGCATGCCGCCGCGGCGTGGTGTCGGCAAGTGTGGCGCGCGTTATGCTTGCCGGAACGCGCCCGCGGCGGCGCAGGGGATCAAGGCGGGGGTGTCATGAAACGTTTGCATGGCTGGTGCCTGGTGGCGATTGCGGTGGCCCTGGTCGGCCTGCCCCTGGCATCGTGGGCGGCCGCCCCCTTCCGGCTCGACGACCTGCGGAAGCTGGTCCGGCTGTCCGATCCGCAATTTTCGCCCGATGGCAAGTCCGTGGCCATCGTCGTGTCCACGCCGGTCTGGAAGACCGACAAGCGCGACAACGAGATCGACCTGGTGGCCGTCGGCTCCGGCACCAAGCGCGCCCTGACCCATGATCGGGAAGGCGTATCCTCGCCGCGCTGGTCGCCGGACGGCACGCGCCTGGCTTTCCTGGCCAACGATCCCAAGACCAAACAGGCGCAGATCTACGTGCTACCGCTGGCGGGTGGCGACGCGCAACGCATCACCGAAGCCAAGCAGGGCGTCGACGAGTTCACCTGGAGCCCCAACGGCAGCCGCATCGCCTATGTCACGCAGGATCCGCCGGTCAACGAGAAGGCGATCAAGGCCCACGACAAGGCATTCCAGGTCACCAGCGGCAACTTCCTGCTGCGCAAGTCGCTCGCGCCCTGGCACCTTTGGGTGGTCAACGCGGCCGGCGGCAAGCCGATGCGCCTGACGCACGGCGATTTTTCGCTGCAGACGGACCAGCAGGGCGCGACGCCGCTGGCGTGGAGTACCGACGGCAAGCGCATTGTGTTCACGCGGTTTCCGGGACCCTACTGGGGTCCTTCGTTCCATTCGGTGATCGACGCCGTGCCCGCGGACGGCAAGGGCGAGCCGGTCGCGCTGGTCACGCAGCAGGAATCCAGCGATTTCGCCTACGCACGCAGCGGCAGCCTGTACGCCTTCATGCGCCCGCGAGACGGCGACGAGAACAACGGCAACGCGGTTTACGTCGGCGGGATCGGCGCGGCGTGCGATGTCACGGCGGCGCTGGCGCGCAACTTCAATGCCTACGCGTGGTTGCCGAACGGCAGGGCGCTGCTGTTGCAGGGCGAACTCGGCACGCATTCGGTGTTGTGGGAACAGCCGATCTCGGGTGTGGCCAGGTTGCTGCATCTCGGCAACGTCGAATCGAGCAGCCAGTTGGACGTCGCGCACAACGGCGAAATCGCCTTCGTCGGTTCGACGCCGACGCATCCGGGCGAGCTTTACGTGATGCGTTCGGTGACATCGAAGCCGCGGCGGCTGACCGACGTCAATGCGTTCGTGGACAAGCTTGACCAGGGTCGCAGCGAGTCGGTTCAGTGGACGCTGGACGGTTTCGACGAGGACGGCGTGCTGACCTATCCGCTGGATTACCGCAAGGGCGGGAAGTATCCGCTGGTGCTGGTGATCCATGGCGGACCCGAGGGCGCGTCCACGCAGGTTTTCTCTCCGCTGCCGCAGTTGCTGTCGGCGGCGGGGTTCCTGGTCTTCCAGCCCAACTATCGCGGCAGTACCAACCTGGGCGATGCCTACCAGCACGCGATCTACCGCGATACCGGCGAGGGTCCCGGCAAGGACGTGATGGCCGGCCTGGCGGCGGTCGAGAAACTCGGCAATGTCGACACGTCACGCATCGGGGTATCGGGCTGGTCGTACGGCGGCTACATGACGACCTGGCTGACCGGTCACTACGACGTCTGGAAGGCCGCTGTGTCCGGCGCGGCGCTGACCGACTGGGTGATGGACTACACGATCGCGTACTACCAGACCGGCGACCTGTATTTCTTCGGCGGTTCGCCGTGGACCGAAAAGTACTGGGACATCTGGCGCAAGCAATCACCAATCATGTATGCGCGCAACGTGAAGGCGCCGACCCTGATCATGGGCGACGTGGGCGATCCCAACGTGCCGCTGGTCAACAGTTTCGAGTGGTACCACGCGTTGCGCGACAATGGCGTTACCGTGGAGTTCTGGGCGTATCCGGCCGACACCCATTTCCCCGGCGACATCGTGCAGCAGACCGACGTGTACCGGCGCTGGGTGGGCTGGATGCAGAAACACCTGAAGTAGTGCTTGCGCGACGATGACGGCGTCACCGGCGACGCCGCCATGCCTCAACCACAACGGGGAAATGCCGACATGGGCAAGTTCGCACGTACCTGGCAGTTGATGGGCGCGTCCTGGCGGATGCTCAGGCAGGACAAGCGCCTGATCGTGTTTCCGGTCATCTCGGGCATGGCCCTGGCGGTGGTCATCGCGCTGTTCGCGGTGCCGATGTTCGTAGCGTTTGGCGGGCATCCGAGGCCCGAAGGACCGGTGCAGTGGTCACTACCGATGTACGTGGCGATGTTCGTGTTCTACTTCCTCGACTACTTCGTGATCGTATTCTTCAATTCCGCGCTGATCGCCTGCGTCCTGAAACAGATCGACGGCGGACAACCGACCATCGGATACGGGCTGGCGTTCGCGTGGCAGCGCCTGCCGCAGATTCTGGGCTGGGCGTTGCTGACCAGTACCGTCGGGATGCTGTTGCGCCTGCTGGAGCAGAAAGTGGGGTTCGTCGGCCGCCTGGTGGTCGGCCTGCTCGGCATGGCCTGGTCGGTGACCTCGTTCCTGGTGGTGCCGGTGCTGGTGGCCGAGGGCAGCGGCCCGATCGAGTCCTACAAGCACTCGGTGGAGATGCTCAAGCGTACGTGGGGCGAACAGATCATCGGCAACGTGGGCTTCGGCCTGATCTTCGGGCTGTTCGGGATCGTGCCCGCGCTGATCGTGTTCTTCCTCGCGATCAAGGCCGGTCCGGCGGTGCTGCTCCCGGTCGGTGCCGTCCTGGTGGTTTGGCTGGTGGCGCTGGCACTGGTGCAGTCCACCTTGCAGACCATTTACCAGGTCGCGATCTACCTCTATGCCGCCAATGGCGAAGCGCCGGCCGGCTTCGACAATCAATCGATGGCCGATGCGTTCCGCGAAAAGACCTCGAAGAGCTGGCTGTGAGCCACGCGCATGGATCCCCGTGACGTCGTGGATTTCTGGTTCGAAGAGGCAACCCCCGAGCAGCATTTCGCCAAGGACGCCGCTTTCGATGCCCTGATCCGCGAGAAGTTCGCCGACCTTCATGCCATGGCCGCGCGTGCCGAACTGACGGCGTGGCGCGACTCGCCAGACGGCAGGCTGGCGGAGATCATCGTGCTGGACCAGTTCTCGCGGAACCTGTTCCGCGATGACGCACGGGCCTTCGCGAGCGACGGGATGGCGCTTGTGCTTGGGCAGGAGGCGGTTCGCGCCGGCGCCGATCGCGAGTTGCCGGCGCCGCGGCGCCTGTTCCTGTACACGCCGTTCATGCACTCCGAGTCACGCGCGATCCACGTAGAGGCCGAACGCCTGTTCCGGCAACCCGGCCTCGAGCGCAACCACGCCTACGAGCTGAAGCACAAGGCAATCATCGACCGCTTCGGTCGATACCCGCACCGCAACGCGGCGCTAGGGCGTGCCTCGACGACCGCCGAGCTGGCCTTCCTTGCAGGGCCTGACGCTTCGTTCTGACCGTGGCAGGCAGGTGCGGTTTCGTTGATGCACGTCAACAAGCGCGGGTGTTCGTGCTCCATCCTGTCGCGAATTGCGGAGGACGACGCATGGACAGGTTGGCGGGCAAGGTCGCGATCGTGACCGGGGGTGCGCAGGGCATCGGGCTTGCCTGCGTGAGGCGCATGGCCGAGGAAGGCGCCCGCGTGGCGATGGCCGACGTGCTGGACGCACAGGCCGCGGCGCGCGAAGCGGAATTGCGCGCCAAGGGGCTGGACGTGCGCCGGTTCCATTGCGATGTCAGCGTCGAGGCCGAAGTGGCCGGCCTGGTGGCCGGCGTCGCCGAGGCCTTCGGCCGCATCGACGTGCTGGTCAACAATGCCGGCATCGCCGGTGCCAACAAGCCCACCCACGAGCTGAGCGAAGCCGAGTGGGACCACGTGCAGGCCATCAACGTGAAGGGCGTTTTCTTCTGCACAAAGCACGCGATCGCGCACCTGCGCAAGGCCGGCGGCGGCAGCATCATCAACCTGTCCTCGATCTATGGACTGGTCGGCGCGGCGGATTCGCCGCCATACCACGCGTCCAAGGGTGCCGTCCGGTTGATGAGCAAGACCGATGCGATGCTGTATGCCGGCGACCGCATCCGCGTGAACTCGGTGCACCCGGGGTTCATCTGGACCGACATGGTGGAGCAGTTCCTGCGCGGTCAGGGCGGCGACCTCGATCAGCACCGGCGCGAAATCGGTGCACTGCATCCGCTCGGGCACATGGGCGAACCCGACGACATCGCCTGGGGCGTGGTGTACCTCGCTTCCGACGAAGCGCGCTTCGTCACCGGCGCCGAGCTGTTGATCGACGGCGGTTACACCGCCCGCTGAGGCTGCGAATGCACGGCCCGCCCACGGCGTGTCCGGCGAGGAGTCCGGGATTCAGGCGGCGACCAGGTACGCTGCCGTCAGCGGGTGCGCGCGCGCCGGCGCCGCCACAGGCCCGCGCCGGTGACGCCGAGTACCAGCACGACGTCCACCACGTAGCGCAGCGGGTCGTGCGCGTCGAACCATGCCTTCACCACGTCGTCGCGCGTGATCATGCGCGCGGCGGTCCATGCGATCGCCGCGGCGCCGATGTAGATGATCACGGGATGGCGCTCGATCAGTTTCAGCAACAGCGTGGAGCCCCACACCACCAGTGGCACGCTGACCAGCAGCCCCAGCACCACCAGGCCGAGACGGCCACCCGAGGCGCCGGCGATCGCCAGCACGTTGTCGAGGCCCATCAATGCGTCGGCAAGCATGATCGTGCCGATCGCGCTCCAGAACCCCATGATCCGGCGACCGGCGCGCGGATTCTGCTCCTCGTCCTGCCTGAGCAGACGCCAGGCGATGGGAATCAGGACGATTCCGCCGACCAGCATCAGGCCCGGGATCTTCAGCAGCCATATCACGCCGGCGGTCATCGCCACGCGCACCGCGATGGCACCGACCGTACCCCAGAAGATCGCGCGGAACTGGTGGTGCCGGGGCAGGTTGCGTGCTGCCAGCGCGATCACGATCGCGTTGTCGCCGGCCAGCACCAGATCGATCAGTATGATCGAGCCGAGGCCGCTCCAGAACGCGGCATTCAGCGGGGTGTGGAAGACGGCTTCGAATGCGGACATGCAGTACTCCGGCGCGTGCAACGATCGATCCTCCCGCCGCCGCAAGCGCGGCACGGGATGTCGAAAGTCTCGCGCGCGGGTCGGGCGACCGCCGTGGTGACCGGGGTGTCGTTCGGCACCCGTGTTGACGATCGCCACGCGAACGGGCGATGCATGCCGCGTCCGGTGCTACTCCCCTTCGGGACAACAAGCCCAATGTTGGGGTGTGGCGCGCGGAGCGTCAAGGGTTCCGGGGTCTGGCAAAATAGCCGGTCCGCGTTTTTGCAAACCAGGGCAGGAAATCCAGTGAGTCACGCCGACATCCGTTCCGCAACCCGTCCCGCGCCCGACCAGCCGTTGGTCGACGTGGCCGATTACGTGCTCGACTACCGCGTCGGGTCCGAGGAAGCCTGGAACACGGCGCGCTACATGCTGCTGGATGCGCTGGGTTGCGCGTTGCTGGCGATGAAGTTTCCGCAATGCGTGAAGCACCTGGCCCCGATCGTGCCGGGCGCCACGCTCGCCGACGGCGCACGCGTGCCGGGCACCTCGCTGGAACTGGATCCCGCGCAGGCGGCGTTCTGCATCGGAACCCAGATCCGCTGGCTGGATTTCAACGATACCTGGCTGGCGGCCGAATGGGGACATCCCTCGGACAACCTCGGCGCGGTGCTGGCGGTTGCCGATTGGTTGTCGCGCCTGAACCTTCGCAACGGCGGCAAGCCGATGACAGTGCGTGATGCGCTGGGTTGGGCGATCAAGGCGCACGAGATCCAGGGTTGCTACGCGTTGAAGAATTCCTTCAACCGGGCCGGGATGGACCACGTGATCCTGGTGCGGCTGGCCTCGACCGCGGTGGCGACCGCGATGCTGGGAGGCAATCGCGAGCAGATCATCACCGCTGTCTCGAACAGCTGGATCGACAACGGCTCCTTGCGCACCTACCGGCACGCGCCCAACACCGGGCCCCGCAAGAGCTGGGCCGCGGGCGATGCGTGCCGGCGCGCCGTCATCCATGCGTTGAACGCGCTGACCACCGACGAGCCGAGTTACCCGTCGGCGTTGAGTGCCAAGACTTGGGGTTTCTACGACGTCGCCTTCGGCGGCAAGGCATTCGAGTTCGAGCGACCGTTCGGCTCCTACGTGATGGAAAACGTGCTGTTCAAGATCTCCTATCCGGCCGAGTTCCACGCCCAGACGGCAGTGGAGTGCGCCATGGAGCTGCATCCGGAAGTGCGCGGCCGGATCGACGACATCGAACGCATCCAGATCGAAACGCAGGAAGCCGGCGCGCGCATCATCGACAAGACCGGGCCGCTGGCCAACTACGCCGACCGCGACCACTGCATCCAGTACATGGTGGCGGTGCCCTTGATTTTTGGTCGCCTGACCGCTGAAGACTATACCGACACGGTGGCGGCCGATCCCCGTATCGACGCCCTGCGCGAGAAAATGACGGTCACCGAAAACCCGCGATTCACCCAGGATTATTTCGATCCCGACAAGCGGTATATCGGCAATTCCGTGCAGGTTTTTTTCAAGGACGGCACCCGAACCGAGAAGGTTTCAATCGACTACCCGATCGGCCATCGCCGACGACGCGCCGAGGGGATTCCGGTCCTGCTCGACAAGTACCGCCAGGCCGTGAGGGGATGTCTGCCACAGGCACAGGCCAATGAAATCATTCAGGTATGTGAACAAGATGCGCACATGTTGGGCATGTCGATAACGCATTTCATGAACTTGTTCGTGACCAGCCCGCAGTCCTGAGTTCCAGATGAACGAATACGCCAGCCTGCGGCGAAATTGTTTGTTTTTTGCTAAACTGTCGCTGCAACGGCGGAAGGGACTGGTTGGTCCGTTCTCCGCGCAGTAATCTTGCAGTTCGGAAAAAAACGGCGTCGTGCCAAACTGGCCGGAGCCTGAAGAATCAACAACGAGGAGACTCTCCGATGAAACGTAACGGCTTGTTCGCGGTCATCGCGCTGGCCTTGGGTACTGTAGGCGTGATGTCGGTCGCGCACGCACAGGACACGGGTGCAGCGGCGGAAACAACGGGTAGCCTGGCAAACCCGAACTACAGCAACTGGTACATCGTGCCGCGCATCGGCGTGGCAGTCGGTGACAGCTCCCGCAAGGTGCAGGCGGACCCCATCGGCGGCCTCGGTGTCGGTTTCTGGGTGAATCCGCATTTCACCCTGGATCTGGAAGCCACGTCCGACAATGCCGATTACAAGGATTCATCCCCGCGCGCCGGCAAGCAGTGGGAAACGCTGGGCGTTGACGTCGCTGGCCGCTGGTACTTCATGGACCCGTCCTCGCAATGGCGTCCCTACATCATGGGCGGCGTCGGCATGTGGCGTCATTCCGCCGTTTCGCAGGAACTGGCCCAGGCCGGTGGCGTCTGCGGATGCGATGGAACGATGAACGCCGGTGGTTGGGGACCGGGTGCGACGGTCGGCGTGGGCGTGCTTTACAACGTCAATGACCGCGTCGCCGTGCGTGGCGAAATCGCTGCGCGTTATTACCGCGACACCAGCTCGGCCCGGTTGGCCGGACTGGCCGGCCCGGGCATGCCGAACACCTACGGTCCGAAGCAGTGGCTGGATACCATGGCCACCATCGGCCTGGTGTTCAACATGGGGCATCCGGCGCCGCCTCCGCCGCCGGCTGCTCCGCCGCCGCCTCCGCCGGCTGCTCCGCCGCCTCCGCCGCCGCCACAGAACGTGGTCATCGACCTGCGTGGCGTGAACTTCAAGTTCGATCGGCCGAAGAAGGGTGAACACAACATCGGCCCGACGCTGAAGCCGCCGGCATCCGATTCGCTGGCGATCCTGAACCAGGCAGTCGATACCTTGAATCGCTACCCGCAGGTCAAGATCGAGATCGACGGTTACACTGATTCCATCGGTACCGAGAAGTACAATCAGGGCCTGTCCGAACGGCGTGCCAACATCGTCGATCAGTACCTGACTTCGCACGGCATCGATGCGAGCCGCATCACCGCGGTCAAGGGCTTCGGCGAAGCCGATCCGATCGACACCAACAAGACCGCGGCTGGCCGTCAGCGCAACCGTCGTGTCGAGTTCAAGGTCGAGCAGCCCCAGGACGGCAGCATGTAAATCGTCCGTGGATGATCCGGCCTCGTGCCGGAGATTCCCGGCAGTAACGGAAAAGCCCGGCGCAAGCCGGGCTTTTCCTTTGTGCGGCTTGTGCGGGCCGCAGGGAGGCAAGTCCCCTATGTGTCCTTCGTCCCCGTCGCGTCGCCAGCCAACGCCTCGCGGACCTCGGCACGGTCTGGCGCGGGTGTTGTCCCGCATGGGCGTGTGTTCGCGGAGCGAAGCCATGCGCCGGATCGAAGCGGGTCGCGTCAAAGTAAACGGATCATCGGTACGCGACCCGGACATGCCGACCGATCCGGCCATCGACGTGATCGAGATGGACGGAGAGGTGGTACGTGCGTCCGAACGCATCTGCATCGCGGTCAACAAACCGCGTGGGCTGGTGGTCAGCAGATCGGACGAGCGCGGCCGCGACACGGTCTATGCGCTGTTGTGTGACGCCGGACTGCCCTGGCTTTCGCCGGTTGGTCGCCTGGACAAGGCCAGCGAGGGTCTTTTGCTCATGAGCAACGATCCAGCCTGGGCTGCCGGCATCACCGACCCCGGGAGGCATATCGCGAAGACCTATCGCGTGCAGGTGCGGGGCCTTCCGGACGGAACGACGTTGCAGCGTCTGCAATCGGGCGTGATCGACCGTGGCGAACGCCTGGCGGCGGATTCCGTGCGGATCATCGGGGGTGGCGCGAAGAATGCGTGGCTAGAAATCGTGTTGACCGAGGGACGCAACAGGCAGATTCGACGGATGCTCGCCGCCTGCGGGCACGACGTGTTGCGGTTGCTGAGGGTGGCGATCGGATCGCTCGAATTGGGCGACCTGCCCAAGGGTGACTGGCGCAAGTTGACCGACGGGGAAATCCGCGCGCTGTCGGAAACGGCCTCGTGAGCCGGGCGACGCCGATTCGCTCAGTCAGGCCGCCTGCGGCATGCCGTCGATCCATGTCTCGGTCACGCGCAGGCCGGTGTCGACCACGGTGAAATCGGCTTGGTATCCGGCCGCGATGCGACCGCGCGTGGCGCCAATGCCGAGAAAATCCGCGGGATAGGTCGAAGCCATGCGCACGGCTTCCTCCAGCGACACGCCCAGCATGTCCACGCTGTTGCGCACCGCCTCGATCATGCCGAGCGCGGAGCCCGCCAATGTCCCGCTCGCAGTCCGGCAGATGCCGTCGCGGGCGATGATCCGCTCGCCGTTCAACACGAACGACGGATCGCTCGCACCCACGGATGGCATGGCATCAGTGACGAGGAAAACCTTGCCGCGCGGCTTGGCCTTGAGCGCGATGCGCAGGCTGACCGGATCGACATGGTGGCCGTCGACGATCACGCCACACCACGAGTCGGGGTCGTCGAGCGCGGCACCGACCATGCCCGGCGTACGGCCGCCCAATGGCGACATCGCGTTGTACAGATGGGTGAAGCCGCGCACGCCTGCGTCCAGCGCGGCGCGAACGGTCGCGTAATCGGCGTCGGAGTGACCCGCCGATACGATCACTCCCGATAGTGCAAGGCCGCGAATCGCATCGGGCGTGACGCATTCCGGCGCCAGCGTCAGCAGCGTCACACCCTGCTGGAGCGAATCGGCGAGCAGCAATTCATCGGGGCTCGGCGCATGCAGGTACCTGGCCGGGTGTACGCCCTTGCGTTCGCGGCTGAGGAACGGGCCCTCGAGATGGATCCCGAGCACGCCCGGCACGCCTTCCGCGATCGCGGCATCGACCGCGGCGATCGCGGCGCGCATCGTGTCGATGCCGTCGCTGATCAGGGTCGGCAGGAACGCGGTGGTGCCGTAACGCCGGTGTGCCTCGCCGATCGTACGGATACCGGCCACGTCGGGGCGGTCGTTGAAGAGTACGCCGCCGCCGCCGTTGACCTGGCAATCGATGAACCCGGGCAACAGCATCCGGCCCGACAAGTCGTACCTGTCCACGTCAGCGGCGATGCGCGTCGCCGCCGCGATCTCGGCGATCGCGCCATCCTCGACCAGCACGGCTGCGTCATCACGCCAACCCTCGGGCGTGAGCACGCGAGCGTTGACCAGTGCCGTACGCATCAGACGGTCTCGGTCACCTTGGCAAGATGCGGCGGATGATCGGGGTCGCGGCCGCGCCGGATGGCCAATGCATTCACGGCACGATAGAAACTCTGGATCGCCAGGATCGGCGCGCACATGGGTTGGTCGGTCGGCACGATCGGCAAGGCGTCGTCGCCCGTGGCACCCGGTGCGACGGTCCAGACCGCGGCGCCACGCCGGCGGAAATCGCGTGCGGTGGCCATCACGCCCGACAGGGCATCGTCCTGCTGTGCGAACAGCAACACGGGCAAGCGCGGACCGACCAGTTCCATCGGACCGTGGCGCACTTCTGCGCTGCTGAATGCCTCGGCGTGCAGGGCGCAGGTTTCCTTGAGCTTGAGTGCGGCCTCCTGCGCCGCGCCGAGGCCGTAGCCACGACCCAGCACGAACAGGTCCTCCCGGTCCACCAAGCCCTCGACCATGGGCGACCATTCGAGCTCGAAGGCGCGATGCAACTGTTGCGGCAGGCGATGCAGGGCATCGAGCAGCGGCGCATCCTGCCGCCAGTGCGCGACCAGATGCAGGATCGCGCTCATGGATCCGATGAAGCTCTTGGTCGCCGCCACGCTGCGTTCCGGGCCCGCCTGCAGCGGGATCACGGTGTCGGCGATCGCTGCGAGCGGCGAGTTCTCCGCGTTGACCAGCGCACACACATGCGCGCCGGCCTTGCGCGCGGCCTCAGCGCTGCGCAGCAGGTCCGGGCTGGCGCCCGATTGCGAGATGACCAGATACAGCGCCCGCCGCAATGCGAGCGGCACGGCGTAGATCGACTCGATCGAGGGCGACGCCGACGCGGTCACGCAACCGGTCTGCGTTTCGATCACGTATTTGGCGTAGGTCGCCGCATGGTCGGAACTGCCGCGCGCGCAGGTGACCACGAATGGCGGCGTGTCCATGCGCAACGTCGCCGCGAGTCCACGGACCGCGGCGTCGTTGCGCTCGAGTTGCCTCGCCACGGTGTCGGCCGCCTCGGCGGCTTCCCGGTGCAAGGCCGTGGACTCGGGACGCAGGTCCGCAGGAACCGGTCTGGCCGCGCCTCGGGAATCGGGCGCGGTCATGGCCTCGGCCTCGGCGGTGCGGTCGATCCGCGTACCACGAGTTCGGGACTAAAGCCCTCGTTTTTCACGTCGTCACCATGGATTTCGGCGATCAGCAGTCGCGTGGCGTGCTCGGCGATCACTTCGGTGCGCTGCCGCGAGGTCGTGAGAGACGGCCACGAGTGCCGCGAGAACGGACTGTCCTCGAACCCGGCCACGGACAAGTCGTAGGGAACGTGCAGGCCGGCCGCCCTTGCGGCCGCGAGGACGCCTGCCGCGATTTCGTCGTTGGAACCGAAGATCGCGGTCGGCGGCTCGGCGAGCCCGAGCAGGCGGCGCGCCCCGCGGAACCCGTCGTCGAACGAATAATCGCCTTCCAGCACGAGCTCTTCCGACATCGGCACGCCGTAGTCATGCAGGGCCTTTTCGTAACCCTTGTAGCGTTCCGGGCTCGAGCGATGCTGCTTGCCGCCCCAAAGGAAGCCGATGCGCACGTGCCCCAGCTGGATCAGGTAGGCAGTGATCGCGTAGGCGGCATCGCGGTCATCGACGAACACGCACGGGAAGCCGTCGCGCGGGTCCTCGGCGGCCGAGATGATGCGCACCAGCGGGATGTCGTACGCCGCGAGTTCACGCAACAACCCCATGCGCTCGGACATCGGCGGCGCCAGTACCAGGCCCGCGAGGCGCGACCGGTGCACCAGGTCACGCAGTTCCTCGGCCAGCTTGGGCGCGCGCGAATTGCACGGATGGATCTGCAGGCCGAAACCCATCTCGCGGCAGGCCGCGAGGGCGCCCTGTTGCACCGCGATGATGTAGTAGGGATTGGGGTTGTCGTAGACAAGCCCGATCGCGTAGGCCTTGGCGCTGCGCAGGCTGCGTGCCGACAGGTCGGGACGATAGCCGAGTTGTTCGATGGCGCGCAGCACGCGTTCGCGCGTTTCGTCGCGCACCGAACCCTCGCGGTTGATCACCCGCGATACGGTCTTCAGCGATACCCGGGCCTGTTTCGCGACGTCCCGTATGGTGGCGGTTCCCAAAGATGGCTCCTCGTGGCGTGCAGGTTGCCGTGCGCGGCCTGCCTCAGGGCGTCGGAGCCGGGGCATCGACAGCGCGCGCGCGCGCGGATTGTCCGGCCCGGTGGCCGATCGCTCCGTAAAACAGGATGTAAATGTAGCCGGGGACCATGACCAGCAGGAAGGCTAACTGGAAGTCGATGATTTCCTCGAGGTGCACGAAGATTTGTGGAATCAGGGCGCCGCCCGCGATACCCATGATCAGCAGCGCCGAGCCGAATGCGGTTCGATCGCCCAATCCCTTGATTGCGAGCGGGAAGATCGCCGGCCACATCATGGCGTTGGCAAAGCCCAGCGCCGCGACGAAGCCGACCGACAACGTTCCATGGGTCCGCCACGCGCCGAATGCGAACAGCACGCCCAGCAACGCGGAAATCGCCAGGTAGCGCTGCTGCGAAACGAACCGCGGCGTCAAACCGACGCCCGCCAGATATCCGATCAGCATGCCGACCATGACCCAGGACGTCAGGTGTTTGGCCGTATCGAGCGCCAGCCCCGAAGCCTGCCCGTAGATCACGATGCCGTCGCCGGCCATGACCTCCATGCCCACGTAGATGAACAGGCACAGCACGCCCAGCCACAGGTGCGGAAAACTGAAGATGCTCCGCCGCGACGCGTGATCGCCGGAGGTTTGCAGGTTGCTTTCTGGCTTGATGTCCGGAAGCGACGAAAACACCACCCACACCGCCAGCAACGTCAGTACCACCGCCATGACCACGTACGGCATCACCGCGCGCGACACGAACGCGTGCTGGAGGATGGCACGCGCCTGCGGTGAGGCGGCCTGCTTGATCCGGGTGGCATAGGCCGTGGCGCCGCTGAGCAGCAATGCGCCGAAGACGTAGGGAGCCACGCCGCCGGCGAATTTGTTGCAGATACCCATGATCGCCACGCGCTTGGCGCCGCTTTCGATCGGCCCCAGGATGCTCACGTACGGATTGGATGCCGTCTGCAACAGCGCAAGGCCGGCACCGAGCACGAACAGGGCCAGCAGCGCGCCGATGTAGTCGTAGCTGCCCATGAACACGGCGAACAGGATGGCGCCGACTGCCATGACCAGCAGGCCCAGGGCCATGCCCTTCTTCATGCCGGTGCGCTTGAGCACCACGGCCGAAGGCAGCGCGAGGAAGAAGTAGGAAAGATAGAACGCCATCGGGATCAGGAAGGCGCCGACGTTGTCCACGTCGAACCCGACCTTCACGAACAGGATCAGGGACGAGTTGAGCCAGGTAACGAAGCCGAAGATGAAGAACAGGACGCCGATGATGACCATCGACATGACGTAGTGCGACGGTTGCGACGGAGGTGCGGCGTTCGTCATGGGTCGGGCCTTTGTGCGCGGCGAAGAATCGTGATTGTGCGATGACCAACGTTGTCAGAACCGTGTCTCGCGCCGAGTATCGCATGTCAAGGACATCGAAAAAAAGTGCGGCTGTACAGCAATTGCATTGATGCGATGCAGCATGGCCGCGAGCCCGAAACTACCGCTTGGAGCCATTTCTGGCACTGGCTGCAAGGCTTCTTCGGTCGGCATGCGCCCGTTCGTCCATTTGTTGCGATGCAAATTGACAACGTTGTCATGCATGACCACACTGGCGCCCATTCCAAGCGCTCGAGAGCAGGATGAGTGTGGCCGCCAGTCATTTCAGCCAGCAACCCGGTCTGCACACGGAGGTATTCCTGGCCGCGGACGTGGGCGGCACCCACGCTCGGCTCGCGCTGATGCGTGCGGCCGGCGGCGGCGACGGCGATTTCGAGGTGCTGGCCTATCGCAAGTACGCCTGTGCCGATTTCCCGGGGCTTCCCGGATTGCTGAAGGCCTTCCTCGATAGCGAAGCCACGCTGCCGGTGCGGCGCTGCGTGATCGCCTGCGCCGGCCAGGTCATCGACGATGCCATCGTCAACGACAACCTCGCCTGGCGCGTGAGCGTATCGCAGCTCCGGGACGCGCTCGCATTCGACGACATAGCGTGGCTCAACGACTTCGAGGCGCTCGGTTACGCGCTGGAAGACGTCAAGGGCGCCGGCAGCCTGCTGTTGTGCGGTCCCGAAACCGGCGGGAAGGGGCCCGCTCTCGTGATCGGGCCCGGCACCGGACTGGGCGCAGCGGTGCGTCTCGGGGCGCCGCCCGAAGTGTGCGTCCTGGGGAGCGAAGCCGGCCAGATGGATTTCGCGCCGGGCAACGCACGCGAACGCGAGGTGCTGGCGCACATGGCATCCGGCGACGCGTATGTTCCCTATGAGCGCATCCTGTCCGGCCCGGGGCTGCTGACACTGTATTCGGCCCTTTGCGCGCTGGGCGGGCGGCCGCCACGGCTGGCGACGCCCGAGGCCGTGAGTGCCGCCGCCTGCGCCGGCAGCGACGCCGACGCCGCGGAGACGGTGGCCATGTTCTGCGCCGTGCTGGGCAGTTTCGTCGGCAACCTCGCGATGGCGTTCATGGCGGACGGTGGCGTGTACCTCGCGGGCGGCGTGCTGCCGAAGGTCCGCGAGTTGCTCCAGCACAGCGAATTCGTGCAGCGGTTCCTCAACAAGGGCGGCATGCGGGAGTTCCTGCAGCGCGTACCTGTGCGCCTGATCGAGCACGGCCGCCACGGCGTCATGGGCGCTGCCCATTGGTATCTCGAAAAGCACATGCACAGTCCCGCGTGCCGTCGCGGCATCGGCGACGGGACGGCAGCATGAAGAAGGTTCCACGGAAGTCCACAACGGGTGCCCAGGCACCCATCACCGGGTGAGCGAGAGAAGGGGTAAGTCATGAAATTCCGCAAGAGCATGCTTTCAGCGAGCATCGCCACGGCGCTGTTGTTCGCAGCAGCGGCCCAGGCGCAGGGCGCTTCGCCGCAAAACCAGAGCAGCGATACCAATCCGCAGCAGGCACAGGCGGCCAAGGACAAGCAGGCCGCCGGCAAGGAAAGCGTGCAGACACTGGGGACCGTCCAGGTGGTCGGCGTGCGCGCCGCCCAGGCGTTGTCGCTGGAAACCAAGCGCGCGTCCAATTCGCAGATCGAAGTCGTGTCCGCGGTGGATATCGGCAAGTTGCCGGCCAAGAACGTGGCCGACACGATCGCCCAGTTGCCCGGCGTGAACATCGCCGACGCGGCCGGCGCCGAAGGCGGCTTCGACGAGGCCGATCGCGCCAGCATCCGCGGCAGCGCACCGTCGCTCACCCTGACCACGATCAACGGGCACTCGGTCGCGTCCGGAGACTGGTTCATTCTCGGCAGCGGCGGCACCCGCAGCGTCAGCTACGCGATGCTGCCGTCGGAGATCGTCAACCAGGTCGTGGTGCACATGAGTCCGGAGGCCAAGCTGCTGGAAGGCGGCGCGGCCGGCACCATCGACATCATCACGCGCAAGCCGCTGGATTTCAGCAAGCCGTTCTCGGCCGAGGCGAGCCTCGGCGCGGTCTATGCCGACCTGCCCGGCGACACCAAGCCGCAGTTCAGTGGCCTGCTCAACTGGAAGAACGCCGCCAATACCTTCGGCGTGATGGTGCAGGGCTTCTACGAGGAACGTTCGCTGCAACGCGAAGGCCAGGAGATCCTCGGCTATTCGTACATTCCGACCGGTTCGGTGGCGGCAACCTCCCTCGGGTTGTCCGCGGCCACGCCGGGCAGTGCCAGCACCGGCGTGTTCTACCCCAACCTGCCGGGTGCCGCGCTGTTCACCCAGACGCGCAAGCGCAAGGGCGGGTCGATCGACGTGCAGTGGCGGCCGACAGACAACCTGACGCTGAACCTGGATGCGTTCTACTCCAAGATGGACGCCAGCGACTACAACCGCAACTACATGCTGCGGACGCGCGACCAGCTTCCCAAGCAGGCCGTGACCGGGACGATCCATGGCAACATCCTGACCAGCGCCAACCTGCCGGGTGCGGCGAATATCTCGCAGGGCATCTACGACATGATCTCGCGCCCGGGCGAGAGCGAGTCCAGCCAGTTCGTCACCCTCGATGCGGACTGGCAGGCGAGCCAGAACCTGGACTTCAAGTTCCAGTTGGGCACCACCCGCGGTACCGGCAACACCCCGGTACAGGACGTGATGGAGATGGATACCGGCTTCGGCTCAACCGCCAGCTATTCGATGAACGGCGTCGGCAAGCCGCTCAACTGGTCGATGAGCGGCAACAACTCCGCCTTCGATCCGGCCACCATGGGGCTGGACTGGATCTTCGGCGACCAGGGCATCCACGTGGTCGACAAGGAACGCTGGTTCCAGGCCGACGGCGAATACGACTTCGACGATGCCGGTGCACTGTCGTCACTCGATTTCGGCGTGCGTTACGCCAAGCACAACCACGACAGCCCCACCGCCGTGGCCCAGGGCCCCAACTTCGCGTCCGCCGTGCAGTTCGGCCAGAACTCCACCATCTACCCGCCGGCTGGCGGCAACTACCCGGGCGACTTCGCCAGCAACGTCGGCGTGGGCCAGATGCCGACCAACATCTGGTACTGGACCCCGGCCCAGTTGTCGCAGTTGAACGCGCTGTACGCCAACCGTGCGGTGACCGGCGACACCAGCTCGCGGTTCTATCCGAACGACATCTATTCGATGTCGGAGAAGAACGGCGCGGCCTACATCCAGGCCAATTTCAGCGGCGACCGCTGGACCGGCAACATCGGCCTGCGTTACGTCTCCACCCGCGAGAACATCGGCTACACCAGCCCGGGCATCCAGGAAGCCAGCTATTCGGGGCCCTACCTGAATTCCGCGTTCTATCCGGGCGGCTGGTACTGGAACTACTACAAGCACAACTACAACAGGGTCTTGCCGAGCTTCAACCTGAACTTCAAGCTCGACCAGGCTGGTGACCTCATGGCCCGTTTCTCGGCGTCGCAGACGCTGACCCGCCAGGACTACAACCAGCTCGCGGGCTTCCTCAGCCTGAGCGATCCGACAACGCAAGGCGCCATCGGCGCGGGCAGCGGTGCCAACCCGCGCCTGAAGCCGATCGTCTCGACCAATTTCAGCGCGTCACTGGAGTGGTATTTCGCCCGGCGCGGCCTGTTATCGGCCAGCGTGTACCAGATGGATTTGAGCGACTACTACGACTATGGCTCGACCACCGGCACCTACCTCAACAACTACCTGACCTACAACAAGGCCACCAATCCGTCGGGCGCGCCGATTTACAGCCAGTACCTCGTCAGCATCCCGATCAACGTCAACGCCAGCCTGAGGGGCGTGTCGTTGAACTACATCCAGCCGATCGGGGACCACTTCGGCGTGTCGGTCAACTATACCTACGCCGAAGGCCATTCATCCGGCGGTACCTACCTTTACAACCCCGACGGCACGCCCGGCAACAACGTCGCGGCCGGCAACCGTCCACTGTTCGGGACCTCGAAGAACACCTACAACGCGTCGGTCTACTACGAGGACGCCCACTGGAACGCCCGCATCAACTACACCTACCGCTCGAAGTTCTACGACGGCGTGATGAGCAATTCGGGCGCCGGCATGCCTTTGCTGCCTTACTGGCAGTCCGGACAGGGTTACCTGTCGTTCTCGGCGGGCTACACGCTCAACGACCACGTGAGCTTCTCGTTCGACGCCATGAACCTCAACAACCCGCACTTGCGCTACTTCATCAACGGCGCGCAGGCGGGCCTGGGATTCAGCACCGCACCGGAAGCCTTCTACGTGAACGGCCGCCAGTACTACTTCAACGTCAATTTCAAGCTCTGATCCCCCGGGCCAATCACGAGCAAGGCAAGTTCGATTCTCCAGCGTTGCGGGCCGGTATGGCATCCCGGCCCGTTTTTTTTGCAAGTTGACCGGATCCGGCGCCCGCATGCCGCGGCGCCGGATCCGTCGGGAGGGTGACATCGTGGGTGGCTCGCGCCGCATGGTCGCAATGGCGTTGGCGATGTTCCTGGGATGCTCGGCCTGTGCGACGGCACGGCCGGCAATCGATGCGGGGCAGGCCAGTGCCCCACGACGTCCCCTGGTGCTGGTCGATCAGGTCGGCTATGAAACCCGGGCACCCAAGCGCGCGCTCGTGCAGGGGTCCGGCAGCGACCGGTTCACCGCGTTCAAGGTCGTCGACGAGCGCACCGGCGAGACGGTGTTGCGTGGCGTGCCGCAGCTAGCCGGACAGGTCGACCACTGGCACGACTGGCGTTACTGGACGATCGATTTCAGCGCCGTGGACACACCCGGGCGCTATCGCGTACATGTCGGCGGAAACGTCGATGCGTTTTCGTTCCCGTTCCGCATTGCCGACCGCGTTCTCGAACGCTACACGCTCTCGAACGTCATCTACTACTTCAAGGGGCAGCGCGTCAGCGGCGATTTCGACCGCGCCGATGCGCGTCTGAAGAATCCCGATCCGGCCGGCCCCGCGTACGTCGACCTGCATGGCGGCTGGCTGGCCGCGACCGGCGACTACGGCGTGCACCTAGCCGAGGGTAATCACCAGGAAGTTTCGCTGGTGGCGTGGACCCTCATCGCGACCTTGCGCAATCTCGAAGCCACGCATGATCCGAACTTCAGCCAGTACGAACGACGTTTGCGCGACGAAGCAACCTACGGCGCGGACTTCCTGGTCCGCATGCACGTGCCGGGTGGTTCGTTCTACCAGGGCATCAGTGCACCCGGACGAGGCAAGCTTGCGAAGGATCGCCTGATCGAGCCGACCAACGTCCGCCAGGTGATCAAGACTACGCCAGGCAGTGCGGGGTCGGCCGAAACCGGCAAGCCGGAGTGGCCGCGCGATTACGAGGCGAGTTTCCGCACCGGTGGCGGCCTGGCGATCGCGGCGCTCGCCGCGGCCAGCACGTTGCCGGAGCATGGCGACTACTCCAGCAAGCGTTACCTCGAGACCGCCGAGGAAGCCTATCGTTTCCTCGAGCACCACGATCGCGACGTGCTGGACGACGGCAAGCCCGACATCGTCGACGATTTCTGCGCCTTGCTGGCGGCGACGGAGTTGTATCGGGCCACGCACGACGGGCGATGGCGCGGGCAAGCCGACGACTGGGCCCGACGCCTGATGGCCCATCTGGCCGCCCGCGACGGTTATCGTGGTTACTGGCGCGCCGGCAGCGGCGACGCGCCGTTCTTCAACGCCACCGACGATGGCATGCCGGTGGTGTCACTGGCCGAGTACGCCGCCATCGCATCGCCCGCGCGCAAGCGGCAAGCGCGCGATGCGATCCGTCGCTCAATGGCGTTCCAGTTGCGCATTACCGCCGCCGTCAACAATCCGTTCGGTTACGCGCGTGAGCTGGTGCGCCTCAAGGACGGCCAATCCGTAGTGAAATTCTTTTTCCCGCACGGCGCAGCGGGGACGTGGTGGCAGGGAGAGGACGCGCGCCTGGCCTCGCTGGCGGCGGCTGCGCGGGTCGCGGCACCGATGTTCGGGGACGACCCGGCCTTCCAGGCGAGACTGCGGGATTATGCGTGGAACCAGTTGCACTGGATCCTCGGGCGCAACCCCTACGATACCTGCATGCTGATCGGCAGCGGCCATCGCAACGTGCAATACAAATTCTTCGATTCATGGGAATACACCAGCGCACCCGGTGCCATCGTCAACGGCATCACCGCGGGGATGCACAGGGAAGACGACGGCATCGCGTTCGACCTGGGCTATGCCCAGACCGGCAAGGACGACGACTGGCGCTGGAGTGAACAATGGTTGCCGCACGCGGCGTGGTACATGTATGCGATCAGCCTGCCGCAGGAGTGAATCGCCGCGGAGACGGACACCGCGATTCAACGGGCGTTTCCGGAGCAGCTTCATGCATACGAGATTCTCGCTTGTCATCGCCATCGCCGTGTTCGGTGCGTGCCACGTCGCGCAGGCCGCAGCCTCCGTAGCCGCGTGGTCGCTGCTGCCGCAGCCGGCCGTGATGCATCCGTCGGGGCGCGGTTCGGTGACGGTGGCCGGCGGCGACCGGGTCCTGCTGCAAGGCACGCACGGCGGGCAGGCACGGGCCGTCGTGCGACACTTCGCCGCGCTGGTGGCGCACACGCGTGGCCTGCACCTGCGCGTGGATTCGGCGCCGCAACGGCGAAGCCGCGCCACGATCGTGTTCCGCCTGGATCCGCACGCGCGGGTCGCCCACGACGCGGGATATCGAATCAAGATCGGCGAGGATCGCATCGAGAGCACGGCGCGCACGCCACGCGGGCTGTTCTACGCGAGCGTTGCCGTCTGGCAGCTCCTGACACCGGATGACAAGCGTGATGTGTCCGTGCGCGTCGCCGACGGCAGCATCGAAGACTGGCCGCGATTCCGCTGGCGCGGCCTGATGCTGGACTCGGCGCGGCACTTCCAGAGCGTCGCCGACATCGAAAAGCTGATCGACTGGATGTCGCTGCAGAAATTGAACATGCTGCACTGGCACCTGACCGACGACCAGGGCTGGCGATTGCAGGTTCCGCGCTATCCCGAACTCACACGCATCGGTGCGTGCCGCAAGGCGGTTGGTCCGGACGCGGCACTGACTGGTTCACCCGACAAGCCGTACTGCGGTTTCTACACCGAGGCGGACGTGCGCGAAATCGTGCGTTACGCGGCCGAACGCTTCGTCACGGTGGTGCCGGAAATCGACATTCCCGGCCACGCGCAGGCAGCCATCGCGTCGTATCCGTGGCTGGGCGTGACCGGCAAGCGACCGCCGGTGTCGACCGACTGGGGCATCAACACCTGGCTGCTCGCGCCCGACGCGCGCACGCTGCATTTCCTCGACAACGTGCTCGCTGAGGTGATGAAGCTGTTCCCGTCGAAGTACATCCACATCGGTGGCGACGAGGCGGCCAAGGACCAGTGGAATGCCTCGCCGGCGGTGCGCGCGCGGATGCATCAGCTGGGCCTCAAGGACATGGACCAGCTGCAGGGCTGGTTCACCACGCAGGTCGCCGACTATCTGGCCCGGCACGGACGCACCGCAGTGGGCTGGGACGAAATCCTCAAGGGCCGGGCCCCGGCCTCCGCGGTGGTGATGTCCTGGCATGCGCCGGTCGGCGCGTTGCAGGCGATCGAGCAGGGCCACGACGTGGTGATGGCGTCCTCGCCCACGTTGTACCTGGACCACTACCAGTCGGATTTGCACGACGAGCCACCGGGCCGGCCCGACGTGGAATCGCTCAAAGATGTTTACGATTACGACCCGCTGCCGCCCGGCGCGACCGCGGCGCAGGCGAGCCACATCCTGGGCGTGCAGGCCAATCTCTGGACCGAGTACATGCCGACCTTCGCGCGTGTCCAGCACGCGGTATTCCCGCGCATCGCCGCGCTGTCGGAGGTCGCATGGTCGCCGGCCGCGGCGCACGACTGGCACGGGTTCCTTGCGCGCATGCCGGCCGAACTCGCGCGCTACCGCGCGCTCGGCATCGACTACGCCGACAGCGCGTTCGCGCCGGCGTTCGCGTTGAAGGCGGTTACCGGCAACGCCATCGACGTCGCATTGTCCGACCAGGCGGATTTCGGCACGATCCGCTACACCACCGACGGTTCCATGCCGGGCGTCGACTCGACGCGCTACACCCGGCCGCTGTCGTTCGCGGCGGACCGACCGACCACGCTGCGCGCGGCGACGTTCGCGCCCGATGGATTCCAACTGGCCGCGCCCCGCGCGCAAGCGGTCGATGCGGCGGCGCTGCTGACCCGCAACAGCGACCAGCTCGATGCCTGCGGGAACCAGCTCGTGCTGCGGCTGCAAGACGTTCGTCCGTTGCACGGTGCGCGCCCCGTGTACAGGCTCGACATCGAAAACATGTGCTGGCTGTGGCCGCATGCGCCGCTGGATGGCGTGCGGCGCATCGCGCTGACGGTCGGCAACCTGCCGTGGAACTTCGCGCTGTGGACCGACGCCGCGAAAGTCGTGGTGCGGCCGAAGGCCTCGCCTGCCGGCGAATTCCAGGTCCATGAAGATTCCTGCGATGGCCCGTTGCTGGCGACGCTGCCGCTGGCATCGGCGACGCGCACGCCGTTGCAGACGACGTTGACGGCGGGCATTCCACCGACCTCCGGGACGCATGACCTGTGCATCTACGCGACCGGCGATCCGCGCGACGGCCTGTGGGCGATCGGCAAGGCTCGGTTGCTGACGCGCTGATCGTCAGCTTTTCAGCAAGCCCGTCGCCCGGCCGACCTTGGTGAACGCCGCGATCGCGCGGTCGAGGTGCTCTTGCGTGTGCGCCGCACACATCTGGGTGCGGATGCGCGCCTTGCCCTCCGGCACCACCGGGAAGAAAAACCCGATCGCGTAGATGCCTTCGTCCAGCAGCCCCGCGGCCATCGCCTGCGCGAGCTTGGCATCGTGGGTCATCACCGGCACGATCGGGTGGTTGCCGGGCCGGATGTCGAAGCCTGCCTTGGTCATCGCATCGCGGAAATAGCGCGTGTTTTCCACCAGCTTTTCGCGCAGGTCGCCGGCCTCGTCAAGCATCTTCAGCACTTCGATCGAGGCCGCCACCAGCGCCGGCGGCAGCGAGTTGGAGAACAGGTACGGACGCGAGCGCTGTCGCAGCATGTCGATGATCTCCCTGCGGCCGGTGGTGAAGCCGCCGACCGCGCCGCCCAGCGCCTTGCCCAGCGTGCCGGTGAAGATGTCGATCCGATCCATCACGCCGTGGACTTCGGCCGAACCGCGCCCGGTCTTGCCGAGGAAGCCGGTCGCGTGGCACTCGTCGATGTGCACCAGCGCGTTGTACTTCTTGGCGAGTTCGGTGATCCGGTCCAGCGGCGCCACCACGCCGTCCATCGAGAACACGCCGTCGGTCGAGATCAGCTTGGTGCGCGCGCCGGCCGCGTCGGCAGCCTGCAACTGGCGTTCGAGGTCGGCCACGTCGCCGTTGGCGTAGCGGAAGCGCCTGGCCTTGCACAGCCGGATGCCGTCGATGATCGAGGCGTGGTTGAGCGCGTCGGAAATGATCGCATCCTGCTCGCCCAGCAGCGGTTCGAACAGCCCGCCGTTGGCATCG
This sequence comes from Pseudomonadota bacterium, assembly GCA_021781345.1. Classification (GTDB taxonomy): domain Bacteria; phylum Pseudomonadota; class Gammaproteobacteria; order Xanthomonadales; family Rhodanobacteraceae; genus 66-474. Next base: position 42,941 of record JAJXWZ010000226.1, read on the forward strand.
AAGCAGGCCGCGTAAAGAATGGAATCGTCGGTCCCGAAGAATTTGGCGATGTCGGCCTCGAGCCGTTTGTGCAGGTCCTGGGTACCGCAGATGAAGCGCACGCTGGCCATCCCGAAACCGTGCGTGTCCAGCGCCCGCTTGGCCGCCTCGATCAGGCGCGGATGATCGGCGAGCCCGAGGTAGTTGTTGGCGCAGAAGTTCAGCACCTGGCGGCCGTCGGCCAGCGTGATCTCGGCCGATTGCGGCGAGGTGATGATGCGTTCGTCCTTGTACAGGCCAGAGTCGCGGATCGAGGCGAGTTCGGAAGCGAAGCGGTCTTGTGCGGGATAGGTCATGGCGGGTCCTGGTGTTGCGGTGATGGCGTGGACGGGGGCATGGCGGATGCGGGCCCGGCGGGCAGCGGTTCGGGCGAGGGAGCGCTGTCCGGGCCGATCAGCGTGGCGTATTCCTGGTCGAGCTGCATCACGTTCCTGCCGATTTCATCGACGATCCCGGCGCAGAAGTCCACCGGGTGCGGCTGCTGCATCATCAGCGAGGTGTCGAGCTCGACCCCTTTTAGTATGTATTGCTGGTGGCCGTAGATTTGCGACACCACCTGCGCCTGCTTGAACGGCATGTTGGCCAGCGCCTGCGTCGCGATGGACGTCCGGTACGCCGAATCAAGCGGGATCAATCCGCCGATGCCGTCCCATTCATTCCACAGGTAGCAAACCCGGGGCGGCTGGTTGCGGTTCCGGGGCGAATCCTGCATCGCCGCCGCCATGCGGTACATGTGCCTGGCGTAATCGCGCAGCACCACGCGGTTGTGCGCCAGCTCGGCGCGGATCGCGTGCATGGCTTCGTCCACGTTCGCCTGCTGCTGGCGCTGCATGACCCAGTCGTTGATGAACAGGGCAAGCAGGATGCCGACCACCACCGCGAAGACCTGGACGGCGACGTCGCCGAGATCGATCGCCTCGCGCTTGAACCAGTTCCAGTGCCGGCGCCGCGGTGCTTCGGGCGGTGGTGTCTCCATCGGTGGCTCCGGGATCGGCGCGGCCGCCTACCAGCTGCACACCACCTTGCCGCATTCGCCCGACGCCATCAGGTCGAAGCCCTGCTGGAAGTCGTCGATCGCGATCTGGTGGGTCAGCACCTTCTGCAAGGGGAAACCGGTCAGCAGCATCTGGGTCATCTTGTACCAGGTCTCGTACATGCGTCGGCCGTAGATGCCGTGCAGGGTCAGGCCCTTGAAGATCACCTTGTCCCAGTCGATGCCGGCGCCGTTCGGCAGGATGCCGAGCAGCGCGACCTTGCCGCCGTGGTACATGCACTCGAGCATGTCGGCGAAGGCGCGCGGGTTGCCGCTCATCTCCAGGCCGACGTCGAAACCCTCCATGTGCAGTTCCGACAGCACCTCGCGCAGCGGCTGCCGCGACACGTTGACCACCCGCGTCGCGCCCATGTCGGCGGCCAGCTTCAACCGGTAGTCGTTGACGTCGGTGACCACCACGTTGCGCGCGCCGACGTGGCGCGCGATGCCGGCGGCGATGACGCCGATCGGGCCAGCGCCGGTGATCAGCACGTCCTCGCCGACCAGGTCGTATTCCAGCGCGCAGTGCGCGGCATTGCCGTAGGGATCGAAGAACGCCGCCAGCGACGACGGAATCTGGTCCGGGATCGGCCACAGGTTCGACTGCGGCATCACGATGTACTGCGCGAACGCGCCATTGCGGTTCACGCCGATGCCGACGGTGTTGGGGCACAGGTGCGGCCGGCCGGCGCGGCAGTTGCGGCACATGCCACAGGTGATGTGGCCCTCGGCCGAGACGCGCTGGCCGACGCGGTAACCGCGCACCTCGTCGCCGACCGCGACGATCCGGCCGACGAATTCGTGGCCGATCACCAGCCCGGGCTTGATCGTGCGCTGCGCCCATTCGTCCCAGTTGTAGATGTGCAGGTCGGTGCCGCAGATCGCGGTCTTCTCGACCTCGATCAGCACCTCGTTGGCGCCATGTTGCGGCACCTCCACCTCTTCCATCCAGATGCCCTTGGCGGCGTCGCGCTTGACCAGCGCCCTCATCATGTTCGGCATGTCGTCGGCCTTGCTGTGAAGTCGATCCGACCATTATAGGACCGGCCGCGAGGGGCACGCCGTGCGTGGCCCGTACAATCGCGCGCATGCCGCATCAGATTCCCGCCAGCGACCGCCGACCGCCCGCGATCTTCCTGATGGGACCGACCGCGTCGGGCAAGACCGCGCTGGCCTGCGCGCTGGCCGGGCGATTCTCGGTCGATCTGGTCAGCGTCGATTCGGCGCTGGTCTATCGCGGCCTCGACATCGGCGCGGCCAAGCCTTCTGCGGAAACGCTGCGGCGCTACCCGCATGCGCTGGTCGACATCCGCGATCCGTCCGAACCGTATTCGGCGGCGCAATTCCGCGACGACGCGCTGGCCGCAATGCAAGCCATCACGGCGCGTGGCCGCGTGCCGCTGCTGGTCGGTGGCACCGGGCTTTATTTCCGCGCGCTGCAATACGGGCTGTCGGCGATGCCGTCGGCGGACGGCGGCGTACGCGAGCGCCTGCGCGTCGAAGCCGCGCGCGGGGGCTGGCCGGCGCTGCACGCGCGGCTCGCCGTGCGCGATCCGGTTGCCGCCGCCCGCATCCGCCCTAACGACGCGCAACGCATCCAGCGCGCGCTGGAGGTCATCGAACTTTCCGGCCGCACGCCCAGCGCGTTGCACGCGGGATCGCGCATCGCGAACCGGCTGCCGTTCCGCATCCTGAAAATCGCGCTGGTCCCTGTCGATCGCGGCGCATCGCGCGAACGCATCGCACGGCGTTTCGACGCGATGCTCGCAGCGGGGTTCCTGGACGAAGTGGAACGCCTGCGGGATCGCGGCGATCTGTACGCCGATTTGCCGGCGCTGCGCGCGGTGGGCTATCGGCAGGCCTGGGAATACCTCGATGGGGCCGGCACGCAAGCCGAATTCCGCGAACGCGCGATCCATGCGACGCGCCAGCTCGCCAAGCGCCAGGCTACCTGGCTGCGCGGCGAGCTGGATGCCCGCGTGTTCGATCCGGAGCGCGCGGAATGCCTCGAATCGGCAGCCGCCGCGATCGCGCGGTTCCTGCCCGCGAAAACCGCGTGAAAACGCCAAAAACAGGCCGTTCTGCGCTACCATTTGCCTCCGCGACGAATCCGCGCGGGAAACCCTGATCGGAAGGCCATAACAATGTCCAAAAGCCAATCGTTGCAGGATCCGTTCCTGAATGCCTTGCGGCGTGAACGCGTGCCGGTCGCGATCTACCTGGTCAACGGCATCAAGCTGCAGGGCGTCGTCGAATCGTTCGACCAGTTCGTGGTGCTGCTGCGCAACCAAGTCAGCCAGATGGTGTACAAGCATGCCATCTCGACCGTGGTGCCGAGCCGTGCGGTGAAGGTCGGCGGTGGCGACGAAGAGAAGCCGGACACCGCAGAATCTCAGGTAGAGGACTGATTCCTCTGTTTGAACGAGAAAAGCGAGGCGAACGCGCGCTGCTGGTGTTGCCGTACACCGGCAATGCCGCGGCTGCGCGCCGGGCGCAGGAATTCGCCGAGCTCGCCAGGTCCGCCGGCGCCGACATCCTGGCCACGCTGCACGCGCGCGTGGACACGCCCAATCCGAAGTTCTACATCGGTACCGGCAAGGCCGACGAGGTGCAGGCGAAGGTCAAGGAACTCGGCGCCGACCTGGTGCTGGTCGACCATGCGCTGACGCCGGTGCAGGAACGCAACCTCGAGAAGCATTTTTCCGCGCGGGTGATCGACCGCGCCGCGCTGATCCTCGACATCTTCGCCCAGCGCGCCCAATCGCACGAAGGAAAACTCGAGGTCGAACTGGCGCAACTCAAGCACATGGCGACGCGGCTGGTGCGCGGCTGGACCCACCTGGAGCGCCAACGCGGCGGTTCGATCGGCCTGCGCGGTCCCGGCGAAACCCAGCTCGAGACCGACCGCCGCCTGTTGCAGAAGCGTGTCGAACAATTGCAGAAGCGCCTCGACAAGGTCGGCGTGCAGCGCGACCAGCAGCGCCGCGCGCGCCTGCGCAACACGTTGCCGCGGGTCGCGCTGGTCGGTTACACCAACGCCGGCAAGTCCACGCTGTTCAATACCGTCACCCGCGGTTCGGTCTAC
>JAJXWZ010000238.1 GCA_021781345.1 Pseudomonadota bacterium
CCGCGGGGTGCGGCTTGGCTTTGTGCAGGTTGCTGAGGTAGCGTCCGACCTGCCCCGGATGCGGCTTGGGATGGCGTGCCTCTTCCTTCAGCCGCGCGCGTTCGGCCTCAGGCAGCTTGTTGTACTGCTCCCAGGCCTGGCGTCGATTCTGCAGCGGAGACTTTGCGGTCGACAGGTAGTTTTCCCGTGCGAGCCGGCGCTTTTCCGGGCTCATGTGCGCCCATTCGTTCATGCGCTTCTGCAGCGTCTGCTGCTGCTGCGGGCTCATCGCCGGGTAGCGGGCTGCGATTTCCAGCCACTTCTTCTTGCGGTCGTGGTTGAACTGCGGCCAGTCTGCCTTGAGCGGCGCGAGGATCCGCTGCTGCTGCGCGCTCAGTTGCAGCCAGGTGGGCGGCACCTCCGCTGCATGTCCTGCCGTGGCACCGACGAATAGTCCCGCGAGTACGACGCTGGCGAGCACAGCGATCCGCCGCACGAACGCGGCAGGACGCCGCAGACTCGAGCCGAACCGCATCAGCGATCCTGCCGCAGGTAGTGGGCGAAACCCGGGTCGGCGTATGCGGCGGGCGGCAGTTCGTCCAGCAACAGCGCGGTGTCGATGTCCGCCGTGGCGTGGACGAACTTCTCCTGCTGGTAATGCTGCAGCGCCGCAAGTCCCGCCACCAGCACGAGCAACGGCACGATCGACGCTGCGCGGAATATCCAGGGTTTCCAGCGCGCCGGACCGCCGAGCGCGAGGACACGGCCCTGCTGCAGTGCAGCAGGCGCGGTTTCGGCGCGTGTCGCGCGCGCCCGCTCGAGCGCCATCATGCGCAGCGCCTTGAGGCGCTCGGCCTGCGCCGGTGTGACGTTGCGCTCGCCTTCCTTCAGGCGGAGCGCGATCTGCTGGCCAAGGCGGGCTTCTACCGCGGGCCGCAGCATGTCGGATGCTTGGTCGGATTTCATGCGTAGCCTTGTGACTTCAAAACGCGTGCCAGGGAATGGACTGCCCGCGAACAATGGGTCTTGACGCTGCCTTCCGAGCAACCCATCACTTGAGCCGTTTCGGCAACGTCGAGTTCCTCCCAATAACGTAACAAAAAAGCTTCCCGTTGACGTTCGGGCAAACGCGCGATTTCCTTTTCGAGTTGTTCGAGGGTCTGGCGTCGCTGCAACTGGGTGTCGGCGGCCTCGAGTTCGCCCCCGACCTGCTCGAGATCGAGCGTTTCGAGCAGGTCGAAGTCCTCACCGCCGTCGCTGGACTGGAATTCCGACAGATTGGTGAACAGCGCCGCGCGAACCTTGTGCTTGCGATGCCAGTCGAGGATGGCGTTGGTGAGAATGCGCTGGAACAGCAGCGGGAGTTCGTTGCGCGGCCGGTCGGCGTACTTCGACGCCAGACTGATCATCGCCTCCTGCACCAGATCCATCGCGGCATCCTCGTCGCGGGTGGAATAGGTGGCCCGCAGATAGGCGCGTCGGTCGATGCTGGCGAGAAAGTCGTTGAGTTCCCGTTCGGAAGCCATCGAGTCGGGTGCTGGCGGCGGTGCAAGGTGAGGGACAGCCGGCAATTATGCCGGGCCGGCGGTGCGGTCGGGTTTCCAGGATTGCTCCGCTTGCTGCGCTGCACTAAACTCCACCATTCCGTTTGGTCTAAACCTCCGTGTCGCGAACGGGCCGATCTCCGGCCCGCGGCACCCACAAAGTCTGGATCGCGCGAGAACCCCGAAGGCTGGCCACAAGCCGGTGCGGAGGGGGACCTGAAGTCTTTCGTCAGAGAAATTCACAAGGTGAAGTCATGGATTTGAACAGCGCGGAAATCAAGTCGGCCGCCACGGCCGCATCCAAATCGCATTCGTCGTCGGGCCCGGAAATCACCGGTGCCGAGATCATCGTCCGCTGCCTGCAGCAGGAAGGTGTGAAATACATGTGGGGCTACCCCGGCGGGGCAGTGCTCTACATCTACGACGAACTCTACAAACAGCAATCGATCCAGCACGTGCTGGTCCGGCAGGAAGCGGCAGCGGTCCACGCTGCGGACGCCTATGCCCGTGCCACCGGAGAAGTGGGCGTTGCGCTCGTGACCTCCGGCCCGGGGGCGACCAACGCCGTCACCGGCATCGCCACGGCGTACATGGATTCGATTCCGATGGTGATCATCACCGGCCAGGTGCCGACTGCGGTCATCGGGCTCGATGCCTTCCAGGAATGCGACACCGTCGGGATCACCCGGCCGGTGGTCAAGCACAATTTCCTGGTCAAGGACGTCCGCGACCTGGCGACGGTGATGAAGAAGGCCTTCCACATTGCGCGCTCGGGCCGTCCCGGACCGGTGGTGGTCGATGTTCCCAAGGACGTGTCGCGCCACACCGCGCGGTTCGAGTATCCGCGGACCGTCGAGATGCGTTCGTACAACCCGGTGCGCAAGGGGCACGGCGGCCAGATCCGCAAGGCGGTCCAGTTGCTGCTCGCCGCCAAGCGGCCGTACATCTACAGCGGCGGTGGCGTGATCGCGGCCAATGCGTCGGGGGAACTGCGCCGGCTGGCCGACCTGCTGAAGTATCCCTGCACCAACACGCTGATGGGATTGGGCGCGATCGCCGGGACCGATCCCAAGTTCCTCGGGATGCCGGGAATGCACGGCACCTACGAGGCGAACATGGCGATGCAGCATTGCGACGTGCTGCTGGCGGTGGGCGCCCGGTTCGACGACCGGGTGATC
>JAJXWZ010000013.1 GCA_021781345.1 Pseudomonadota bacterium
CGGCGCGCCCGGCGCCGGCACGACAGCGCCCGTGCCCGGCGCCACGCCCTTGCCGTACAGCGCATCCAGCGTCTGGTCGAACAGCGCCTGCAACTCGTCGGGCTGGCCGCCGGCAGCTGGCGCTGCCGCCTCGGGCGCCTTCTTCTGCACATACACCCCGGACTGGCCCTGCGCGTCGGCGCGCTGCTGCGCCCAGCTGCCCGCCGCCGCCGCAGGGCGCTCGCCGCGCGCGTACGCCTGCACCAGCGCTCCCAGATCCTGCGGACCCGGCGTCGGATCCGCCCCCTGCGCCATCTCCCCCAGCATGCGCTCGACCACGTCGCTGGCGCGCAGGATCGCGTCGATCATCCCGCTGTCGGCCTCCAGCTTGTGCGCGCGCAGCTTGTCCAGCAAATCCTCAAGATGGTGGCACCACTCCACCATCTGGGTCGCCTCGAGAAATCCGGCGCCTCCCTTGAGCGTGTGAAAAGCGCGAAAAATCGCCCCCAGCACCCCCGCATCGCCGGGCGCCGCCTCCAGACGCAGCAACTGCGCCTGCGCATCGGTCAGCAGCTCGCGCGACTCGGCGAGAAATTCCTGCAGGATGTCGTCGTTGTCCATGGCCGGATCCGTGGCGTGTCAAATGCCCAGTTGCGCAAGCAAATCGTCAACGTTGTTCTGGTCCAGACCCTGCCCGACGTCGTCAGCCGGCACCGCGCTGCCGTCGGCCACGCAGCCCAGATGCTGCAACGCTTCCTGAATGCGCTGCTCCACCGCCTGCAGCAAGGTGATCGTCTTCTTCAGCCTCTGCCCGGCCAGATCCTGTGCCTGCTGGCTGGTCAAAATCGTCTGCAGGTGTTCGTCCAGCCGCCGCAGCCTCTGATCGATGAACCCGCCGTCCGTGGCGCGTATCGCAGCCACCTCGCTTTGCGCCGCCTCCACCGCCTCCAGCGTGGCCATCGCCTGCTGCTCGCTCAGCCGCAACGCCTCCTGCAGCGGGTGGCTGGCTCCGGGCAGATCGCTCGACGCGCGCATGATGCGCTGCACCCCTTCGGTCAGCAGCGCATCGGCTTCGCGCAGATTCAGCACCGCCGAGGCCGGCGTCTTGTCCATCCCTTCGTGCTCCATCACCCCTGTCCCCCGCCGTGCAGACGTTGCAAGATGCCGTCGATCTTGGTCTTGAGCGTGTCCGCCGGAAACGGCTTGACGATGTACCCGTTGACCCCCGCCTGAGCCGCCTCCAGGATGTTCTCCTTCTTCGCCTCGGCCGTCACCATCAGCACCGGCAGCGAACGAACCTGCACATCCTCCGACGCCCGAATCGCCCGCAGCAGGTCAATGCCCTGCATGTTCGGCATGTTCCAGTCCGTCACCACAAACTCGATCCCGCCCGCTTCAATGCGCCTGAGCGCCTGCACCCCGTCCTCGGCCTCGTCGATCGCCCCGGTCACGTGACCGGTCTGCATCAACAGGCCACGGATGATGCGCCGCATCGTCGGAAAATCATCAACCACAAGGAATTTCAAGGCAGCGCTCCGTGAGGGTCGCAAGTGAAGGCTTGCTGGATAAGACGGCACAAGTCGCGACGACTTGATGGAGAGGTCGGCATTTCAACACGAGCCGGCATTTTTCTGGTCCCGCTGCGTATCGTAGGCGCGTCACCGCGGCACCGCGCCACGCGTATCGGTATGCACGGCGTCAGCACGAACCATTACCATGGGGCGGCGTGTGCTGGCCCGGTCAACGCCACGGCCACGCTTGCCAACGCGACTACTCCAATCCAGTTTGCCGCCATGTTTCTACTGATCGGATACGCCCTTTCCCTGGCCGCGATTTTTGGCGGCTACGTCGCCGAAGGTGGTCATATCGGCGCATTGTTTCAGCCGTTCGAGCTGCTCATGATCGGTGGCGGAGCGTTCGGCGCCTTTTTCGGCGCGACGTTTCCGAAGTCGTTCAAGGCCACGCTGAAAGCGCTGCCGACTGCGATGAAGGGGTCGACCTATTCGAAGGGCGCGTACATGGAGCTGCTTTCCTTGTTGAACGATCTGTTCACGCGCATGCGGCAGAACGGTCTGATGGCGATCGAAGGTGACGTCGAGGATCCGCACAACAGCGAAATCTTCAAAAAGTATCCGCACATTGCGTCGGACCATCACGTACTCGAATTCATCACCGACTATTTGCGGCTGATGATCGGCGGCAACCTCGGCGTGATGGAAATGGAAAATCTGATGGACGTCAACATCGAGACCCATCACCGCGAGGCCGAGATCCCGATCCACGCCATGACGCGGACCGCCGACAGCATGCCCGCGTTCGGCATCGTCGCTGCGGTGATGGGCGTGGTGCACACCATGGCGTCGGTCGACAAGCCGCCGTCGGTGCTCGGCGAGCTGGTCGGCGCAGCACTCGTCGGGACCTTCCTCGGTATTTTGATCGGCTATGCCATCCTGTCCCCGGTGGCGGCGCGCATGGAGGATCGGGCGCAGGAAGGCACCAAGATGCTCGAGTGCATCAAGGTGGCGCTGCTGGCAACCATGAACGCCTATCCGCCGCAGGTCGCCGTGGAGTTCGCGCGCAAGGTGCTGTTCTCCGGGGAGCGCCCGAGCTTCAACGAGCTGGAAACGCACTTGCGCGAAATGAAGGGGAAGTAAGCGATGGCCGACAACAAGCCCGCGCCGATCGTCATCAAGAAGATCAAAAAGGTGACCGGCGG
>JAJXWZ010000017.1 GCA_021781345.1 Pseudomonadota bacterium
GAGCGGTTGGCTGGCGTCACCGGCGATCCGCACGCACAAGCCATCATCGGCGTGTTCACCGAGGCCACCGGCGCCAAGAACTACGGCATCGACTGGTGGCGGCACTTCATCGATGCACTGCGCGCGAGCCGGCCCGGATGCGCGGTCGTGGAAATCGCGCCACCGGATGGGCGGCCGCGCCTCGGCGGCGACTTTCCCTGTTTTTCCTCGCCCAGCCCGCGCGAAGTCGCCGCGGTCATTTCCAACATGACGTGCTTCGTGAGCGCCGATTGCGGCGTAATGCATCTGGCCAGCGCCTCGGGCGCATCCACGCTCGGATTGTTCTCGGTTTCGGACGCCACTAAATACGCACCTTATGGACACCGCAGCCAGGCGCTCATCACACGCGGGGAAACGCCGGAGGCAGTGGCCGAGGCCGCGAGCGTGCTGATCGGGACGTTGGTCGCCGACGCCGACCCCATGCGGGGCAATTGGCAGCAACGGAACGCGAATGCAGGCGGAGGCTCGCCATGAGGCATTCGCGCGCGGCCGTCCACTCATGCCGACGATGCGGAGCTTGCCCATGATCCTGGTGACCGGCGGCGCGGGCTTCATCGGCTCGAATATCGTGGCCGCGCTCGCCGAGCGCGGCGTGTCCGTGGCCGTGTGCGACTTCCTGGGCGAGGCCGGCAAGTGGCGCAATCTAGCGAAGGCCGGGCTCGGCGACTTGTTGCATCCCGATCATCTGCAAGCCTGGCTCTCACGGAACGCCGACGCGGTGGACGCGGTGGTCCACATGGGCGCCATCTCCGCCACCGACGCCAGCGATGGCGACCTGGTGGCGCAAACCAACTTCGGCCTGTCCTGGCAACTGTGGCAATGGTGCGCCTGCCACGGCAAGCGTTTCCTGTACGCATCCTCGGCGGCGACCTACGGTGCCGGCGAGCGGGGCTACGACGATGACGATTCACCCGCGGCCCTCGCGCAACTGCGCCCGCTGAACCTGTACGGCTGGAGCAAGCACCTGTTCGACCGGCGCGTCGCGCGCGCGGTCGCCGACCGTGAACCGCAGCCCGCTCAATGGGCCGGCCTGAAGTTCTTCAACGTGTACGGACCCAACGAATACCACAAGGGCAGCATGCAGAGCGTCGTCGCCAAGACCTGGCCCGTCGCCGCACGCGGCGATGAAGTGTTGCTGTTCAAATCCGGTCGCGCCGATGTCGCGGACGGCGAGCAGAAGCGCGATTTCGTGTACGTCGGCGATTGCGTTGAAGTCGTGCTGTGGCTGCTCGACCACCCTTCGGTGAACGGGATCTTCAACGTCGGGACCGGCGAAGCGCGCAGTTTCGCCGACCTGATGCGCGCGCTGTTCGCGGCGACCGGCAGGCCACCACGCATCGGCTACCGGGAAATGCCGGAAACCATCCGCGACCATTACCAGTATTTCACGCAGGCACGGATGGATCGCCTGCGCGAGGCCGGTTTCACGCAACCCTTCAAGTCCGTCGAGGACGGCGTGCGTCTTTACGTGCAAGGTTATCTGTCGCAACCGGACATGTATCGTTGAAGGCCCCATGCAGCCGCGTTTCAGGCACGTGATCTTCGACCGCGACGGCGTGCTGAACGCCGAGCCGCGTGACGGCGGTTACGTGCTCACGCCTGCGCAATGGCGGTGGCTCCCCGGCGTCCCGGAAAGCCTTGCCGGGCTGAGCGCCGCCGGGATTCGCATTTCGGTCGCCACCAACCAGTCCTGTATCGGCCGCGGTCTCGTCACCCGCGACGATCTGGATGCCATCCATGCGCACATGCGTGACGATGCCGCGCGCGTGGGCGCCACCATCGACCACGTTTTCGTGTGCCCGCATGCACCGGAACAAGCGTGCCATTGCCGCAAGCCCGCCCCGGGGTTGCTGTTGGACGCACTCGCGGCCAGCGGGATTCCTCGGCGCGACACGGTTCTGGTCGGTGACGACCTGCGCGACCTGCAGGCCGCATCGGCCGCCGGGATTCCAGCGGCACTGGTGCGCACCGGAAAAGGGACGCGTACCGAGGCCGCGCTCGGCCGCGCCGATGTACCTGTCTTCGACGACGTCCCCGCCTTCGCATCCGCCCTGCTGTCAGGTTCAATCGCCAGCCTTGAATCGAGGTCCCCATGAACATCCAGTCCATCCTCGCCGAACACGACGCCGTGATGCAGGCCGCCGCCCCGCTACCGGATATCGCACTGCGGGCACCCTCTCGGGTGGTAGCGCGGATCCAGGAAGTCCACGACGTCTGGATCCACGCGATTGCGCAAGCGCTAGAAGACCACGCCAGAGGACAGCCAGCATGAATCCGCAAGCCGGCACGCCCGACCGTGCCTCGCTGACCCGGATTTTCGACCGCGCCTGCGACCTCGTCGTGTGGGTGGTGGGCGACGTCATGCTCGACGAGTATGCCATCGGCGACGTCGCGCGCATCTCCCCGGAGGCACCGGTGCCGGTGGTGCGCGTGCAGCGCGTGGAGGATCGGCTCGGCGGTGCCGCCAACGTCGCGCGCCAGGCAGCGGTGCTCGGTGCCCGCGTCACCCTCGCGGGCTTGGTGGGCCGTGACGCCGCGGGCAGTCGCGTCCTCGATCTGTGCCGGGAGTCGGGCATCGACGTCCGGGCTGTGCGGCCACTCGAGGCGCGACCGACATCGCGCAAGTTGCGCGGACTGGCCCGCAACCAGCAATTGGTGAGGCTCGACTGGGAAGACACATCGCCGTGTGCGGGCGAGGATGCGCAATGGATGATCGAGCGCCTCGCCGAGGGCCGCGTGCCGGACGTCATCATCCTCAGCGATTACGCGAAGGGCGTGTTGACGCCACGGCTGCTGGATGGCATGCGCGCCTTCGCCACATCCTGCGGCGCCCGCATCGTGGCCGATCCCAAGCAGCGCGATTTCGGCGCCTACCGCGGTGCCGTCGCGGTGACACCCAATTTCCATGAGCTGGAGCTCGCCGCGGGAAGGAGCATCGATCCCGGAGACACCGCATCCATCGCCGCCTGCGCGCAATCGCTTGCCGCGGATGCCGGCATCGACGCGTTGGTCGTCACCCGCGGCGGACGCGGCATGCTGGTGGTGCCCGCGCATGGCCCGCACCAGGCGATTTCGGCTCGCGGGCGCGCGCTGTTCGATCCGACCGGCGCGGGCGACACGGTGGTCGCGGTGGTGGCGGTGGCGCTCGCCGCGGGTGCCACGCTGGTCGAGGCGGCACACATCGCCAACGCCGCGGCCGGCATCAGCGTCGGCAGGATCGGCGCGGTCAGCGTCACGGCGGACGAGATCGTCGGATTCCTTGGCGGTGAAAGCACGCACAAGCTGCTCGATCGCGGGGAACTTGCGGCGCAGGCCGAGCAATGGCGCAAGACGGGCAAGCGCATCGTGCTCACCAACGGCTGCTTCGACCTGCTGCACGCCGGCCACCTGTCGCTGCTGCAGCAGGCGGCGCAATTCGGTGACATCCTGGTGCTGGCGATCAACAGCGACGCTTCCGTGCGCCGTCTCAAGGGACCGGAAAGGCCGCTCATCGCCGAACGCGAACGTGCCGCGATGCTGGCGGCGCTCGGCTGCGTCGATGCCGTCACGATCTTCGAGGAGGAGACCCCCCTCGGCGTGATCGAAGCCGTGCGTCCCGACGTACTGGTCAAGGGCCAGGATTACCGGATCGGGCAGGTCGTGGGACGGGAACTGGTGGAGGCCACCGGCGGCAGCGTGGTCCTGGTACCACTGGTGCCCGGCAAGTCCACGACCGCGTTGATCGATCGAATCGCGAACCATGGCGCGACGCAATGACCGGGGCATCGCGTCCGTCCGATAAAATGCGGGCGTGCTGATCGCCTTCAACAAACCCTTCAACGTGCTGTGCCAGTTCACCGATCGCGGTGCGCAACCGCGACGCACGCTGGCGGAATTCGGTCTGCCGCCGAACGTGTATCCGGCCGGCAGGCTGGACTTCGATTCGGAGGGCCTGCTGCTGTTGACCGATGACGGTGCGCTGGCGCATCGCATCACCGATCCGCGCCACGAGCTTGCGAAAACCTATTGGGTACAGGTGGAAGGCATGCCGGATGGGCACGCGTTGCGTACCCTGCGCGAGGGGGTGCGACTGAACGACGGCATCACCCGGCCCGCCGAAGTGCGCATGCTCGAACACGCGCCGGACGCGCTGTGGCCGCGCAATCCGCCGGTGCGCTTCCGCAAGACCGTGCCGGATGCATGGCTGGAGCTGACCATCCGCGAAGGCCGCAACCGCCAGGTGCGGCGCATGACCGCGGCGGCGGGATTGCCGACCTTGCGCCTGGTCCGTGTGCGTATCGGCGATTGCACGCTCGGCCATCTCGCAACCGGGGCGTATCGCGTCGTCGAGGGCGCCTCCGCGCAACTACCGGGGAAGCGACTGCCTTGACTTTCAAGGACCACTTCTCCGGGCACGCCACGCTGTACGCACAGGCGCGCCCGCGCTATCCCGATGCGTTGTTCGAATGGATCGCAGCCGAAGCGCCCGCGCGCAAGTGCGCGTGGGATGCGGGTTGCGGCAACGGCCAGGCCAGCGTGGCGCTGGCACGGCACTTCGAACTCGTAATCGCCACCGATCCGAGCGACAAGCAACTGCGCAACGCCACCGACCACCCGCGCATCGATTATCGCAACGAACCACGGGATTTCCCCGCCGGCGAGGGCAGTGGATACCGCACGTCCATTCCGGACCATTCCATCGATGCGGTCACCGTCGCGCAAGCGCTGCACTGGTTCGAGCTGGAACCCTTCCTGGCCGAGGTGCGACGCGTCGCCAGGCCGCGCGCACTGCTGGCAGCCTGGTGTTACGCGAATTGCAGCGTGACGGTGGAGGTCGATGCCGTGATCGCGCGACTGTACGACGATCTGCTGGGCGCGTACTGGCCGCCGGAACGGCGCCTGGTGGACGAAGGCTACGCTTCGCTGGCGATTCCGTTCACGCCGCTGCACGCGCCCGCCCTCGAAATGCGTGCCGACTGGAACGCACGCCAACTGCTGGCCTACCTGTCTTCGTGGTCTGCAAGCCAGCGCAACCTAGCGGCCACCGGAAGCAACGCGATCGAGGCGATCACGGGCGCGCTGGTCTCGGCGTGGGGCGATCCGGATCGAACCAGGCCGGTGCGCTGGACGCTCGCCATGCGCGCGGGACGGGTCTCCTAGTCCGACAGCGGGCTTCGCGCTGCCATCCGGTCATGTGTGTCGAGGCCGAACAACGCACGCGCGTTGGCGGTGGTTCGTGTCGCCGTCGATTCCGGCGATTCGCCGCGCAGCCCGGCGACCACTTCGCAGACGTGCGCGAGGTACATCGGTTCATTGCGCCGGTCCGAGGGGAGAGGCCGTAGGTCGCGCGGCAACAGGTAGGGCGCGTCGGTTTCCAGCAGCAGGCGGCCGGCGGGGATCTCGCGCACCAGCTCACGCAGGTGCAACCCGCGTCGTTCGTCGCAGATCCAGCCGGTGACGCCGACATGGCAATCGAGGTCGAGATAGTCGAACAGCGCCTTGCGGTCGTCAGTGAAACAGTGCACGACGACCCCGGGGACGCGATCGCGGGCCGACTTCAACAACGCGAAAAAGTCCTCGTGGGCGTCGCGCTGGTGCAGGAACAGGGGCATGCCGAGATCGACCGCGATCGCGAGCTGCCGCTCGAAGGCCGCGCGCTGCGCCGGTCGCGGCGACAGGTCGCGGTAGTAGTCGAGGCCGGTTTCGCCGACCGCTACGACTTCCGCTTCCCGTGCGAGTCGTCGCAGCAGGGCGTCGGCGTCGGCGCCGTAGTCCCCGGCGTGATGCGGATGCACGCCCGCCGTTGCCCACAGTATCCCGGGATGCGCACGCGCCAGCTCCAACGCATGTTCGCTGCCGTCGCGCGAGGCACCGGTGACGACCAACCGTTCCACGCCGGCCTTGCGCGCACGCTCCAGCACCGCATCCAGATCGCGGCGGAAGGAATCGTGGGTAAGGTTGGCGCCGATGTCGATCAGGTGCATGGACGGATCACGTGACTTGAGTCGCGCAGCCTAGCAAAGGCTGCGACCACGCGTATCCCTCCGAAGCGGCGGACCGGGCGACGAACCGCGACCGGCCGTTGCGGGCCGCCGTCATCTCGATCGCGCAAGCGGACAACCGCTCCGCCCCTTCGACCGTGCGTTCGCGCGTCCATCGACCCTGCCCAGCAACAGTTGCAACGCCACGTTCAGCTCCCGCAGGTTTTCGTCGATGCTCAGCACAGCCAACTTGCGGTCGAGCGCGTTCGCCCGGAGCCGGGCAAGCGCAATGCCTGAAACGTCTCCCGGATGCACGACTGCATGCGCGCGGTCGATGGCATTGGACGTGAATGCACTCGCCTGCCGCAGTTGGGCGCGCTGGCGCACCAGCAGGGCCTGCTCCCGCACGATCCGCTGCACCTGCGCACGAGCCTCCAGCAAGCGGACCGTGTACTCGTCGTGGAGATTCTTGCGCGTGGCCTTGGCGATCGCGACGTTGCCGCGATTGCGATTGAAGATCGGCAGGCTCAACGCGATCTGCACACCTCGGGTGTAGACGCCATCGGCGTCGCGCGCACGGCTGAATCCAACCTGGAATGCGGGAAACTGCTTCACGATTTCCTCCCTATAACGTGCCTCCGCGCTGCGATACCCTGCCTGCAAGGCCAGCAGGTCGGGGCGGAGGCGCGGCAAGGCGTCGAGGTCGCGCCGCAAGCTCGCGCTGTCCGGCACGGGGACATTCGTCGGGCCACGCAGGTGCAACCGTGCCCGGGGCGACAGACCCAGCAGGGCGTTCAGGTCCAGGCGCGTTTTCAGCAGTTGGCGTTCGGTGGTGTGCAGGTGGGCTTCGACGACCTGCAAGCGTGCGAGATCCGTGGCGACCGCGGCCTGCGATACGTCGCCGTTTTCGCTGGCGGCGACGAGTTGCGCGTGCTGCTTCGCAAGCACGCCGACTTCTTCGCGCAACACGGAGCGCATCTTTGCCTGAATGACGTCCCGCACGAAGAACCGGCGGGCTGCGCCGATCACCTGCCATTCCATCCACAGCAGACTCAGGTCGACCTGGCGCGCCGAGGCCTGCGCAGCGCGTTTCGCCAGCGGGTGGGTGAGCAACGCACCGACGTCATAAACCAGTCCCAGATCGAACGACGATGTCTCGGCGGGTCCCGCCGTGGGTGTGCCATGGGCGAGATCCAGCACCGGATCGGGCAACAGGCCGGCCGCGAAGGCCTGGGCATGCGCGATGCCGCGCTGGTCGCGCGCGAGCTTGAGTTGCGGATTGTTGGCGACCGCGAGGATCGCGACATCGGTCATGTCGAGGCCGCGATCCGGGGCGAAACGGTGTCGGCGTGGCGGGAACGATCGCAGGACCGAGGGATCGATCCTGATGTCCCCCGGCCGGGTCGGCGCACGGGCGTTCCGATCCAGATGCAGTGGTTGATAGGTTGCGCAACCGCCCAGCAGCAGGAGCAGCAGCCACGACAGGCGGCGTCCCTTCATGCGCGTACCCGACCCCAGCGCAGATACAGCGCCGGCAACAGGTTGGTCGAGAGCACCGAACTCCACAGCACGCCCCCGAGCACCACGATGGCCAACCCTTGCTCCGGGGCGGCCCCGGCCCCGAAGCCGAGCGCGGTAGGCAGCATGCCCAGCGCGGCAGTAAGCGCCGTCAGCAGGATGGGGCGCAAGCGTTCGCGGGTCGCGAGACGGACGGCGTCCTCTGGTGGCATGCCCTGCCGTTCGTGCGCCCGCACGTAGGTCAGTAGCACGATGCCGTGGTTGAGGCTGACACCGACCAGCGTCAGCAGCCCGATCAGTCCGGTGGCATTCAGGCCCACGCCTGAAACCGCCAGCGCCAGCGCGCCGCCCGTGAACGCCAGCGGCGCCTGAAGCAGCAGGATCAACGGCAAGCGCCAGCCGCCGAACTGTAACGCGAGGATGCCCAGCATCAGGATCAGCGCCACCACGACGGCCACGCCCATCGCTTCGGCGGTCCCGATCAGTTCCCGGTACATGCCGCCGAATTCGATGCGATAGCCTTGCGGCATTGCGAGCCCGTGCAACGCCGCCCTGGCATCGGCGACCACGCTGCCCAGCGCCCGCAACGGCGTGGCCATGATGGTCAAGGCGCGTTCGCCGCCGAAGTGCTCGATTTGATTGGGTTGCGCCTGCAGGTCCAGTCTGGCGACCTGCGACAAAGGTACCCAGCCCTTGGCCGTGGAGACCGGTTCCCGCCCGAGTTGCGCGAGGTCGAGGTGGGGTGCGTCCGCCTGGCGCAGGTAGATGTCGAGCCGGCTCGCGCCGTAGGGCACGCTCGCCAGCACCTTGCCACGCAGCAGCAGGCCGAGTTGCCGCGCGAGATCGGCCGGCGCAAGTCCGAGGGTGCGCAAGACTTGCGGGCGCGGCGCGACCTGCAACTGGGTCACCGGGTAGGCGTCGTCGTTGAAGATGTCGCTGAGCGCCGGCACGGTCCTCAACCTCGCCGCCACTGCCTGGGACAGGCGGCGCAAGACACGTACGCGGTTGCCGAACAGGGTGATCTCGAACGGTTGCGGCAAACCCGAAAGGCTCTCGCCGACCCGTTCGATGGTCGGTGTATCGATGCTCTGCACGACGCCGGGCTGCCTGGCCACCTTACGCAGGTGCGCCGCCAGCCGATCCAGGTGATTGCTGCCGACGCCCGGCTTCAGCACGATCTGGATTTCGCCGGCGGAAGCCTTCTCGGTGTAGGCGGTGTTTTCCGCGGATCCGATCCGCGCGTACACGTGCGCCACCGCGGGATCGGCACGCAGCGCGGCGCTCATGCGGTCCACCGTCGTGATCGTCTGGTCCAGCGAAGTGCCGGGCGCCAGCGTGAATCCGTCGAGCAACACGCCCTCGTTCGGCAGCGGAAGGAAATTCACCGGCACGAGGGCAATTGCACCGAGCGAGACCAAGAACAGCGCGGCGGCGCCGGCCAGGCTCAGTCCAGGCCGGCGCAACGTCAAGTCGAGCAGTCTTTCGTTGGCGCGGGTCAGCCGGCCCAGGAAGCGCTGGCCACTGACGGGCGCCTTTCCGACGCGCCCGTGCCGTCCCAGCACCAGCGGGATCAGCGTCAGCGAAACCAGCAGCGATGCCAGCAACGCCAGGCTCATCGCCAGCGCGAACGGTCGCATGAACAAGCCTGCCAGTCCGGAGATCGCGAGCAACGGCAGGTACGCCGCAACCGTCGTGAGGGTTCCGGTGATGTCGGCGAGTGCGATGTCGGCCACGCCCGCGCGCACGCCCGCCCATCCAGACATACCGCTTTCCCAGCGGTGCTGGATCGCTTCCAGCACGATGATCCCATCGTCCACCAGCAGCCCGACGGCCATCGTCAAGGCTCCGAGGGTCAGCAGGTTCAGGCTCTGGCCACAGGCGTACAGCCCGCCGATCGCCAGCACGACGGCGGTCGGGATGCTGAGCGCGAGCACGCCCACGCCGTGGTGACGACCCAGCAGCCAGGCCAGCACCAGCATCGCCAGGACGCCGCCGATCAGCATGTCGCGCGACAGGTCGCTGCCGATCAGCCCGACCAGGTGCGCCTGCCGATAGATCGTCACCCAGCGGGCGCCGTGCGGGAGCTGGTCCTGCAGTGAGTTCATCGCATGCGCCACGGCGTCATCGACCGGCACCGTCGAGGCACCGGGTTGCTTGAACACCACGAGCCCCAGGCTGGGCCTGCCGTCCAGTTGCACGCCGTAGTGCACGGCGGGCGGCGCATTCACGACGCGCGCCAGCGCCGCGAGCGGCACCGGACCGGCCCGCGTGGGCACGGGAATCGCGAGCAGGTCGTGCGCGGATTGCGGCAGATCACGCACTTCGAGAAACACGTCCTGGTGGCCCAGCACGAGGCGCCCCGCGGGCGAGAGCACCACGGCGTTGCCGATTGCGCGCGCCAGGACTTCCACGCCCACGCGGTGCTGGATCAATGCAGTGGGATTCGGCTGGATCCACAGCGTGGGCGGCCCCGCGCCGAACAGCTCCACCTTCTGCACGCCCGTCAACGATCGCAAGGCGGGCAACACGTGCGTGCGGATCGCGTTTTCGGCGCGCCAAGGGGGAACGTTGGCGGGCAGCGCCACGGCGTAATCGGCCACCTCGTTGACCGCGTTGCCCATGATTTCGGCGTACGGCGCCACATTGGGCGGCAGGCTTGTACGGGCCCGGTCGATCGCGCTGTACGCCGCCTGCAGCGCAAGCTGCGGATTGGTGTCCGGTGTGAAGCGGGCGTCCAGCTCCGCCGTGCCCTCGCTGATGGTCGTGTGCAGCGACGTCAGCCCCTGCAATCCCATCAACTGGCCTTCGAGCGGCCGCGCGACCAGCGATTCCATCTCCAGCGTGGCGTAGCCCGGCGCGTGCACGATCACGCTGACTTCCGGGAAATCGAAACGCGGCAGCACCTCGGCGGGGATGTGCCACAACGCCCAGGCCCCGAATCCCAGCAGCGCCGTGTAGAAAATGGCCCATACCAGTGGCCGTTGCAGCCAGTCGGGCAGGCGCATCAGTCGGGCGGCGCGTACTGCGCCGAAAAATCGCGATGGAACAGCAGATAGGCCTGGCGCACGACCACCGGCACGCCCGCCCGCAATCCCTTGGTGATCAACACGTCGGTGCCGCGCGTGGGGCCGGGTATCACCGCTTGCGCGGCGAGGTTGCCATGCACATCCGTGAGCACGTACCAGCGTCCCGCGTCGAGGACCAGCGCCTCGGACGGCACGGCCACGGCATTGCGCGGCGAGCCCCGCCAGATGAGTTTGCCGGTTTCGCCGGCCTGCCATCGGGCGGAACCGGTCGCCTCGAAATTGAACACGCGCGCGCCATCGGGTGCACGCGCCGGCAGCTCGGCGACCTTGCGTACCGCGATGGCCGGACCACCATCGTCCGGCACGAAATGCGCGGCCGCCGTCGCGGGCAACGACGGGTGTCCGAACACCTCGGCGCGC
>JAJXWZ010000103.1 GCA_021781345.1 Pseudomonadota bacterium
CGCCACCGAGCCTCGCCGGCGGCAGGGCGAGGGCGTGGCGTGGCGTCGCCCCTGGCGGCGCTCCCGCAGCGCAAGCGCCACATGGCGCCACGCAGCAAGCCGCCGTCCACGCAAGCATGCTGACAAACCCTTTCAATCCGTGCCCGAACATCCGTGCCTGGCTCCTTGCAAGGCAAGCTTGCGGCAACGAGGAACCGAATGGGCAGCCGTGATCGAACAATTCCGACCCGCCACGACGGAGTATCGGGTCGAGTCGCCGGACCCATCGGCCTCCAGTCCACATGCTACGCGAAACAGTGGGTCCGTTGGCTGCGGGGGGCTGCCTGGCTCACCGCGCCACGCCTAGCCCGTCGATGCCCTCGCCAAAGCCTCGTCGTGCATGCCACCGGTTTGCGTGCAACGCAACGCGCCTGGTTGCGCAGGGCACGCTGCGCGTGTCGCCGCTGTCACCGCGCGAGCCAGATAACGCTCGCCATGCGTCCGCTGCGCGCGCCGTCGCGACGGTGGGAGTGCAGGCGCGGATCGGTGAAGGTATCCATGCCGCCGCCGAAGATGCGCGTGATGCCGGCGGCGCGCAGGCGCTGCCGCGCTAGCGCGTACAGGTCGCAAGTCCAATGGCCCGGCCGCGTGGCGCTGAACGCCGCGGCCGCTTCCGGGTCATGCGCGAGAAACGCCTCGCGCACCTCGTCGCCGACCTCGTAGGACGGCCCCGCGATCGCGGGGCCGAGCCAGGCCATGGTGCCGATGCGTGATGCCTGGATCGCATCCAGGGTATGTTCCAGCACGCCCGCCGCCAGTCCGCGCCAGCCCGCGTGGGCGGCGGCGATTTCCGTACCGTCGTCTGCCGCGAACAGTACCGGCAGGCAATCGGCCGTCTGGATCGCCAGCACCACGCCGGGCGTGCGGGTGATGGCAGCGTCGGCCTCGGGTTCCTGATGCGCTGGATCGATCGCGACGTTCGTGCCGTGCACCTGGCGCAGCCAGCGTGGCTGGCCCGGCAGGCACAGGGTCTCGATCAGGCAGGCGCGATGGCGCGCGACGGCGGCGGGATCATCGCCGCAGCGAGTACCGACGTTGAATCCACGGATCGATTCAGGCTGGCCTTCCGGGTCTTCACGCGTGGTGACGACCGCCCGCACGTTCGCCGACGCTGGCCAGTCCGGAACGAGCCACGATGCGGCGGCGTCACGCATCCCTGCCGCCCATGGCCTCGGCATCCTCGCGCAGCGCGCCCAGCAGCTCGAGCAAATCCGCCGGCGGTTCGGCATCGAAGGACAAAGCCTCGCCCGTGACCGGATGCGCGAAAGCCAGGTGTTCGGCGTGCAGCGCCTGGCGCCTGAATCCGCGCAACATTTCGGCGAGGCGCGGCGTGGCGCCGCGCGGAAGCTTCAGCCCGCGCCCGTACAGCGGATCGCCGACCAGCGGCCAGCCTGCATGCGCCATGTGCACCCGGATCTGGTGGGTGCGCCCGGATTCCAGTTCGCATTGCAGCAGGGCGTGCGCGCGGAACTTCTCGCGTACCCGGTAATGCGTGACCGCCGGACGTCCCTGTTCGCGCACGGCGCGGCGCAGGCGGTCGCCGGGATGGCGGTCCAGCGGCGCATCCACGGTGCCGCCCGCCACGGGCACGCCGTTGACCACGGCGACATAGCGCCGGTGGATGTCGCGTGCGGCCAGCATCGTCGCCAGCGCAGCCTGCGCGGGCAGCGAACGCGCCACCACCAGCAGGCCCGAGGTGTCCTTGTCGAGGCGATGGACGATGCCTGCGCGCGGAATCCGTACGAGGCCCGGATCGTGGTGCAGCAACGCGTTCAGCAGCGTGCCGGCGCGGTTGCCCGCGCCGGGATGCACCACCAGGCCGGCCGGCTTGTTCAGGACGATCAGGTCGGCATCCTCGTGCACGATGTCGAGCGCAATGTCCTCGGGACGATCGTCCACGACCGGCTGCTCGTCGCGGATCCACTGCACGCCCTCGCCGCCGCGGACAGGCGTGCGCGGCAGGACCGCGCGGCCATCCAGCTCGATCCGCCCGGCCTTGACCTCGGCCGCCAGATGCGCCCGGGAATAGCCGCGGAACAACCGCGGCAGGATCTGGTCGAAGCGTTGCCCGGCCAGCTCGGCCGGGATTTCCGCGTGGAGCCGTTGTTCACCCATGCCGGCGCTGTCCCCGGTTGGGCGAGGCGGATTCCGCTATCATGCCCGTTCGCGTTCGCAAAGAATTGTCCGATGCCATCCCGACGCCTCGCTCCGCTGCTGAAATTCGCCTTGTTCCTTCCGCTGCTGCTGGCCGTGGGCGCCTGCTCGCTGTTCCACCACGGTCCCCGTGACACGCTGGACAACATGACCGTCGAGCAGTTGTACCAGCGCGCGCACAAAATGTCGCAGGACGGCAACTGGGGCAATGCCGAGACCGTGTACCAGAAGCTGATCGCGCGCTTCCCGTACGGCGCCTACAACGAACAGTCGCAGATCGAGCTGGCCTACGCGCAGTACAAGGACGGCAAGTACGAAGATGCCTACTCGACGATCAACGAGTTCATCAAGACCTATCCGACCCACAAGCACATCGCCTACGCCTACTACCTGCGCGGCCTGATCAATTTCGATCGCACCGAGAGCGGGGTGCAGAAGCTGGTGAAGATCAGCCCCTCGCGCTTCGACCAGGCCTACGCGCTGCAGTCGTTCGAC
>JAJXWZ010000211.1 GCA_021781345.1 Pseudomonadota bacterium
GCGGCCCGAACAACGGCCCGTAGATCAACGCGCTGAACACCGTGCGCTTGTCGCGCAGGTTTTCGCGCACCTCCTTCCACCACACCGTCAGCATCGCGTTCATGCCGCAAGTCCTTCTTCACTTCCGATCAATTTCACGAAGGCATCCTCGAGGTTGTCCTCGCCGGTTTGCGCGCGCAACGCTTCCGGCGTCTCGTCGGCGACCACGCGCCCGGAAGCGATCACCACGATGCGATCGCACAGCATCGCGACCTCCTGCATGATGTGGCTGGAGAACAGCACGCAGCGCCCTTCGGCCTTGAGGTTGCGCATGAACGCGCGCATGCCGCGGGTGGCCATCACGTCGAGCCCGTTGGTGGGTTCGTCCAGGATCACGTTCTTCGGATCGTGCACCAGCGCACGCGCGATCGCGGTCTTGACCCGCTGGCCTTGCGAGAAGCCCTCCGTGCGGCGATCGAGGATGTCGCGCATCTCGAGCGCGTCGACCAGGTTCTCGCGACGCTGGTGCATCAGTTGCGTCTCGATACCGTGCAGGCGCGCGAAATACTCGATGTTCTCGCGCGCGGTCAGGCGCTTGTAGAGGCCGCGCGCATCGGGCAGCACGCCCAGCCGGCGACGCACCGCGATGGGGTCGGCCGCGGCGTCGATGCCATCCACCAGTACCTGTCCCGAATCCGGGTTCATCAAGGTGTAGAGCATCCGCAACGTGGTGGTCTTGCCCGCGCCATTCGGGCCTAGCAGGCCGGTGATCTCGCCGTCGCGGGCAGTGAACGCCACACCGTCGACGGCCTTGACGTCGCCGAAGGCTTTGTGCAGGTCTTTGACTTCTATCATGGCGCGGCTCCATTGAAATCGACGAACGCGGGAATCGGCCCGATCCGCTTCAGGCATTGGGCATCGAGTTTTTCCGGCTGCAGCTTGTCGATGAATTGCTCGACCAGGTCGGGCATGCAGCCCGCATTGATGGCCTCGGCGTGCCCCAGTCCGTTCACCACCAGCGAGCGACCATCAGAGAGTCCCTTCAACACCTCCGCCGCGTTTGCCGGCGGCGTTACGGGATCGCGCTCACCCGAGATCATCAGTGTTGGAATCGATGACTTGAAGGCCGCGTGGAAATCCTTCGGCATCGGATTGTGCGGCCAGACCTTGCACTCGGCGCTGAAGTCCTTGATCAGCTCGTTGCCGAGCAACATGTCGGCATCCTGGGGTCGCGGCGACAGCAGTGATGCGTCCTCGGTACAGATAACCGACATCTGCATGCCGCCCTCGATCGAGGCCGACAGGTCGCCGGTCAGCAATTTCGACTGGCCCATCAGGGGCGCGTAATTGCCGTGTGCGGCCTCGTTCACGGCCAGCGGCAACAGGGCCGCGGTCACGGTGCTGTAGGAGAACAGCCGGACGACGCCCGCCAGGGTGTCGGCGGTCAGGGTCTTGGTGACAGGTTCGTAGCTGTACGGATCCTCGAACGTGACCTGTGGCGCTGGCCCGGCCTTGAGCTTCGCATACAGCTGGTGCACGGTCGTGTACCAGTCGCCGTATGCCTTCTTGCAGGCCGGTGCGGCGTCGCAGGCGGCGGCCTGCAGCTTGAGCGAGTGTTCGAGCGCCTCGGCAAAGGTCTCGCCAACCACCAGTTGGTTGGGCACCACCCCGTCGAGCACGATGCTGCGTACCGCGCCGGGATGCGCCGCCGCGAAGTGCTGCGCGACGCGCGTGCCGTAGGACACGCCGACCAGGTCCAGCTTCGGCGAACCCAGCGCGTGGCGGACCGCCTCGAGATCGGCGACGGCATCGCTGGTCGTGTAATAGCGCGGATCGGATGTCTTTCCGATTTCTTGTGCACATTGGCCCAGCCACTGCACCCTCTGGTCGAGGCTGGGCGAGACTTCGCCGGATTGCTTTTCCAGCTTTTCGGTATCGGGACACTTCAGCGGATGCGAATCGCCGGTACCGCGCTGGTCCAGCAGCAGCAGGTCGTGGTGCTTCAGAAGTGGCGCGAACGCCGGCGCGAGTTCCGGATAAGACTGGATGGCCGACTGCCCGGGACCACCCGCGAGGTACGCTACCAGGTCCTTTTCCGGCACGGCCGAGTCGCCCTTCACGATCGCCAGCTTCAGGTCGATCGTGCGCGACGCGGGATCCGCGCGATTTTCCGGTACCGGGAAGTCGGCGCAAAAGGCCGCGACCGTGGCCGAGGAATGCGGACGTTTCAGCTCGCACGCGGTCAACGCGAGCTTGCCCATTTCCAGCTTCGCCGGCGGCACCGGCTTGACCGGGATGGCCATCGCGGGCGCCGATGCCGACGCGCCGGCTGCGCCCGAGGGGACAGTGCCGTTCGATCCACCGTTCGAGGGTGCGTGATGCTTGCCCCACCATTGCCAGCCGAGTGCGGCCAGCAGGATCACGGCCGCGACGATGCGCATGATCATGCGCCCATTCATTTTCATTCAGCGCTCCTCATCCGGTTCGAACATCGATTCGATGCGTTGCTTGAACTCGCGTGCCAGCTTGAAGGCCAGCGGCAGGCTCGGGTCGTACTTGCCGGTCTCGATGGCATTGATCGTCTGGCGGGACACGTCCAGCCGTTCGCCCAACTCGGCCTGCGACCAGCCACGCGCCTCGCGCAGTTCGCGCACGCGGTTGCGCATCAGCAGGCCCAGAATTTCCACGTGCCGGCCATGCGCCGGGTCAGCAAGATCCGCGACAATCCAAACACGAAGCACAGCGACGGGAAGATCCAGACCAGCACCGAGCCGTCGGTCACCCAGACGTGCGCCATCGCCAGGAAGGCGCCGACCAGCGACGCCGCGCTGACGACGCTGGTCGCGATTCCCAGCGCCAGCAGGGTGATGCGTTGCTGCAATTCGTCGCTGGCCATCACGTAACGCGCCATCAGGGCGACTACCGCGACCACCGGCAGCAAGGGTGTGAGCGCCAGTACGATCTTCAATCCCGTGGCGTGGGTCGCATTCATCTGCGGCCAGAGCCACACCAGCAACATTGCGTAGACGGCCATCAGGATGGCCGTGTGCACCTGATACCGCCTGTGACTGTAACGCGCCATGCCGATCTCCTCATGTCAAGCACCCTTGACATGGCACGTTAGCGGCTGGTTTCCAGATTGTCAAGCACGCTTGACATGTCGCGATTTCGACGGGCCCGCCAACCCGGGCACGAGCCTGGAGACGGCCGGCGCGGCCGCGCCGAGGAGGCCGCTGGCAGCGAACCCAGGATGTCCACTGGCAGAGGATCAGGAAGCTGTGCGCGAGTTCGAGCCCGGCCGCCTTCGCACCGCGTACTGCCGCGCGTAGGCCCACGCCGCACCTGCGAACACCGGCAGCAGCACCCACCACATGCCGACGGAAGCGGGAATCTTGCCGCTGGCGATGAAAGTACGTGCCAGGGTCACCAGGTTCATGATGATCAGGTACGCCAGCACGGCGATGAGGATGCGGCCGACCGGCGACGCGCGCGGCCCCTGCCGTGCCAGCGGCAACGCCAGCATCGCCAGTACCAGGGGACCGAACGCCACCGCGATCCGCCACTGCAGTTCGGCGCGAGCGGCGGGGTCGGGGTCGCCGATCAGCGAAACCGTGGTGCGGACGTTTTCCGGATCGTCGTCGCCGTTGTCCTTCCTTGGCGGCGACAATGCGATGTCGTTGCGCTGGAATTGCATCAGGCGCCAGTTGTCCTGGCCCAGCCGAATGTCGTAGCGGTAGCCGTCGTGCAGCGCGACGAAACGGTTGTCCTCCTGCCCTTCGTGGAACAGCTCGCCGCGCGCGGCGGTGACCACGCTGATACGCGTGATGCCGTCCTTGCCGGTTTGCTCGCTCTCGACGAACAGTTTGCCGAGGCGGGTTCCGTCGGGGCTGATGCTGTTGGCGAACAGGATGCCACCGCCGCCCGTCAACGAAGTGAAGCGGCCGGCCTCCAGCCCCGCCGCGATGACCGAGCGATTGGCCTTGTCGACCTCGTCGTGTGACGTGCGCGTCGCCAACGGACCCAGCCACAGCACCACCAGCGACACCACGACCGTCACGCCCAGCGCCAGAATCGCAGCCGGTTTCAGCAATCCGCGCGGACCGAATCCCGAAGCCGAGAGCACGTGCATCTCGCTGTCGCGATACATCCGCCCCAACGCCAGCAGGATGCCCAGGAACATGCTCATCGGCAGCAATGCCTGCAGCGTACTGACCAGATGCAGGCCGAGCACGGTGAACATGACGGCGCCGGGCAACTGCCCGGTCGCGACCTTGTTCACCGCATCGGCGAACAAGCTGCCGGTGAAGATCACCAGCAATACCACCGCGGCGGCAAGGCTGCTGGCGAGAAACTCTCGCAAGAGGTAACGGTCGAGGATGGAGAAGCGCGGCATCGGATTCGATCGAGCGGGTTTCTGAAGCGGAAGCTTGCCGGACCGGGTCAGAATCCGACCGCGCCGTCGGCATCCCGAGCGGCAAGCGGCGGCGCTTCCTCGATCGTGGCGCGATCGGTCGATGGTAGCCGGCGGATGTCGTGGGCGTGGGATGCGGCCGTGGCCGGCAGCGAATCGCGCAATCGCTTCCATTCGAGCCATTCGCTCAGGACGACCAGGGTCCAGATCGCGCGCGCATGGTCCTCGCGGTGCTGCACGTGCTCGTCCAGCAACGCCAGCGCGGCATTCGTGTCGATGCCGACCCCGGCCAGGTCACCCCCGCCGAGGCGCGCTTCGGCCCAGTCGTGCAGGCTGCCGCGCAACCAGCTAGACAGCGGCACCGAGAGCCCGCGCTTGCGCCGGTAGACCACCGACGCGGGCAGGTATTTCCGGGCACATTCCTTCAGGAAATGCTTGGTGGTCAGTCCGCGCACCCGGTCGCGCTGATCCAGCTCGGCCGCGAACGCGATGACTTCGCGGTCGAGGAACGGCGCCCGGATCTCGACGCCGTGCAGCATGCCGCCGCGGTCGGCCTTGGCCATCAGCGCTTCCGGCAACGAATGCGCGAAATCGTATCGCTGCACCACGTCGAGCAATGCAGCAGACTCGACTTCGACCGGATCGACTTCCGGCGGCTCGATGCCGAGCTGTCGCAAGCGTTCCGGCGCGATGCTTGCGGTCCATGCCACGTGGCGAGCCAAGCCGTCCTGTTCGGCCATGTGCACGAACCGCTTGAGCAGGAACGAGATAGCGACCTTCTTGTCGCTCACGGGCCAAGCATCGACGAGTTGCCGCGACAACCCGCGCAACCAGCCGGGTAACCGTGCATACCGCGAAGCCCAGCGTGCGCCCAGATAGGTCGGGTAGCCGCCGAACAATTCATCCGCGCCTTCCCCGGCCAGCAGCAGCCGGACGTCGCGTGATGCCCGTTCCGCGACCGTCGACAGCGGAATCCACGCCGGATCGGCGATCAACTCGCCGGTGGTGGCGATGAGCACCCGCAATCGGCGCGGAAAATCCTCGGCGGCGACGGTGACCGGCACGAATTCGCAGCCGAAGCTCCGCGCAACGCGCGCCGCCTGTTCGCCCTCGTCGAAGGATGCCTCCTCGAAACGGATGCAGTACGCGGGGCTGGCACGCTCCGGCCGGACGTCGCGCAGCACCGCGGTCACCAGTGCAGAATCCACGCCACCGCTCAGCAACACGCCGTAGTCCACGTCGATGTCGCTTTGCCTGGCAACCGCGTCGCGAAATACCGCATCGAAGGCCGCGCGGGTCGGTCGCTTGCGGCCCTTTCCAGCTTCGGGGAATCGCCAGTACGGTTGCGCGCGGACGCCGGTGGCGTCGATCGCCACCAATTCGCCAGGAGCAACCTTGCGGACGCCTTCCACCGCGGTATGCGCCGGGCGGCAGTAGCCGGACTGCAGGTAATTCGCGAGCCCGGCATCGTCGCGGCGTACCTCGCCGGGCATGCCCCGCGCCAGGGCAGCCAGCTCCGATGCGAACGCGATGCGGTTTCCCGCGACCGAGTAGTAGAGGTGCCTTTCGCCCGCGCGATCGCGTGCGAGGAGCAGGCGCCGGCAACGCGGATCCCACAGGGCCAGCGCAAACACGCCACGCAAATGCTCCAGGAAATCCATGCCCGTCTCGAGGTAGAGCGGCGCGATCACCGCCAGGTCGGTGCCTTCCGGGACGGCATGGCCGCGTTGCTCCAGCATCCGCCGCAATTCGCGGTGGTTGTCGATCTCGCCGTTGCACGCCACGATGACACCGGCCTCGCACTCGAGCAATGGCGGTTGCGCGAAGCCGGTGCCGCGGATCGCGAGACGGTTGACCGCCAAGCTCGCCGATCCACGGTCCATTCGCGCCTCGCCGTCCGGTCCGCGATGCCGCATCGCATCCAGCATCGCCGCGACACGCGTGCGTTCGCCGTCCGGCAGCGGGCCGTCATGGCCAGGATCCAGGATGCCGCAGATTCCGCACATGTTTCTCGGACCTCGTCCAATGCCCGTCTTGCTTACGGTCGCACCAGCGCCACCGGATGCCCCAGCCAGTTACCCACGGCACTGACCTTCGCGCGGGTGCATTGTGCCAGCACACGCGCGACGGACTGGTAATCGAGCCCCGGATCCACCACGACCAACGCCGACCCCGAGTCGCGCAAGGCCAGGCATGACTGCGACGGTCCCGTCCTTGCAAGCCAGGCCACGGCGTAGACCGGCTTGTCGAGGTACAGGCGAATGCCCCACGGCGTCCGTTCCTCGATGCTGTATCCGGCATCCGTGGCCTCGATGAATACCACCCCCGAATACGCGTGCGGATCGGCCATCGCACCAAGCCTCGCCGCGATGAGCCGGTTGTCGCGGTGCGGCTGCTTCACCGCGTAGGCGACCCCGCCCTTGAGGGCGAGCAACGCGATGATCCAGACCACCAGCCCCAATCGCTGGAAGGGCTTGCGCAAGTCGAGCGAGCGCTCCAGTCCGCGTGCCAGGAGCAGCGACAACGGCAGGAAAAGCGGCAGCACGTATGCGGGGAGCCGCGACTGGGCCAGGCAAAACACGACGAACGGAATCGCGAACCACAGCCACAGCAGCAAGGAAGCGTCGGCTCGCGCCGGTGGCTCATCCGCTGCGGGCTTCCACCGGCGCACCAACTTCGCCAGGCCCAACGCCGGCCACCACGGGAGCGTTCCCAGGATCAGCGTCGGCAGATACACGAGCGCCCAACCCCACGGGCCCGGATTCCGATGCTGCACGGACGTGAAGATCCGATCGTAGATCTCGTAGTGGAGGAAATAATGCAGCGCCCACGGCACCCGCAACACGACCACCGCATACCAGCCGAACCCGGCCAGCAGGAACAGCACCACTCCGGACAGGGTGAACAGCCGGCCGACACCGCGCCAGCCGTCGCGAACCACCAGGAATGGGATGACGGCCAGCAGCGGCAGCAGGCCCGGCGGTCCCTTGGTCAGGAATGCCAGGCCCCAACCCGACCACATCAGCGCCAGCCAGGCGCGCGCGCGCGACCCGTCCGGCGCGAACCTCCACGCCACGAATCCGTACATGGCGAGCGCTTCGCACAACGTCAGCAAGGTGTCGGGGTTGACCACGTTGGCGGCGATGAACGGCGGCAACGAGAGCACATACACCAGGCCCGGCAACCAGGGCTTGTCCGGAACCAGCCGCAAGCCCATGCCGTACAGCAGCCACACCGTGGCCACGAAGGCGAACGCCCACGGCAAGCGCGTCGCCCAGGTATTGCGTCCCAGCCACTTCACGGCTGTCGCGATCACCCAGTACGTGACGGGCGGCTTGGAAAGGTTGACCTCGATCGGGCTGTAGGCGGGCACGAGGTAGTTGCCGCTGTCGACCATCTGCAAGGCTCCGTCGACATAACGGCCCTCGTCCGTGTTCCAGAGTCCGCGCGAACCCTGGAACGCAAACGCCAGCAGCATGGCGAGCAGCATCAGCCAGAGCATCGATCGACGGCCCGACGGCGCGGATATCGGTTGATTCATGTGGGCGTGCCCTTCATCGACCATGCCAACGTGGAAACACTGACCGCAACGCGTCCGCCGGATCGCGGACAGCGGCGGTAATCGAGCTCTCCGCAATCGCCAGCGCAGCAACGATCGTCGATTCCGGGCGCGGCCGCGGCGGTGCGCAGGTTCGGATGCTTC
Source organism: Pseudomonadota bacterium (assembly GCA_021781345.1). Lineage (GTDB taxonomy): Bacteria > Pseudomonadota > Gammaproteobacteria > Xanthomonadales > Rhodanobacteraceae > 66-474. Next base: position 8,094 of record JAJXWZ010000211.1, read on the forward strand.
ATCCGTGCGGCCGGCGCAGCAGTTGCACGTTGCGCATGAACACCATCAGCGTCACGGTCTCGCCGACGATGAACGGCACCTCGTTGCGATGGATCGCGTAAGCCAGCAGCAACGCGCCGCCCGCCACGCTCAGATACCAGAAGACAGGCGGGATCCTGCTCCTTCCGCTGATCTCGCTGTAGATCCACTGGATCAGGAATCTGAGGCCGAACAGCACCTGGCCGGCCAGGCCCACCCAGAGCCACATGACATGGCGGTTGGCCGGAAGGATCGAAACCAGGTCCAGGCTCATGCGGCTTCCCGCCAGCGCAGCTGCAGGTTGCGCGAGTAGATCAGCAATCCGCCGGCCTGGCCGATGATGAACACGGGGTCGTGCATGTACACGGCGTAGCAGAGCAAAATCACTGCACCGACAATGCTCAGGTACCAGAACGACATCGGCATGCTGCTGCGCCGATGGCGTTCACTGTGGATCCACTGGACGACGAACCGTGCTGAGAAGATCATCTGGCCGATCAGTCCCACGGTCAGCCAGATATTGGCAGACATGTTGCACTACCTTCCGTTTGTGACACAGCCGGCGCAGGCATCGCCACGCCCGATTCGAGGGGCGCACGGCGGATATCCGGCGCACGCTGCGTTGTCACGCTTTAGTTTCACTTAGGCATGCGCCAGGAACATGTACAAGGCCTAGGGTTCCAGACCCGACAACGATTCCAGGCTAAGCCACGACTAAGCGCGACATCGCACACTGAAATGATGCGTCTCGACATTATATCCCGCGCCGGCATGTCCGGGTTGGTGACCGCGCTGCTGGCCGGTTGCGCTACGTTCCACCCGTTGCCACTGGACAGCGGCCGCGGTGCTGCTGGCGTTGCCAAGCTGACAGTACCGGCATCGTCGATGCCGGTACCCGCGCTGCGCTCCCACGTGTTCGATCCCGCCAACGGCCTCGACGTGACCGAAGTCGCGATGCTGGCGGTCGCCGCCGATCCGCAACTGAAGGTGCAACGCGACGCGGCCGGCGTGGCGCATGCGCAAGCCTATGCCGCCGGGCTGCTGCCCGATCCGCAACTGAACTACGAGCACGACCATCCGGCCGCCAACAGCCCGCCGGGCACGACGACGTCCTACACGGCGAGCTTGGCCATGGATCTCGGCAATCTCGTCACGCGGTCGGCGCGCGTGAAGTCGGCGCAAGCCGGCGCCCGGGCCGTGGATTTGAACCTGCTGTGGAGCGAATGGCAAGTCATCGCGCAAGCACGCACGCTGTTCGATAGGGTTTACTTCCTGCGTGAGAAGGTCGCTCGCCTCGAGCGTGAACGCGCCGCCTTGGCACCAGTGCAATCCGCGATCACCCGCGCCCTGCATGCTGGCGATCTCACCTACGCGATGGCAGGCGCGGGACTGAACGCGGCCTCGGACGCGAACAACCAGCTCGGCGACGCCGAGCGGCAGCTGGACCTCGCCGAACATAACCTGCACGACCTGCTCGGCCTCGACGCCTCGGTGCCTCTGCACCTGACTGGCGGCCCGTTCTCGGTCACGCCGAACCTCGGCCGGGTACAGCGGGCGCTGGCGGACATGCCCCGGCGACGCCCGGACCTGCTGGCACTGCAGGCGGGCTATCGCGCGCAAGACGAGAAACTGCGTGCGGCGATCCTGGCGCAGTTCCCGGCGATCACGGTCGGCTTCGTGAAAGCACGCGACAACGGCAACATCTCCAGCACGGGCTTCTCGATCGGACTGTCGCTACCGCTCTTCGACGGCAATCGGGGCAATATCGCGATCGAACGCGCGACCCGGCAACAGCTCCACGACGACTATTCAGCCCGCCTGGTCACCGACCGCAACGACGTGCAACGCTTGCTCGCGGACCTGCAAAGCGATCGCAGGCAGCGTGTGCGCCTGGTGACGCATGCCGCGGAACTCGCGCGCGCCCGCAAGGCTGCGCGCACCAACTATGCCGCGGGTCGGCTGGACTGGCCGACTTATCTTGCGATCAGGTCGAATTCGCTGGCCACCGACACCGCCTTGCTGACACTGGAAGACAACCTACACGAAACCGCGATTGCGCTGTATTCGTTGACCGGCAACTGGCCGGATGCCACCCGCGTCCATCAGGGAAAAACCTCATGAACCGTCTGTTCCGTGTCGGTGCAGCGACCGCCATGTTTGCGCTGGCCGCCTGCTCCGGGCCACGCCACACCGACAAGGCTCCACCCGCAGCCGATGTGACTATTGTTATGCCGGTATGGAAAGCCTTCCACGCCAGCGTCGAAGCCATCGGACAACTCGCAGCCGACAGCCGCAGCGCCCTGTCACTGAGCCTGCCACAAGCTGGACAGGTGGCTGCGACCAGCGTGGTCGCGGGACAGCACGTGAAACGTGGCGACGTCTTGCTGAAGCTGGAAACCGACCCCGCAACCCGCAGCGCGTACCTGCAAGCCCGCAGCGCTCTCGCAACGGCGCAGGCCGACCTCGCCCGCACGCTGCGCCTGCACGCGGAGAAACTGGCCACCAACACCCAGCTGGACGCGGCACGCAAGAGCGTGGCGGATGCCAGAGCGAATCTCGACGCGCAGGCACAACTGGGCGGTGCGAAGGCGGTGGCGGCGTTGCGCGCACCGGCCGACGGCGTGGTGACCGCGCTGGATGTGCAGCGCGGGCAGCGCATCCCAGCCGGCTCGACGCTGCTGCAGTTCACGCCGACTTCGGCACTGGTGGCAAGACTCGGCGTTGATCCCGAGGCCGCCTCGCGCGTACGCGTCGGCATGCCGGTAAGCATCGACTCCGTCTACGTGTCACCCGCGACGTCCGAATTGCGCGGCAGATCGG
>JAJXWZ010000185.1 GCA_021781345.1 Pseudomonadota bacterium
TCTATCTGCCTCAGGTGGTCAGCCCCGCGGGCAACACCGGCGCGCGCACCATGCTGCGGCGCGACGTGGGCAACATCACGATCAGCCTGTCGCGTTTCGCGCCGGAACTGCTCGATACGCATTACGCCGAGGAAATGTGGGCGCTGTTCGAGCAGGGCAAACTGCGGCCCGACAGCGAACTGACCGGCCACTTCGTGTTCGACGAGGGCGAGGTGGATGTCGACAGCGTGATGCAATCGATCATCGATGCGCGCCAGGAAGCCCTCATCCGCCAGCAGGGACGCGAGCTGGCGCAGGCGGAGGGTTGAGCCGGGGCGGTCCGCCACTCTGCGATCGTCACCCGATCCGTTCCTCACGCGACCTTGCCGTCGATCGCAGCATGCCTGGCGATGCGTTTGCTGCGATCCGCCCTTGCTCCGGTTGAATCTACCCCCATTGTTGATGCGTACGTAACCTCAAGGCCGTTCCATCGGCCCAAGCCTGTTGGCCCGTCTCGCAGAATATTCACCATGACCGATCCCGTGGACCCTCACGCACCGACCAGCGACGCCGCGTCCGCGCTGCAAGCCGCCGACGGCCGTTTCCGCAACGCCGCGCCGCGGCCGGCGCCGGCGGGCCCGAGGAAGTCGCGCTGGAAGTTGATGTGGGAGGTGTTCTTCGAGAAGCCCGCGAACACGCGGCCACGCGCGCCGATCCCTGTGCGCCCGCTGTCCCGCGTGGAACTGGAGGCCGCACCGGAGAGCAGCCTCTACCGGCTGGGCCATTCGACGGTGCTGCTGAAACTTCGTGGCCACTGGTGGCTGACCGATCCGGTGTTCTCGCATCGCGCGTCGCCGTTTTCATGGCTCGGTCCGAAGCGCTTCCATGCACCGCCGATCGCGATCGACGAGCTGCCGGCGATCCGCGGCGTGATCCTGTCGCACGACCACTACGACCATCTCGACCACGACGCGATCCTGGCGCTGGCCGGCAAGGTGGATAGGTTCCTGACGCCGCTGGGCGTCGGCGAGCGCCTGGCCGGGTGGGGCATCGCGCGCGAGCGGGTGCATCAGTTCGACTGGTGGCAGGGCATCGAAGTGGAGGGCGTGCGCTTCACCGCCACGCCGGCGCAGCATTTCTCCGGGCGTACCCTGCGCGACGGCAACCGCACGCTGTGGTGCTCGTGGACGATCGACGACGGCGAACGCCGCGTGTTCTTCAGCGGCGACAGCGGCTACTTCGATGGCTTCGCAGAGATCGGCCGCCGCTTCGGACCGTTCGACCTGACGCTGATGGAAACCGGCGCCTACAACGCGGAGTGGCCGTACGTGCACATGCATCCCGAGCAGACCGTGCAGGCGCACCTGGACCTGCGCGGCGACTGGCTGCTGCCGATCCACAACGGCACCTTCGACCTTTCCGTGCATCCGTGGCACGAGCCGTTCGAGCGCGTGCTCACGCTGGCGCATGCGCACGGCATCGCCCTGGCGACGCCGGTCATGGGCGAGCGTGTCAGCATCGACGCACCGCATGCCGGCGATCGCTGGTGGCGTGCGGTGCTGGCGCAGGAACAGGCGGCGGGCAGCCTCGATCCCGCGTTGCAGCCCGAGTCGCTGTAGGCGGCCTGCCGGCTCGCGCTTCGCGTCGGCAGGTTCGAAAGACCTACTTTGCGAACAGGCGCGAGCGATCGGCGAACGCCTTGAACTCCAGCGCGTTGCCGGACGGATCGAGCAGGAACATGGTGGCCTGTTCGCCGGGCTGACCCTTGAAGCGCACGTGCGGCTCGATCACGAAATGCGTGCCGGCAGTGCGCAATTTGTCGGCCAACGCATGCCACGCGGGCATGTCCAGCACCGCCCCGAAATGACGCACCGGCACGGCATCGCCGTCCACGTCGTGCGCGACCGCTGCGCGCAGTTCTTCAGGCGCGAGGTGCGCGACGATCTGGTGGCCATGGAAGTCGAAGTCCACCCAGGTGTCGCTGGAGCGACCTTCCAGGCAACCGAGCAGCTCGCCATAGAATGCGCGCGCTTCGGCAAGAGAGTGGACCGGAAAGGCGAGGTGGAACGGGGGCAGTTCGACGGGGCGGTTCCGTCGCGCCAGCCATCGGTCGATGGTCGCTTGGGGCAGCGGGAAGTAGCCGTTGCAGACGATCGGATCCTTCGCGTTCGGATCCGGCGTCAGGCGCACGTGCCAGCCGGCGATATCCGCGACCTGCAGGCAGTCGTCGACGTCGTAAAGTTCATCCTTGTGGGTTTCCTCGTGCTTCCTTAGCAGGGTGCGTTGGGCCTGGTCCCTGGCTGCCGTCTGGTCGGGTGCACCGAAGAATCCCCATGCGTGGTGTTCGGCGAACACGCCGGGCCGGTAGCCGCCGATGTTGACGAAGTAAAGGCGAGGGCCGTCGTCGGCCGGCTCTCGCGTGAGTTGCACGCGATAGCCCGACACGCTGTCGAGGAAACACCATGCATCGACGTGCAGCCCGCGCGGTTCACCAAACCAGCCGTCGAGCAACTGCTCGTGCACGGCTTCCAGCGAATCGCCGACCGCGTAGGCGACGTCATGCAGCTCGGTTTTCGCGCCGGGGGCGATGCCGCCCAGCACGCAGGCGATCAGGCGTGGGTGTTGGCTCATGCGCGCATTGTAGGGCCAGCCAGATCCGCCGTCCGCGTTTTGCACGAGCGGGCGTCGGGATGGCCCCGGAGGCCGGCCCGCAGCTGCGCGCGGGTCGGCCGGGTTGGCTCAGGCGGCCTTGGCCTCGTCCTTCAGCGTCTGCATGTCGATGACGAAGCGGTACTTCACGTCGCTCTTGAGCATGCGCTCGTAGGCCTTGTTGATGTCGCGCATCGCGATCGTCTCGATGTCGGAGACGATGCCGTGCTCTGCGCAGAAATCCAGCATTTCCTGCGTCTCGCGGATGCCGCCGATCAGCGACCCGGCGATCTGGCGCCGCTTCATGATCAGGTTGAACACGGTGGGCGAGGGGTGCGGGTGCTCAGGCGCGCCGACCAGGCACATGGTGCCGTCTCGCTTGAGCAGGGTAAGGAAGGCGTCGAGGTTGTGGCTGGCCGCGACGGTGTTGAGGATGAAGTCGAAGCTGTTGGCATGCTTCGCCATCTGCTCGGGATCCTTCGAGATCACGACTTCGTCCGCGCCCAGCCGCTTGCCGTCGGCGACCTTGCCGGGCGAGGTGGTGAACAGCACCACGTGCGCGCCCATCGCGTGCGCCAGCTTGACGCCCATGTGGCCGAGCCCGCCGAGGCCGACGATGCCGACCTTCTTGCCGGGGCCGGCGCCCCAGTGGCGCAGTGGCGAATACGTGGTGATGCCGGCGCACAGCAGTGGCGCGACGGCGGCGAGGTTGTCCTCGTGGCCGACGCGCAGCACGAACTTCTCGTTGACCACGATGTTCGCGGAGTAGCCGCCATGGGTGTTGCCGCCGTCTTCCTGCGCCGGGCCGTTGTAGGTGCCGGTGAAGCCGTTTTCGCAGTATTGCTCTTCGCCTTCGGCGCAGGATGGGCAGTGCTGGCAACTGTCTACCAGGCAGCCCACGCCGACCGTATCGCCGGCCTTGAAACCCTTCACGTCCTTGCCGACCGCAGTGACGGTGCCGACGATTTCGTGGCCCGGTACCGACGGGTAGCGGGTATTGCCCCATTCATTGCGCGCGGTGTGCAGGTCGGAATGGCAAACCCCGCAATACAGGATGTCGATGGCGACGTCGTGGGCGCCGGGCGCCCGCCGTTCGATCGTGTGCGGGGCCAGCGGCTGGTCGGCGGCCTGGGCGGCGTAGGCGGGGGTATGGGTCATCGGTATTCTCCAGTTGATATCCATGGAATCGAAGCTTTGGAACGATCCTGCAGGCCTGCCCGGGCGTCATCCCGCCGCAAACGGCAATCGTTGGACTGTCGTTCGTCATCCCGGCGCAGGCCGCGATCCGGCGCTTGCTGCGGGCAAGTCGGCGGATTTCGGTTGCAAGGCAATGACAAGCGGAAAGCGCGAGGGCGGGAAGCTGCAATCAGTCGACCTGCGCCTTCTCGCGCACCGGCAGCTTCCAGTCCGGGCGGATGAAGTGGCAGGTGTAGCCGTCCGGAATGCGCTCCAGGTAATCCTGGTGCTCGGGTTCGGCTTCCCAGAAATCGCCGGCCGGCGCGACCTCGGTCACGACCTTGCCCGGCCACAACCCGGAGGCGTCGACATCGGCGATGGTGTCCTCGGCGATGCGCTTCTGCTCCTCGCTGGTGTAGAAGATCGCCGAGCGGTAGCTGGTGCCGATGTCGTTGCCCTGCCGGTTGCGGGTAGTCGGATCGTGGACCTGGAAGAAGAATTCCAGCAACTTGCGGTAACTCGTCAAGGCCGGATCGAAGATGATCTCGATCGATTCGGCGTGCGTGCCGTGGTTGCGGTAGGACGCATTGGGCACGTCGCCGCCGGAATAGCCGACGCGGGTCGAGACGACGCCGGGCTGCTTGCGGATCAGGTCCTGCATGCCCCAGAAACAGCCGCCGGCGAGGACGGCGCGTTCGGTGCGGGTGGTCATGGTTGCGATGCCTCGTGGTCGAACAGGTGACGGTACTCCGCGTAGCCTTCCTTTTCCAGATCGGCCAGCGGCACGAAACGCAGTGATGCCGAATTGATGCAGTAACGCAGCCCGCCGAGCTCGCGCGGGCCGTCGTCGAACACGTGGCCGAGGTGGCTGTCGGCGTGCTTCGATCGTACTTCGGTGCGGACCATGCCGTGGCTGCCGTCGTGCTGCTCGACGACGTTGGCATCCTCGACCGGCTTGCTGAAGCTGGGCCAGCCGCAATGGCCGTCGAACTTGTCCAGCGAGGTGAACAGCGGCTCGCCGGAGACGATGTCCACGTACAGGCCCGGTTCGCGGTGGTCGTTGAACGCATTGTCGAAGGGGCGCTCGGTCGCCGACTCCTGGGTGACGCGGTACTGCAGCGGCGTGAGTCGGGCGACGGCGTCCGGGGTCTTGCGGTAATCGGCCATGCAAGGGCTCCGTGGGTGTGCGCGGGCGGACATGCCCGGCGGCAAACGTCCAAGACATGGGGACGCAGGGCGTTGGAAGCAAGAGTGGCCGCGGGCAACGCAGGCGCGAACGCCGCATCCACGTCGGCGCCCGCGCCTCGCCACCGCCCGGCACTTCCCGGGCCGATGCCTTGCGCTACCCTTGGCGGCGCCCCGATCCGGATACGTGCATGCAGCGTCGCGACTTGTTGAAGGGGTTCGTCCTCGGCGGCGCCGCCTCCGAGCTGGGACGTGTCGCGATGGCCTCCGCCGCGCCGCTGCCCGCGGGCGGCGCGGCGCGACTGGCCGCGGTCGAACGCCGGTACGGCGGACGCTTGGGCGTGGCGATACTGGATACCGGAAGCGGCGAGCGCTTCCTGATGTGCAGCACGTTCAAGCTGCTGCTGGTCTCCGCGATGCTGGCGAGCGCGGATCGCGGCGAGGAAAAGCTGAGTCGCCGTATCGTTTACCACAAGGATGCGGTGCTCGAATGGGCGCCGGTGACCCGCAAGCACGTCGGGCCGCCCGGCATGACCATCGCGCAGTTGTGCCTGGCCGCGATCACCCTGAGCGACAACACCGCCGCGAACCTGTTGCTGGAGCAGGTCGGCGGGCCGCCCGCGGTGACGCGTTATGCGCGCGGCCTGGGCGACACGTTCACCCGGCTGGACCGCATCGAACCGGCGCTGAATTGGCGCGAGGGTGACAAGGACACCACCACGCCGGATGCCACGCTTGCCGACATGCGCAAACTGTTGCTGGGCGACGCGTTGTCGCGGCGTTCGCGCGGGCGGCTGATCCACTGGCTGCTGGCCTGCAGGACCGGCGCCGATGCGTTGCGTGCGGGCCTGCCGCCGGACTGGCAGGAGGGCGACAAGACGGGTTCCGGTCGCACCGCCAACAACGACATCGCGATCCTGCGGCCGCCGTTGCGCAAGCCGCTGCTGGTGACGGCGTATTACGAGAAGGCGCACGCCGACGTGCCCGCGCGCTAGGCGGTACTGGCGCAAGTCGGCCGGGTCGTGGCGACGATGTAGGCAAGCGGGCAGGGTGGTCCGCCGCACTCCCACTGTTTCCGGTCAAGCCTGCATCCGGTGAGCCATGTCTTGCGTACACGGGTTTTCAGGGTCGCTTGTTGGTTCGCGTGCCGGTGCGCGCGTGCCGGGCCGGGTCTTCGGGAGCACGACGATGCCGATCGAACTTCGGATTCTGGGTTGGGCGGTGGTACTGGGGCTGGTCCATGTGCTGGTGGCTGCGGGCCTGGGCACCCGGGAGCGCGGGCTGCCGTGGAACGTCGGCAACCGAGACTGTGCAGCGCCGCCGCTGGGCCAACACGCCGCGCGCGCCGAACGCGCCAGCCGCAATTTCCTGGAAACCTTTGCATTTTTCGCCGCCGCCGCACTGGCGGTCGTGCTGGCGCATCGAGAAAGCGCGCAGACCGCGATCGGCGCGCAGATCTACCTCTGGGCGCGGGTCGCCTACCTGCCGGTGTACGTCATCGGCATCCCCTACTTGCGCACGCTGATCTGGGCTGCCAGCCTGTGGGGCATCCTGCAGATGCTGGAAGCGTTGCTGCTGCACTGAATCCGCCCGTGATTCGCAAGCTGAAATCCGGGGACTACCGACTCTACTCGCGCAAGCAGGATCCGAAGACGGGCGAGCGCCGCAATGTGGGATCCTTCAGGACGCGCGTGGCGGTGGAAGGGCGAGAGCGCGAAACGCAACGTTTCAGGCATCGTTGAACTGCGATGGTGAGGGCGAATGGCAGACATCGAGGCGCGCCTCGCGGAACTGGGCCTGGTATTGCCGCCGGCGGTGAAGCCGCCGCCGGGCGTGGTGTTGCCGTTCCGGTTCGTGCGCGTGCTCGGCAACCGCGCCGTGGTTTCGGGACACAGCCCGCAGGCGGAGGACGGTTCGATTGCCGGGCCGTTCGGCAAGGTCGGGCGCGAACTCACGGTCGAGCAGGGTTACGCTGCGGCGCGCCTCACCGCTTTGTCGATGCTCGGCAGCCTGCAACGCGAACTGGGCGGCCTCGATCGCATCACGAACTGGCTACGCGTATTCGGCATGGTCAACTCCGCGCCGGGGTTCAATCTCCAACCGGCCGTAATCAACGGGTTCTCCGACATGATCCTGCAATTGTGGGGCGAGGATTCCGGCGCGCACGCGCGCAGCGCGGTCGGCATGGCGGAGTTGCCGTTCGGGATCCCGGTCGAGGTCGAGGCGGAAGTAGTCATTCGCGCGTGATGACCACATCGGTAGACGGGGCGTAGAATCCCGGCGGTGGCCTCGAGTGGAGGTATCCGACATGGATTGCACACGCAAGCCGGGTGCGGGATGGTTGTGGGTCCCGTTGGTAGTCGCGGTAATGGCATCGCCCGCGTCGGCGCAGATGCACCCGGGCGGACCCATGGGCATGCATGGCATGATGATGCATCCGAGCCCGCCGCCAGCGAATGCACCGGCCGCGCTCGATCGCTTCGGCTGCATGGGTTGTCACGCAATCGTCCGCAAGGGCCTGGGACCGGCGTTCGTGGCGGTCGCCAGGCGTTACCAGAGGCAAGTCCGGGCCGAAGCCAGGCTCGCGGCGTTCATCGAACACGGTGGCCACGGGCATTGGCCCGGCACGATGCCGGACCTCGACGTGCCGCATGCCGACGCCGATGCCCTGGCGCGCTGGATCCTTGCGTTGCCGTCGTCGGCGCAGGCGGACGCCAGCGACAAACACTGAGCACGGATGATGGGGCGGTTCGTCCGATGCCGCCGGCAGCGTCGTTGCCGCCCGCCGATGCAGCCTGCGATGCGTCAGGCAGCTGGCAGGCGGTAGCGCGCGAGGCGCTGGTAGGAAGGCTCGCAGTGGTCGCAAAGCTTGCGCTGGAATGCCGTAAGGGCCGCCTCCGATTCCCGATACGGCGCGAACCCTGTCGACCGCTCGACCGCCGCATACCAGTGCGGCGCCCAGACGCCGTCCGATGCGCGTGGACCGGATGACCAGTGCAACATGCGATCGCTGAAGGGGACGCCCAACTCCGCGCACAGAGCGCGCAAAGTGCCGCGCGCATCCTTAAGGACGTCGGCGGCATCCAGCACCGGGGGCGCGCGGCCGAGGCGATCGCAGACGTGGTCGAACAAACGTGCCTGTTGTTCGAAGCCGAGTTCCCAGGCGGCGGCGTCGGGGCGCTGGATCGTGAAGGACGCCACCACCGCTCGCGGATCGCGGATCAGGAAGCAGTTCGCCACTTCGTCGAGCCAGTCCAGCGGCATGTCCTCCAGCATGTGCTGGGTCATGTGCTTCTGGTACCAGATCGGTTTGCCTCCAGGAACAGGGCCGGTCAGCATCGCCGCGACTTCGGCGGCGTCGGTGCTCTGAGAGGCCAGCACGTCCTCGCGGCCGGGATGGTCGACGCCAGTAGCGGCGAGGTAATGCGCGTAGAAGGGTTCGTCCACGACCGCGGTGTCCTCGCGGTTCTCCCAGGCCCGCATCATCGCGGTGGAGATGTTGCGCGGCCCCGACCACATCGCGATGCGCAGCGGCGCGCTCACACGCGCGGCCCTATCGCGCTCTCGTCCCCGACGAGCTGCATGTAGAGTTGCTGCAGGTGCTTGACCAACGGTCCACGCCGGCCATCGCCGATGATGCGGCCATCGATCTCGGATACCGGAGTGAGACCTGCGAAAGTGCCGGTGACGCAGGCTTCCTCGGCGCCATAGACGTCGGTGAGGCTGAAGTCCTTCTCGAACACCGGGATGGCGTTCTCGCGGCAAAGGCGGATGACGTTGGCGCGGGTGATGCCGCCGAGGCAGTACTTGCCGGTGGAGGTCCACACTTCGCCCCGGCGCACGATGAAGAAATGCGTGGAGTTGCAAGTGGCGACGAAGCCCTGCGGATCCAGCATCAGCGCCTCGTCGTAGCCGGCCTTCTGCGCCTGGATGCAGGCGAGGATGCAGTTCAACTTGGAGTGGCTGTTGAGCTTGGGATCCTGCACGTCGGGCGCGCCGCGCCGCACGTGCACGGTGAACAGGCGGATGCCGCGCTCGACGGTTTCTGGCAGCGGCTGCTTGTATTCGGGCACGATCACGATGGTCGGCGACCCGATCACGAAGCGCGGGTCCTGGTGCGGCGTGGCCTTGATGCCGCGCGTGACCATCAGGCGGATGTGCACGTCGTCGCGCATCCCGTTGGCGCGCAGCACGTCGATGATCCGCTGCGTCAACTGTTCGCGCGTCAGGCCGATGTCGAGGTCGAGAGCGCGTGCGCCTTCGTACAGCCGGTCGAGGTGCTGGTCGAGGAAGGGCAGGCCTCCGCTGTGCAGGCGCAGGCCTTCCCACACGCCGTCGCCCAGCACGTAGCCGGCGTCGAACACCGAGACCCTGGCTTCGTCGCGCGGGACCAGCTCGCCGTTGATGCTGATCCGGATTGTGGCGTTGCGCGGATCGGGTGCGTAGTCGTGGGTGCCTTTGCTCACGGGTTCCTCCGAATGGTCATGCGGTCCAGATTTCCCTGAACGCGCGGCTGAAGTTGAGGCCGAGCACCTTGTCCGCCACGCGCGCCGAATAGCCGTGCTTCAGCAGCGCGTCGGCGACGCGTTCGAGCTTGCGCGGCGTGTTGATGTCGGGAATGTAGGGCGGCCGGTTTTCGCCGGGCGCGCCGACGCCCATCTTGCGACGGTTCTCCTCGTCCTCCTTCATTTCCTTCAGGTCGGTGTCGGTGACGGTGAAGAAGGCGGTGTCGGTGCCGATGCCGACGTGGTCCTCGCCGCAGACCTTCAAGGCGTGCAGCATGTGCTGCATGTAGTCGGCCAGCATCGGCTGGCGGTCGTCGGGGGTCAGGAACGGGAGCATGTAGACGCCGAACACGCCGCCCTTGTCGGCCAGCGCCTTCATTTCCCGGTCACGCTTGTTGCGTGGGTGCATGAACACGGCGCGGCAGCCGGCGTGCGTGATCAGCGGTGGCTTCATTGAAAGCGCGATGCCTTCGGCGGTGGATTGCGTGTTGGAGTGGCTGAGGTCCAGCGCGACGCCCAGCGTGTTCATGCGCGCGATGGCCTGTTTGCCGAGGTCGGTGACGCCGCCGGTCTCGCCGTCGAGGCAGCCGTGGCCGAATGGCGTGTCGTGGTTGTAGCTCAACTGCATCACCAGAACGTCGAGGTTGCGGAACAGGTCGATGCGGTCGACCTTGTCGCCCAGCATCGAGGCGGCCTCGAACGAGAAGATCACGCCGAATTTGTTTTCGGATTTGCAGCGCTCGAGGTCGGCGTGGTTCTTCACCTTGAGGAAGAAGTCGGGATGCGCCTCGATCATCGCCTGGGCCGCGGCGATGTCGGCCACGGTTTCCTCGAAGCTGCCGTTGGCCCCACCCAGTGTGGACTTGACCGCATCGATGCCGGACTCGCGGATGGCGTCCAATTCGTCCCTGAAGTCGCTGTCCTTCGCCAGCGAGCCAATCGAGGCGAGGGTGTTGCAGTCGAGCACGAAGGCGTTGCGGTAGAGGTCGGCGGCGTTCACGTTGTTGTCTCCCTGCGGGATTGGCGATACCCGTGCGATCGCGGACGGCAGCACGGCGGCGAGCAGCGCGCCGCCCGACATCCTGAGGAACTCCCTGCGGTTCCGGTGCATGTTCGTTTCCGGTTATCGAGGCGCTAGGCGGCAAGTTAGCACGATGCCAAAGCCGGTGATCCATGCCTTTCGTCACGCTGCGCCCGTGGCGGACGCGCGCGCTAACATCGCGGCATGTCCGGCCTCGACAATCCATTCTGGTCATCCCTGAACACCCGGCACGCCGCGCTCGCGACCCGCAGCGGCGACACGGCCGCGCGCTATCCACCGGAGTTCGCGCCGTTCCTCGGCGTGGCCGATGCCGAGGTCGGCGCCGACGAGATGGTCACCCCGTTGCTGGCTTCGGGAGACAGCGTACTGTTGCTGGGCGTCGCACCGAAGTT
>JAJXWZ010000219.1 GCA_021781345.1 Pseudomonadota bacterium
CCAGCCCCATATAAGCGCAAAGTGCGTATTTCGGCGAACGTGACCGACGATTCCGGTCGAACGTGACCGGTTATGCAGCATGAGGTGTTGCGCGCTCACAGTTTAGGTTGGTCGGTCACGATCAGTCGGGTTTTGCCTCCTTTTTGGGCGGTTTCGGGGCCTGGCGCAGCGAGTCGCCGGTCAGGGTGAAGCGGTGGTGCTGCTGCATGAGACGGTCGAGGATGGCGTCGGCGATGGTGACGTCACCGATCCAGGCATGCCAGTGCTCGATGGGCAATTGGCTGGTGATGATGGTGGCGCGCTGGCCGGCGCGGTCGTCGATGATTTCCAGCAGGTCGGCGCGGGTCTGGCTGTCGATGGCGCTCATGCCCCAATCGTCGAGCAGCAGCACGTCCGTCTTGGCCAACTGGATCAGCCATTTGCCGAAGGTGCCGTTGCCGTGGCGGATGCGTAGCTCTTCACCCAGGCGCGGCACGCGCTGATAGAAGGCCGAGTGGCCGCGCCGGCAGGCGTGCTGCGCCAGTGCGCAAGCCAGCCAGGATTTGCCCGCGCCGGTCGGGCCTGTGATGAACACGGCATGTCCGGCGCTGATCCACTCGCCCAATGCGAGGCTCATCACGGCGCGGCGTTCCAGGCCGCGCCCGGCACGGGTGTCGATGTCCTCGATGGCAGCCTGGGTGTACTTGAGCCGTGCTTCCTTGAGCAGACGGGCGCGGCGTTTGTCGTGACGCAGGTGGACCTCGCGTTCGACGAGCAAGGTCAGCCTTTCTTCGAAGCTCATCGCAGCCATGCCGGCTTGGGTGAGCTGCTCCTCCAGTGCGAAGGCCATCCCCTGCAGCTTGAGATCGCGCAGTTGCTCCAGCGTGGTGTTGATCATCATGGTTGGTGCCTGCTGTTTCATTGGTAGTAGTCGGCGCCGCGCACGTGCGCGTGCTGCGGGCTGTTCCATTCGGGCGCCTGGGTCGCGGCCTGGCGGTCGCGGTCGTTGGCGAGGATGTCGCGCACATGGCTGTACTTGGTCGTGCCCAGTTCGGCGGCGATCACGCAAGCCGCTTCCAAGCGTGGCTTGCTGTACTTCTTCGCCAGCGACAGCAGCCCCAGGCAGGCGCGGTAGCCATGCTCGGGGTGACGTCGTTCTTCGAGCAGGCGGCGCACGATGTGGCCGGTCATGGGGCCGATGCCGTTGCCCCAGTGGATCAAGCGCTGCGGGGTCCATTCCAGGTGGGCGCGGTGCGCGGCAGAGAGATGGTCGGCAACGGTCGTGAAGCCGCCGCGGTGCGCGCTTCTGGCGTGGGCCGCCACCCGCTGGCCACGGTGCAGCAGCTCAACCCCGTGCGCGGTGATGCGGGCTTCGAGTTGCAGGCCGACCAGGTTCTGCGGCACGCTGTAGCGGTGAGCGTCGATCTCGACGTGGTGATCGATATGCACCCGCACCGTCTTGTAGCTTGCCCATTCCCAAGGCTGGGCGGGCAGCG
Source organism: Pseudomonadota bacterium (assembly GCA_021781345.1). Lineage (GTDB taxonomy): Bacteria > Pseudomonadota > Gammaproteobacteria > Xanthomonadales > Rhodanobacteraceae > 66-474. The sequence goes on from JAJXWZ010000219.1 coordinate 1,476, forward strand.
CTTGCAGCGCCGGCGCGTCCAGCGCAGCGAAGCTGCTGGCGCGGCTGCCGGGCAGCTTCTGGAAGGGCTTGGCGTTGAGCTGCTTGAGCAGCGGCTCGATGGCCGCGTTGACGTCGTCGATGCTGTGGAAGTGCTGGCGGCGCAGTCGCATCAGAATCCAGCGTTCGACCACCTGCACCGCCGACTCGACCTTGGCCTTGTCCTGCGGCCGATAGGGACGCGCCGGCAGCACCGAGGTGCCGTAATGCCGGGCGAAGTCCTCCACCGTCTCGTTGGCGCGCGGCTCGTAGCGGTTTGGATCGGCGATGAGAGCACGCGGGTTGTCGGGGACGATCAGCGCCGGCACGCCGCCGATGTGCTTGAGCGCCTGCGCGCAACCATGCAGCCAGTCGGCCATGGTCTGCCTCGGCGTGGCGCAGGCGAAGGTGAAGCTCGACGCCCCCAGCGCCGCAACGAAGATGTTGGCGATGCCGCCGTCGCCCAGTGCGATCGTCGGGCCGGCGTAGTCGACGAACAGCTTCTCACCGGCGCGGTGGATCTGCCGCATCGAGCGCCTGAGCAGCAGGCGGTAGCGGTGGTAGTTCTCGCAGAACTGGGTGTAGCGCCAGGTCGCCTGGCCTGGGTGAGCCTCGACGTATTCCTCCCACAGCAGGCTCAGCGTCATGCCCTTGCGGCGCATCTCGTGGTGCACCTGGCCATAGTCGGCGGCCACGTAATGGCTGCGGCGGTCAGCGCGGCCTGCCAGCAGCCGGCGCTCCAGCGCGGCCTCGCTGAGCGCGGCCACCATCGGCCAGTCCAGTCCGCAGGCAGCCGCCAGCGTGCAGTACTTGGTGACCACGCCCTTGGAAAGGCCCAGCGCTGCGGCAATGCGCTCGTGCGAGAGCTGAGCTTGAAGCTTCAGACGAAGAACGTCCTTGATCTTGCGCATGTTGATCCTCGGTGCGGGCATGCCTTCTCCGGTCAAAAGCCGGCAAGGCTACCCGCCTGGGTTGATCTTCTTGCGCAACACCATCACGCTGCCGTACGGCACCGTTCCGCTATCGTGACCGACGATTCCGCCATCGTGACCGAGATTCCGGTCACAGCAAGAAATCGGTCACGTTCGACCGAAACGACCGGTCACGTTCGACCGGAATCCGCGGTCACGTTCCTCCGAAATCGCCGGTCACGATGCTCCGGAATACGCACCGGGGCGG
>JAJXWZ010000097.1 GCA_021781345.1 Pseudomonadota bacterium
CGAGTGGCTGGGTCGGCGCGAAGTGTCCGAGGCCACGCTGAGCAAGGACCGCTGGCTGCTGGAAGACTTCGCCATCCCCAAGCTGGGCGCCACGCCCATTGCGGACGTGACTGCTGCCGAGGTGCTGGGCCTGCTGCAAGAGCTGGAACAGCGCGCCATGCTGGAAACCGCCGGGCGCCTTCGCGCGAAGCTGTCGTCGATCTTCCGCTATGCCGTGGCGACTCTGCGCGCCCAGCATGATCCTGTCGGCGCACTGCGCGGCGCGATCAAGTCTCCGAAGGCTCGGCACCACGCCGCGATCACCGACCCGCGCAAGCTGGGCGAACTGCTGCGCGCCCTGCACGGCTACGGCGGCGGCTACGTGGTCGCCTGCGCACTCAAGCTGACGCCGCTGCTGTTCGTGCGACCGGGCGAGCTGCGACACGCCGAATGGCAGGAAATCGACCTTGACGCGGCCACGTGGGCGATCCCTGCCGGCAAGATGAAGATGCGACAGGCGCATGTCGTGCCGCTGAGCATGCAAGCCGTCGCCATCCTGCGCGACCTGCACGCGCTGACCGGACGCGGGCGCTACGTCTTCCCCAGCCCGCGCAGTGCACAGCGGCCCATGTCCGAGAATGCGATCACCGCTGCCCTGCGAGCCTTGGGCTATGACGGCCAGACCATGACCGCGCACGGCTTCCGTTCGAGCGCATCGACCCTGCTGCACGAGCAGGGCTACCCGTCCGACGTGATCGAGCGCCAGCTAGCCCACAAGGAAGGCAACGCAGTGAAGGACGCCTACAACCGCGCCCAGCACCTGCCCGAGCGCATCAAGATGATGCAGGCGTGGTCCGACTATCTGGACGGACTGCGCAACGGCGCGGACGTGGTGCCGATTCGGCGCAAGCCAGCACTGTAGTTTTTAGGCTACAATGACAACGATCGAGGTCCGCCAGTATCAAACCGCCGACGGGCGTAGACCGTTTGCCGAATGGTTGGCTGACTTGCGTGACCGCCGCGCGCTGCAAGCTGTCACGGCGCGCATCGTGCGTATGCAAGCCGGCAATCGAGGCGATTGGAAAGCGCTGGGCGCCGGTTTGTTCGAGCTGCGGATCGACACCGGGCCGGGCTATCGCGTCTATTGCGGACAGGATGGTGCGATGCTGGTGTTGCTGTTGTGCGCGGGCGACAAGCGCACACAATCGAAGGACATCGAACATGCACGCGACTACTGGAAAGACTACCAAGGCCGCCGCTAGCGTTGCCTTCGACGCGGCGCAGTTTCTGCGCGCGGATGACTTGGCCGGCTTTCTGGCCGAAGCCTTGGCCGATGGCGACCATCGCGCGTTGCCCACTGCGCTGCGCACGGCCGCCGACGTGCTGGGTATGGCCGAATTGGCGCGCCGTACGGGCCTGAGTCGCGAAACGCTCTATCGCACGCTGTCCGACAAGGGCAATCCACGCCTGGACACGCTGGGCGCCATCCTTGGCGCTTTCGGTCTGCGGCTGACGCTAGCGCCATTGCCACAGCGCGCACGCAAGCGCGCCTGATTTCGCTCCGCCGCGGCTAGGGTAGCTCCCGAACACCTCAATCGACTGCAGCCGGTACAGCATCGCTGAGAAAGTACGAAACTGGGGCGATGAGCCATGCTTGTCGGTTGTGGTCGGGCGCGCGGCGGGCTCGCCACGAAATTTAGTCGCTGAGAGGCGCGCTTCAATAGCGTTTGCGTTGTGGCGAAGTTCGTTTTGCATCGCCCTTGCCCTTGAGCGGCGCGGGATTGAGGGCTGCCGGGGCGATGGTCTTGAGCTGGCGGGTGATGGCATGCGTCACCTCCTCGGCCTGGTCGTTGTTCTCGATGATGTAGGGCACGATGATCAGCACCAGCTCGGTCTTGTTGTCGTCTTTCGATTTCGACTTGAACAGGTTGCCCAGCACCGGAATGTCCTTCAGCAACGGAATCCCGCCGTTGCTGTTGGTGATGTTGTCCGACACCAGACCCCCCAGCACCACCGATCCCCCGTCGCGCAACGACAGGCTGGTCTTGACCACCCGGCTGAAGATCGTCGGCGAGTTCACCCCCGAGCCCGCCCCCGCCGGCTGCGCCTGGCTGACCTCCTGGCTCAGGTCCAGATCAATGCGGTCGTTGGAGTAAATCGTCGGCTTGACCTTGAGGATGATGCCGGTCTTGCGGTACTCCACCCCCTGCAGCAGCGCGCTGGTGCCACCGGTGGTCGCCGGCGAGGTGGTCTGGCTGCTCAGCGTCGGCACCTCGTTGCCAACGTCGATGCTCGCTTCCGATCCGCTCATCACCAGAATCCGCGGCGTCGACAGGATCGACACCCGCGAGTCCTGCGCAAACGCCTGCAACTGGGCAATGTTCTGGCCGTTGGCGTCCAGCAGGTAGGTCAGACCGCTCGGACTCGACCCGGTCGCCGGGGTCCCGCTCGTCGTCGTCGTCGGCACCGTGCCGAACTGCCAGTTGCCGGTGTACTTGCCGTGGCTGTCGTGCGCCAGCCAGTTCACCCCGAACTGCGAGCTCTTGTCCAGCGTCACCTCGGCAATCGTCACCTCGATCATCACCTGCCGCGCCGGCTTGTCCATCTGCTCGATCAGCGGCAGCAGCCGCTGCCACTCCTCGGCACTGCCGCGGAAAATCAGCCCGTTGCGCGGCGCG
>JAJXWZ010000006.1 GCA_021781345.1 Pseudomonadota bacterium
TTGCGCTCAAGCGCGCGGTTCCCTGGTCGTCCAGCTCACGCCACGGTACGACCCGGCCACCGCCGCGGCACCTGCCGCAATCGCGCTGGACATCAGGAAGGCCGACCACGCATCGCTGTCGTACGGGTGCACGAGCAGTGGCGGCAACCAGACCAGCAGCGTGATGATGCCGAGCATCGCCGCCTCCAGCGTGGCGGCCAGGCGTGGCCACACTGCGAACAGGATGCCGACGGCCGCGGCAAGGTTTCCTGCGCCGGTCAGGTAGGCCCAGCCGTGTCGCCACGGCAGCCAGGCCGGCACGAACCCGGCGGTGATGTCGGCGTAGACGAAATGCGAGAGGCCGATGGTCGGCAGCGCCAGCACGAGCAGCAACCGTGCATTGCGTATGCCATGGCGACCCGCGAGGAGTTGTCCGTCAGGCCGGGACAAGGAGGCGAAGACGGTCCATGCGCCGGCGAGGATCACCGCGATCTCTCCGGCGCCCAGCCATGTCGCTTCCATCGCGGGCGCATACACGATGGCGGGGAACTTCAGCAGCGCCATCCACGCCAGCACGAACGCGGCCATCGCACCCGCGGAGATCTTCGCGAGGCGCGGAACCAGGATGCCGATGCCGCTTGCCAGTTCGACCAGTGCCACGAGATGGACGAAGAAGCCGCGTGCAGGCAGGTGTGCGATCGGGATGCGCTGCCAGACGCCGGCGAAATCGCCGAACGCCAGTCCGCGCAGGCCGAGGGCGATCATCACCAGCGCCAGCAGCATGCGGCCATAGCCCAGGACGCCTGCCGCGGGAACGCTCGTGGTGGCGGCTGGCCCCGCCAGCCACGCAGGGTTCTCGGTGCGCCGGCTGCCTCGATCGGATAGTGCGTCCATCGCTCACCTCCTGCTGGAGCCGCGAGTGCGGAGGGTCGAGCGTAGTCGGGTCGAGCGGCCCGGGCAACGACCACTTCGGACGATGAATTCCTTGCCCGTTCGACCTGTACCCTGCGGCGTGCGGGGTACCTGACGGCACGACCGTCGACGACGGCTGGGCGCGATCCCGGCCACGATGCTGCCAGCGCGTCCTCCCGGTGGTGATGGAGCTGCCCGGCTTCAGGTGTGCACGACGCTTGCCAATTCGGTGGCGCCGGCGTGCCGAAGACGTTGGATGCCGACCACGCGAGCACCATCAGGCTGCTACCGTTCGAGGTCCTTACCCTGGAACTGACGCCGGTGGCACGCTGAACATCGCTGCGCGGGCATCGCAACGGAGGACACCATGCAACGCCGGGACTTCCTGAGGCTCTCTCTCCTCGTGCCGAGCCTGTCGGCCGTGTCGGCATGGGCCACGCCGCCCGGCCGCGCGAGGATGGTCGTGCCCGACGGACGTCCGCACCGCTTCGAACTGTCCCGGCAACGGTTCCTGCTGGATGGCGAACCGTTCCGCATCCTGAGCGGCGAGATGCACCCGATCCGCATCCCCGCCGCCTATTGGCGCCAGCGTATCCGGATGGCCAAAGCGATGGGGCTCAACACCATCGCGGTCTACCTGATGTGGAACGCGCTGGAATCCGCACCCGGCGTGTTCGACCTGCACACCGGCAGCCGTGACTTCGCGAAGTTCATCCGCCTCTGCCAGGAGGAAGGCCTGTGGGTGTACCTGCGCCCTGGCCCCTACGTCTGCGGCGAGTGGGACTTCGGCGGCCTGCCGCCGTACCTGCTGCGCCATCCGCATCTCCGCGTGCGCGACAAGGACGATCCCGACTACATGGCCGCGGTGCGTCGCTACATCGCCACCGTGGCACCGGTGCTGCGGCCGCTGCTGGCGGTCAACGGCGGGCCGATCCTGATGGTGCAGGTGGAAAACGAATACGCCTCGTTCGGTCGCGATCTGGCCTACCTCGAAACGATACGCATGCTGTGGCAGGAACACGGCGTGCACGGGCCGTTCTCGATCTCCGACGGGCTCGCCCAGATCCGCGAGGCAAAGACTTACTTGCCCGGTACCGCGCTGGGCCTGGACGGCGACACCGATTTCGCCGCGGCGCAGGCCATTGCCGGCGAGCTACCGGTGTGGATGGGCGAGGGTTACCCCGGCTGGATCACCCACTGGGGCGACCAGGGTTTCGCTCGTGGCGACTTCGCGGGGACGCTGGCCAGGCTGCTCGCCGAAGGACGTTCGTTCAATCTGTACGTGGTGCACGGTGGCACCAACTTCGGCTTTGGCGCAGGCGCCAACGCCGACAACGACTACGCGAACTTCCAGCCGGTCATCACCAGCTACGACTATGGCGCGCCCATCGACGAACACGGCGCGCCCACGGCCGATTACCACGTCTTCCGCCGGCTGATCGCGGCGCATTCGGCGCAACCGCTGCCCGAGCTGCCCGAGGTGCCGCCGATGGCAAGCTTCGCCACCTTCACGCCGCAGCCGCACGCCGCGTTGTGGGACAACCTGCCGGCCGCGAAACAGGTGGATCGGCCGCAGTCCAACGAGCTTCTGTTCGGCCAGGACCACGGCATGGTGCTGTACCGTCGCGCGACGAAGGGCGGCGGCGAACTGGCGATAGACGGGGTGCGCGACTACGCCACGGTGTTCCATGGCGGCCGCTATGCCGACTGCATCTCGCGCGTGGTGCATCCGAACCTGCGCTCGGGCCACACGCCGCGATT
>JAJXWZ010000142.1 GCA_021781345.1 Pseudomonadota bacterium
ATTGACATCGGCGATCAGCGCCGCCGAGACCGCGGTGCCCTGAGGCAGGACGAGAACTGCGCGCGTTCGCTGCGGCGTGTCACAATGTCGCAGTGCCGGGTTGCCTTGGGGAATAGCATGCGCGCGGGCGTGATGACGTGGTTGCTGTCGGTTCTGGTCGCGCCCGTGGCACTGGCCGCGCCCTTGCAGGGACTGGACGGCTACGTGAAGCAGGTGATGCACGACTGGCACGTGCCCGGCCTCGCGATCGCGGTCGTGCAGGACGGAAAGGTGGTGCTGGCGCGCGGTTATGGCGTGCGCGAACTCGGCACGCCCGGCAAGGTCGATGCCGACACGCTGTTCGACATCGGCTCGAACTCCAAGGCGTTCACCGTCGCCGCGCTGGGCACCCTGGTGGCGTCCGGCAAGCTGGCATGGGACACGCGGGTCGTGGACGAGCTCAAGGACTTCAGGCTCGCGAGTGCGTACGTCGCCCAGAACCTCACGCTGCGCGACCTGCTGCTCCACCGCAGCGGCTATTGCGATCCATCGAAGGCATGGTATGCCAGCGATGCCGGCGACATCATCCGGCGCGTGCGCTTCCAGAAGCCCGATTACGGTTTCCGCACGACGTTCTGCTACAACAATGTCCAGTACCTGATGGCCAGCCGGTTCATCCCGGTGATCACCGACAAGAGCTGGAACGATTACGTCTCCGCACACCTGTTCAGCCCCCTCGGAATGACGCATACCGTCAGCAGCGAGGCCGGCGTCGAAGCCGCGATCGACGTCGCCGCGCCGCACGGCATGATCGACGACAAGGTGGCGGTGATCCCGCGCTACTGGCCGCACAACATGGATGTGTTCGCGGCGGTCGGCGGCATCTGGTCCAGCGCCAACGACATGAGCCACTGGCTGCGGATGCTGCTGGCCGACGGCAAGTACGACGGCAGGACGGTGCTCGATCCGGCCGTGCTGAAGACCATGCAGACGCCACAGATCCTGATCGCAGCCGATACCGGCGTGGGCAAGGAAATCCGCGCCTGGATGCCGGGCGGCGCCTTCTACAGCTATGGACTCGGACTGTTCGTACAGGACGACGACGGCCACAAGGTGGTCTGGCATGCGGGCGACATCGACGGCATGGCATCGGCCTTGGTGCTGGTGCCGGATGCAAGGCTCGGCATCGTGGTGCTGTCGAACATGGACCACGCCAACGCACGCTTCGCGATCGTCGCGCGCGTACTGCAAGATTTCCTGAAGCTGCCGGCACACGACCTGGAACCCGGGCTGCTGGCCACGGACCGCAAGGAAGCGGCCGCCGGTGCGGCAATGTCCAGGAAGCTTGCCGCCACCCGCGTGCCGAACGACAGGCCGCCGTTGCCGTTGTCGGCGTATGCCGGAACCTATGCGGACAAGCTGGACGGAACGGTGCGCGTCGTGCTCGAACATGGCCGACTCCGGCTGCAGATGGATGATCCCGGCTTCTCCGGCCCGCTCCAGCCTTGGCACGGCAACACCTTCCGCGCCACCTGGGGCGACGAGTTCTACGGCCACGATTACGTCAGCTTCGCCGTGGATGCAATGAACCATCCGGTACGCCTCTCGCTTGCGGAAATGTCGTCGCATTTCAAGCGGGTGAAGCCCTCCGGAGACGACGTCAAGGCCACGCAATGAAGTTTGCCGGCAGACGGTTGGCCGCGACAGGCGCCGCGTGAACGCGCCAGCACGCCGGTCCATCCTGCTGGACTCCGACATCGTGGTGATCGGCGGCAGTGTGTTGCTGATCGTGGCGGCGGGCGTCACCCGTTTTGCGAACACGGGCGCATTGCCGGCCTTCTTGTGCTCGGGGTTTGCGGTTGCACTGCTGGCCGCGCTGGTCGGGCGTTCGGTCGAGCAACTGGGGGATCGCTTCGGTGCGGGCGCCACCGGCGTCCTGCAATCCGCGCTCGGCAACCTGCCAGAGCTGTTCATCGGGCTGTTCGCGCTCAAGGCCGGCCTGACCATGGTGGTGCAGGCCGCGTTGATCGGCTCGATCCTCGCCAACCTGCTGCTGGTGCTGGGCTTGGCATTCACCGTCGGCGGCCTGCGCCACGGGGCGCAGAACATCGATTCGCAACGCGCGCGTGCCACCACCGTGCTGATGCTGCTGGCAGTTGCCGCGATGCTGGTGCCTTCGCTCGCGAGTTACGTGCATGCGCCAGCGGCTCCGCACGAGGACGTGCTGTCGCTGGTGGTCTCGATCGTCCTGCTGGCGCTGTTCGCGATCACCCTGCCCGCCTCCCTGAAAGGCAAGGCCGGCAATGATGCCGCCGAGCAACACGAGCCGCCGCGCTGGCCGTTGCCGCTGGCGCTGTTGCTGCTGGCGGCCTCGGCAGTGGCCGCGGCGTTCGTGTCCGAGTGGTTCGTGCACGCGTTGGAGCCGGCGATGCATGCGCTGCACATTTCCGAGGCATTCGCCGGGCTAGTCATCGTCGCGATCGCCGGCAACGCGGTCGAGAACGTGGTCGGCATCCAGCTCGCGGCGAGGAATCGCTCAGAATACGCATTCTCGGTGGTCATCAATTCACCCTTGCAGATTGCACTTGTGTTGGCGCCAGCGCTGATCATGTTGTCACGGCTGCCGGGCTTCACCCCGCTGACGCTGGTGTTCCCGCCGATGCTGGTG
>JAJXWZ010000039.1 GCA_021781345.1 Pseudomonadota bacterium
TTCCGATCGCCATCGCGCCCGAACAACGGCGTGGTCTGGATGGTCAGGCCCAGCTTGCGTGCGGCGGGTTTCAACGAGGTCGGATCGTTGTAGATCATGTCGGTCAACTTTCCACCGACATCCCGATACGCATCCGCACGCGCGCTCTTGGTCGCCTCGGCGGCCAGCTGGTCGCGCACTTGTGCAAACGTCTCGGTATGCCCCGGGCGCACGTCGCGCAGGTCGATGATTTCGTAGCCCTCGGAAGTCAATACCGGTCCGGAGATCTCGCCCTTCTTCATCTTGTCGAGCGCGGCCTGGAATTCGGGGCCCGCGTCACCCTTCTGCAGCCAACCCAGGTCGCCGCCCTGGCGCTTGGAACCCAGGTCGTCCGAATACTGTTCGGCAAGCTTGGCGAAGTCGGCGCCCTGCGCCTTGGCCAGTGCATCGACCTTTTGCGCCTTGGCCAGCGCGGCCTGCTTATCCGTCGCCGTTGGCTTTGCCGGAAGCTTGATCAGGATGTGCGAGACTTGCCACTGAGGCGGGCTGACGAACTTCAATTTCTCCTTGTCGTAGCGCGCCTGCAAGGCCTTGTCGCTGAGGTCGGGGGTCACCTTCATGGTCGCCGCATCGAGATCGATGTAATTCACCGAGACCTGCTCAGGACTCATGAACTCCGACTTGTGTGCCGTGTAGTAATCGGCGACCTGCGCGGCGGTCACGTCGCCCTGCGCAGCGGTCGGCGCCGGCGGCGGCAGATCGACGTAACTGAAGTCACGCGTCTGCAACTGCAGGCGCAGGAAAGCCTCGGCCTCCGCCTTGGTTCCGAAGGCGGTTCCGACGATCGCCTGCGGGATTTGCTGGGTCGCCAGGTCGGTGCGGATTTCGTCCTGGAATTGCCGGGCGGTCTTGCCCTGTTGCGCCAGGTACGCCAAGTAGGTCGACGGATCGAACTTGCCGTTCACCTGGAACACGGGGTACGAGGCGATCTGGTCGCGCACCTCGGCGTCCGGAACGCGGATGCCCCACCTGGCGTTCGCGTTGACCAGCAACTGCCTGTTGATGACGAGGTCGAGTACCTTCTGCTTGACTTCCGGCTTCTCGAAATCGGCGGCCTCCATGGTATTGCCGGGCGTGTTCAGCTGCGCCTGCCGGTAGTTGTTGAAAGCCGTGTTGAAGTCCTGCTGCGAAATTTCGTGGCCATCGACCTTGGCGACCCAGGTCGCATTGCTCTGGCTGAAATAGCCTTCGATGCCGAAGAACAGGAAGGCGATGACCACCAGTACGCCGAAAATGGCAATGACGATCCAGTTCTTGAACAGGTTGCGAATGAATTGCAGCATGGGTCCCGCCGTGTCCGCTTCGATCAGCCGGCTATTGTAGGGGAAACGCCGCATCCGGCGCCGAGTTGGTGGGTGCTGAGGGGATCGAACCCCCGACCCTCTCCGTGTAAAGGAGACGCTCTACCGCTGAGCTAAGCACCCCGTTTAGTCGTTCGGGACCGGGCATCCTGCCAGGACCCTCGCGTAAACGGACGCGGCCAAGCCGCGTCACGTCTTCCGCGTCAGCCGCCAGCGGCTTCCGCGTACGGTAACTTCCGTATCGTGACAAGGCCGACCCGGGCATCGAATCGCAAGCCCGGAAACGCGGCGGCCGACGCGATGCGCGTCGGCCGCCGAAGACCGCTGGTGACCGGCAAGTGGCCGATCACGCCACGAAACTCAGTTCAGTGCGTCCTTGAGCGCCTTGCCGGCCTTGAATGCCGGGACCTTGGACGCCTTGATCTTGATGGTCGCACCGGTGCGCGGATTGCGGCCGGTACGCGCGGCACGCTTGCGCACGACGAAGGTACCGAACCCGACCAGCGACACATCGTCGCCCTTCTTCAGCGCACGCTTGATCTGGTCGGTGACGGCATCGAGCGCACGTCCGGCGTCGGCCTTGGACAGATCGGCGTGATCGGCGATTGCGTTGATCAACTCAGCTTTGTTCATGGAGATTCCCTCTTGGGTTTCGAGCAGCCCGTGGAATGTTGGGTAGGAGGACGCTTTCCCGGAGTCGCCGGAAGCACGCCCCGTCCCGTCGTGTTGCGGTTCCCGTATCGATGCGACATGCAACGTCTGCGCCGCACGGCCCGGTCTTTATACCAGCGCGCCACGGGGGCCGCAATAAAGACGGGGCTTGGATTTCAGCGCTACCGCGTGTCGCACGCAAGCACCGGAACGCGATCATGGAACGCATGCGAACGCAAGTGCCGAGCGATCACACGCGAGGTATCGCGTGCATCGCGTTGAAACTGCTTCAATGCGGCCGCGACGCGTTGCCGTCCTCGGGAGCCTCGCGCGTGGCCTCGCCGCCGACGTTCGCCGCCTCGACGCGTGCAGCTTCGGGCAAGGGCGTCAATGGGTGTTCCAGTGCGAGATCGAGCACCTGGTCGATCCAGCGGACCGGATGGATGGTCAGCGCCCCGGTGATGTTCCCGGGAATTTCGGCGAGGTCCTTCTTGTTGTCCTCGGGGATGATCACCGTGGTTATGCCACCCCGATGCGCCGCGAGCAGCTTCTCCTTGAGGCCGCCGATCGGCAATACGCGGCCGCGCAGCGTGATCTCGCCGGTCATGGCGATCTCCGAACGCACCGGGTTCTTCGTGAGCGCCGAAACCAGCGCGGTGCACATCGCGATGCCTGCGCTGGGCCCATCCTTGGGCGTGGCGCCTTCGGGAACGTGCACGTGGATGTCGTACTTGTCGTGGAAGTCGGACTCGATGCCGAGGCGCTGGCTGCGCGCACGCACCACCGACTGCGCCGCCTGGATCGACTCCTTCATCACGTCGCCGAGCTGGCCGGTGAGGGTGAGCTTGCCCTTGCCGGGCACCACGCTGGCCTCGATGCTCAGCAGGTCGCCACCGACCGACGTCCACGCGAGCCCGGTGACCAGCCCTACTTCGTTCTGCTGCTCCTTGCGTCCGAAATCGAAGCGGCGCACGCCGAGATACTTGTCGAGATTCCTCGTGTCCACCTTGACGGCTGCCCCGACACGCTTCCCGGCCCTTGCCTTGCCCTTGGCCGGCGCGCCGTCGACGGGCTTCGAAACCTTCCCGGCAGCGGCCAGCGTGAGCTCCTTGACCACCTTGCGGCAGATCTTGGCCAGCTCGCGTTCGAGGTTGCGCACGCCGGATTCGCGCGTGTAGTAGCGGATGATGTCGCGCAACGCGCCTTCCGACACCGACAGCTCGTGTTCCTTCAGGCCCGCCGCCTTGACCTGCTTGGGCAACAGGTACTTGGTCGCGATCGCCACCTTCTCGTCCTCGGTGTAACCGGGAATACGGATGACCTCCATGCGATCCAGCAGTGGCGCCGGGATGTTCATCGAGTTGGCGGTGGCGATCCACATCACTTCGGACAGGTCGAAATCGACTTCGAGGTAGTGGTCGTTGAAGGTGTGGTTCTGTTCGGGATCGAGCACCTCCAGCAGCGCCGCCGAAGGATCGCCACGGAAATCCATCGCCATCTTGTCGATTTCGTCGAGCACGAACAGCGGGTTGCGGGTGCCCACCTTGGCCATGTTCTGGATGATCCGGCCCGGCAACGACCCGATGTAGGTCCGGCGATGGCCGCGGATCTCGGCCTCGTCGCGGACGCCACCGAGGCTCTGGCGTACGAACTTGCGGTTGGTCGCACGCGCGATCGAACGCCCCAGCGACGTCTTGCCGACGCCGGGCGGCCCCACCAGGCACAGGATCGGGCCCTTGATCTTGTTCACGCGCTGTTGCACGGCGAGGTATTCGAGGATGCGCTCCTTGACCTTCTCCAGCCCGAAATGGTCCTCGTCGAGCACGCGCTCGGCGAGGCGCAGGTCCTTGCGGACCTTGCTGCGCTTCTTCCAAGGCACGCCCGTGAGCCAGTCGAGGTAGTTGCGGACCACCGTGGCTTCGGCCGACATCGGCGGCATGTGCTTGAGCTTGTTGAATTCCGCCCTGGCCTTGGCGAGCACGTCCTTGGGCATGCCGGACTCGTCGATCTTCTTCGCCAAAGCATCGATGTCGTTGCCGCCCTCCTCGATGTCGCCCAGTTCCTTCTGGATCGCCTTCATCTGCTCGTTGAGGTAGTACTCGCGCTGGCTCTTCTCCATCTGGGTCTTGATGCGGCCGCGGATGCGTTTCTCGACCTGCTGCAGGTCGAGTTCGCTCTCGACCAGGCCGACCAGCATCTCGGTGCGCGCGCCGACTTCGAGGGTATCGAGGACCCTCTGCTTGTCGGCCAGTCGCACCGACAAGTGGGCCGCGATCGAGTCGGCCAGTCGGGAAAGATCGTCGATGCCCGACAATCCCGTCAGCACTTCCGGTGGCAGCTTGCGGCTCTGGCGCACCAGTTGCTCGAACAGGCTCACCAGCATGCGAGCGGCGGTTTCCAGTTCCACCGCCGGGCGATCGAACACCGGCTGAACCGGTACCGCGTGCGCACGCAACATGCCATCGGCCTGGTGGCAACTTTCGATCCTGGCGCGTGACTGGCCTTCGACCAGTACCTTCACGGTGCCGTCCGGAAGCTTGACCAGCTGCAGCACGCTGCCGATGGTGCCGATCGCGTGCAGGTCGGCCTCGACCGGATCATCCGTCTCGGGTTGCTTTTGCGCCACCAGCAGGATGCGGCTGTCGCCCTCCATGGCTGTTTCCAGCGCCTTCATCGACTTGTCGCGGCCGACGAACAGCGGGATCACCATGTGCGGATACACCACGACGTCGCGCAGTGGCAGCACCGGCAGGTCGACGGTCGCGATCAAGGATTCGTTGGTTTCGGTTGCCATATGCGGTACTGCAGTCTCGAAGTCACGGGCCCGCGCTGCGGGCGTTGACTTGAGAATGGTGGCGGCGGGCGCCGGGATCAAGCTCCGAATGAGTGGTTTCGGCCGCCAGGCGCCGCGATGCCCGGCGTCATGCAAAGGCCCGGGAAAGGCTCGGCTTCGATGACGGCCATACGTGGCCTGGTTCAAAGCAGAATCCAACAATTCGCTTCGTACCACCACGTGTGCAGGAAGCACGCTGGACGGGTCCCTGCGCCGCAGTGAGACGCGGACGGCGAGTGGGCCAAGCCCGTTCGGGTCGAACGACCTTTTCGACCAGCGAAGGTCGAAAAGCGCGGCGCCGGTGTGCCCTTCTCTTAGATGCCTTGCTCCTGGCCACGCAAGAGAAAAACACACGCCCGCCCTGGAGGCGGGCGGAAAAAACAAGGATGTCCAAATCGTCAAGGCATGCGCGGATCCTAATCCTCATCCGACGCAGTGGCTCGGTCTGCTCTCCCCGAAATACAGCAGGCCGCGCGTTCGGCGAGAGAGACCCGCTTCAATCTCCCATCTGCTTCTGCAGATGCTCACGGCGCTCCTGCGCGTCCAGCGAGAGGGTCGCGATCGGACGCGCCTCGAGACGTTCCAGGCCGATCTCCTCGTCGGTTTCCTCGCAGTACCCGTAGCGCCCTTCCTCGATCTTGCGCAACGCCTTCTCGATCTTCGAGATCAGCTTGCGATAACGATCGCGAGTGCGCAGCTCCAGGGAGTTCTCGGTTTCGCGGGTGGCGCGCTCGGCGTCGTCGCCAACGTCGCGGACCTCCTCGCGCAGGTTTTCCATGGTCTGCCGCGATTCCTCGACCAGCTGGTCGCGCCAGTCCTTGAGCTTCTGGCGGAAATACGCCAGCTGCCGCGGGCTCATGTACTCCTCTTTGCTGCTCGGCCGGTAGCCCTTCGGCAGTTCGATGTTGACCGTGGCTGGCAGTGCGTAACGGCCGTCTTCCCGCGTGATGGTCTGCTCGTCGGCGTTGCTGGCCACGCTCAGTCGCGCAGCCACGCCATCCGCGGGCTTAACGTGAGCCGGTTTGCGGGCCGGTGCGCGCGGGCCGGCATGGGCCGCCGGGGCAGCCGCCTCGGGCTTGTGCGCATGCGGCTTGCTGCGCGCCGCCTGTTTCGCCGCGGCCGCCCTGGCGACCTTGGGCTTGGAGGTGGTACCCGCCGCGTGGCCACCGCTTGTCGCCTTTTTGGCTGCAGGCTTTTTCACGGCCTTGGCGGCCTTGGCCGTCCTGGCGTCCTTGGCCACAGGCTTCGGCGACGCACCGTGCTTCTTCGATGCGGGCTTGGCAGCCTTGCCGGCCGGTTTCGCGGCGGCCTTGTGCGCTGGCTTGGCGACCGGCTTCCTAACGGCCTTGGCCTTGGCCGGCTTGGCCGCGGATTTCGCCGCTTTGGACTTGCGTTGCGCGGCGGACTGCTTCGATTTTGCCATGTTCCCAGCACTCAAGGTTGTGGAGATGCGACCGCGTGTTATAGCGTAGTCGTCCATGCCGGGCAACCGATTTCATCAACCGCGCCCGCCCCATCCAGGCTACCCGGAAGGCACCGACCCGTGACCCGCTTGTTACTGTTCCTGATCGCCGCCTACAAGCGGCTGCTGAGTCCGTTGCTCGGCACCCGCTGCCGGTTCTACCCAAGCTGCTCGACCTACGCACGCATCGCGATCGCGCGATTCGGACCGTGGCGCGGCAGCGTGCTTGCCGCATGGCGTATCCTGCGCTGCCAGCCGCTCTGCGAGGGCGGCAACGATCCGGTGCCCGGCCACTTCACCTTGCGGCGCTGCCATACCCACGGAGAGAACTGAATGGCCGACTGGCTGATCGTGAATGCCGAACTCGTCAACGAAGGCCGCCGCTTCCCGGCCGACCTGCGCGTGCGGGGACAGCGAATCGAGCAAATCGGGCAAGGCCTGGCCGCCCGTGCCGGCGAACAGGTCTTCGATGCATCGGGGCTGTGGCTGCTGCCGGGCATGATCGACGACCACGTACATTTCCGCGAACCGGGTTATACGGCCAAGGGCGACATCGCCTCGGAATCGCGTGCGGCGGTCGCCGGGGGCGTGACCAGCTTCATCGACATGCCGAACACCAAGCCCGCGGCACTGACGGAAGCGCTGCTGGAGGACAAATTCGCGATCGCGTCCCTCAGCTCGCTGGCCAATTACGCGTTTTACTTCGGCGCCAGCAATGACAACCTCGATGCGATCCGCGCGCTGGATCCGCGCAGGATTCCGGGCGTGAAGGTATTCCTGTGCGAATCGACCGGGAATCTGTTCGTCAGCGACCCCGCGACGCTGGAAGGCGTGTTCCGCGACTCGCCAGTGACGGTGCTGGTGCACGCCGAGGACAGCCGCATCATCCATGCCAACCTCGATCGCGCGAAGGCCGAATACGGCGACGACATCCCGATGCGGCTGCATCCGGAAATCCGTTCGCGCGAGGCCTGCCTCGAATCGACGAAATGGGCGGTCGAAACCGCGCGGCGGCATGGTACGCGCCTGCATGTGCTGCACGTGTCCACCGCCGACGAAGTCGCGCTGTTCGCCCCGGGGCCGATCGCCGGCAAACGCATCACGGCCGAAACCTGCGTTCATTTCCTGCGCTACACCGATTCCGATTACGCGACGCTCGGTGGCAAGATCAAGTGCAATCCGGCGATCAAGGCGGCCGCGGACCGCGACGGCCTCGGCCGCGCGCTTGCCGACACCCGGATCGACATCCTCGCCACCGACCACGCACCGCACCTCGAATCGGAAAAGGCCCACCCGTACACGAGCTGCCCGTCCGGCATCCCGCTGATCCAGTTCGCGCTGCAATCGGCGCTGGAACAGGTGCTCGACGGCAAGCTGACGCTGGAGAGGGTGGTCGAGGCGTACGCGCATGCACCAGCGACACTGTTCGCGATCGAGGGACGCGGCTTCCTGCGCGAAGGGCATTTTGCCGACCTCGCACTGGTCGATCCCGGCAGCCCGCAGACCGTGCGACGCCATGACATCGTCTCGAAATGCGGCTGGTCGCCGTTCGAGGGCGATACCTTCCGCGCCAGCATCGCCGCGACCTTCGTGAACGGCAACCTGGTCGCGAGGAACGGCAAGTTGGCCGACGCACCACCGGGGATGCGGCTCGCCTTCGACCGCTGATTCGCGCGCGCTGGGTCAGCCCGGGAAATTCTTGCCGACTTCCGCAACGGCATCGTGCGCGTGCAGGCTTTCGTGGTGGGCCGCGACGATGTGGTAACCGGCGATGCGTTCGTCGGCGTCCAGCGCAATGCGGATGCGGCGCGCGGCGTCCTCGCAGAACATCAGGTTCTCGGCGTTCAACTTCGCGAACGCCTGCTCGTCCTCACGCTTGACCGCGGTCTGCACCGGCGTCGCCAGCGCCTGCTCGATTGTGTCGATGAGTTCCGATACCGGCAGGTCGAAACCCGGCGCCAGCCGCACGCGGACACGCGCGGTGCTGCGCTGCGCGTGCGGGGTCGCGGCCATGCCGCGGCCGGAACCCAGCCAGTCGTGCACCGCGTGCGCGGACGGCAGCTTGCCGGAGAAATCCTCGTCGAAGCGCTGCTGGTTGATCTGTCGCGAGAGCGCCGCCGAAGCGGGGCAGGTCGACGAATAGGTTACTTCACAGCCGAGTTGCAAGCTGAAGCGCTCGTCCAGCAACTGCGCCTCGACCGCCACCGGGTACGATCGCCAACCGGCGTTGTCGCTGACCAGCGCGCGGCGTTTCAGCAACTGCGGGTACTCGACGCGCAGGCGCGCGCGCCTGGACAAGCCCGCGTGCGAGTGGAGCATCACATGCAGCAGGCTGCACAGTCCGGATGGCGTCAGCGTGTGCTCGCCGAGCGCCCGCTCGAGTTCGAGGTACAGGCGCGACATGTGGATGCCGCGCGCGGCGGGATCGGCAAGATCGACCTGCACGGAGACCCGCGCCGGAACCGTGATGGTGCCGCCCTTCCCGTCCGCGCAACGCACCGGCAGGTCGATGCCTCGCATGCCGACCCAGTCCAATGCACCGTGCGCGACGGCCGTGGCCGCGATCGCGACATCGGGAAGGCGTGCGTTGTCGGAAGCATTGGTCATGAAGAATTCCCGGGGCGTGCCATGCCTCGCCAAGTGCGGGCCGCGCGCCAGGTTTTCAACAGTCCGCGCAGGCCGAGAGCAGGCGAACGCAGCACGGACAGCGGATCCTCGGCATGCCGGGCCCGTTCCAGCGCATGGCGATCGTATTGCATGCCGGCATGGCGCAAGAGGGTCAACATGCCCGGCATTCTAGCCGCATCGCCGAACGCGCCCGCGAGATCCTCGATGTGATCACGCAAGGCGGCCCGTCGCGCCGGCGAGTCCCGACCAAGCGCATCGATGGTCAGTCCGTGCCGGGCCAGCAGGTTCATCGGCAGCGGCGAGCGACCCTGCCCGGCCGCGGCTTCCAAGGCGCGCGCGTCGGCCACCAGGTGTTCGAGCACGACGATCCGGCTTGCGCGATCCACGGCAACGCCGTTGCCGAACCAGACCTGCGTCTCCAGTCGCGCGAGCGCGTGCGCGAGCGGCGTGGCCGATTCGCACAGGCTCTCGAAGTCCGGCGACGGTGCCGCGCCGAGCGTGGCGACTGCCGCATCCACGGGCGCCGTCCAGCAGTCCAGCGGAACACGGCCGATGGCGTGGTCGGCAAACATCGCCTGCGTCAGCGGATGGCGCGCCCGTCCTTGCGCCGCGCGCTGCATTTCCTCGCGCCACCATGCGAGCTTGGCGGCCGCCACCTGGGGCTCGCGCACATCACGCACCGCCTTCAGCCACTCGTGTTCCAGCACCGCCAGCCCGCCGTAGCACATGCGCTCGTGGCGACGCAGGAACAGCCAAGCCATCGCTCGCTGCGGACTGGCCGCGCGCCATTGCTCCAGGTAATCGTCGAACGCGCCCCCGGTCACGCCTGCTCCAGCAGCAGGGACAACTGGCCGGGATCGTAAGTGACGGCGTCGGGCTGCCAGTCGCGCGGATCAGCGCCGTCAAGATAGCCCCAGCCCGCCGCGATCGTGTACAAGCCGGCCGCGCGGCCGGCCACGATGTCGCGCGGGTCGTCGCCGACGTACACGCAACGGCCCGGTTCCACGCCCGCCAGCGCACACGCGTGCAGGACCGGCGCTGGATCCGGTTTGCGCTGCGCCAGGGTGTCGCCCCCGACCACCGCCGCGACCCGATCCTGGTATCCGAGTCTCGCGAGCACCAGCGCCACCAAGGCGCCGGCCTTGTTGCTGACCACGCCCCAGCGCACGCCGCGGGCCTCGATGTCCGCGAGCACCTGGTCGAGGCCCTCGAACGCACGGGTATGGACCATGCCGGTGGCGACGTAAAGATCGAGGAACCGCGGCAACGCCGCATCGACACGCTTCGGGTCATCGCCGACCGCGCAGCCGAGAACGGCGCGCGCGCCGCGCGACACGGTTTCGCGCACCATGTCGAATGGCGGCACGGCGAGGCCCTGCTCGCCGCACAGCGCGGCTAGCGCATCGTGCATGTCGCGCGCCGAGTCCACGAGGGTGCCATCGAGGTCGAAAAACACCCCGGCCAGGGGTTTGGGAAGGGCCTTCATGCGATGGGTTTGTGGGCGCAGACCAGATAATTGACCGCCGTCGTTCGGGTCAACCATGCCTTCCTGTTCAATGGGTTGTAGGCAATTCCCGAGATATCGTCGAGCGCCAGTCCGGCCCGACGGAGCAACCCGGCCAATTCCGACGGCTTCAGGAACTGACGGTAGTCGTGGGTGCCGCGCGGCAGCAGCCGCGCCAGGTATTCGGCACCGATGATGGCCGTGGCGAAACTGGCCGGCGTGCGATTCAAGGTCGACAGGAACAGCCTGCCGCCCGGCTTCAGCAACGCGGCGAGATCCTCGACCAGGGCCGCGGGATCGGGCACGTGTTCGATCAGCTCCATGCAGCAGACGGCATCGAAGCTGCCCGGCGCCTCC
>JAJXWZ010000221.1 GCA_021781345.1 Pseudomonadota bacterium
GTTATCGTCGCCTCCTCGCGCGGGGGCATCTACACCGAGGGCCCCGCGGCCACGGTCGATTTCCAGGAGACCTACCTCCGGCACGTGTTCGGTTTCGTCGGCATCGGCGATGTCGAGTTCATCCGCGCGGAAGGCTTGAACCTCGGCGACGAACAACGCCACGCCGCCCTGCGGCGGGCGCAGGATCAAATCGCGAACGGATTGGGCATCGCAGCGTAAGCGGTCACGGGCGACAGGCGCCCCGGTGTATCGAGGGGGCGCCGCAAATGCGGTGCGAGCGCGCCACGGCCGATCGCCCGCGTCTCTGCATCCCTGGCCGCGCGAAAGGCAGCCGTCACGCGACGATGCGTACAGGCACGGACTTGGCTGCCGGCATCATGCTCTCCAGCGTGTGGTGGGAGAGCGGGATCAGCGGGTTGCATTCCGGGTAGTAACCGCCGATGCATCCCTCCGGGATGTCGAACGCGACCACCTGTAGCCCTCCGACTTCGCGATCGATGCCGTCGCCGGCATCCGACACCAGCTTTACTGTTTGCCCTTCCCGCAAACCGAGCCGCGCGATGTCGGCCCGGTTCATCAACACCACATCACGAGTGCCATGGATGCCGCGGAAGCGGTCGTCGTAACCGTAGACCGTGGTGTTGAACTGGTCATTGGAACGCATCGTCATCAGGCGGAGGCGCTCCGGTGCGTCATCGAAGCCGGTCGCGACCAGCGCCGGCGGAACGATGAAATTGGCCTTTCCGGTGTCGGTCTTCCACTCGCGTTCGCGCGCCGGATTGGGACGGTGGAAACCGCCGGGCTGCCACATCCGCCGGTTGAAATCGCGGAACTGTTCGGGATAGGTCCGTTCGATCGCATCCCGGATCGTCGCATAGTCGTTCGCCCACGCATCCCACGGCACCCTGGGATTCGGCGGCAGGGTCGCCTTGGCCAGTTCCGCGACGATGCGCGTTTCCGACAGCAGGTCGCGACTTGCCGGCACGGCCTTGCCGACCGAAGCGTGGATGCAACTGGTGGCGTCCTCGGTCGACAACACCTGTTCCTTGCCGTTCTCGACGACGCGCTCGATGCGGCCGAGGCACGGCAGCAGGTAGGCGACTTCCCCGTTGACGAGATGCGAACGGTTGAGCTTGGTCGCGATCTGCACGCTGATTCGCAACCCGCGCCAGGCCGCCTGCACGCGTTCCTGCTCCGGAATCGCGCGCAGGAAATTGCCTCCCAACCCGATGAAGGCATGCACGCTGCCATCCAGCACGCCACGGCAGCATTCCACCGTGTTCAGGCCCTTGTCGCGCGGCGGCTCGAAACCGTACTGCTGCGCCAGACGGTCCAACGGCACCAGTGAGGGATCGTCGGCGATGCCGACGGTACGCTGGCCCTGCACGTTGGAATGACCGCGTACCGGGCACAGTCCGGCCCCCGGCTTGCCGATGTTGCCCCGCATCAGCAGGAGGTTGGCCACCATGTGGATGTTGTATTCGCCCAGCACGTGCTGGGTCAGGCCCATCCCGTAAACCACGATCACGGCGTCAGCTTGCGCGTACACGCGCGCCGCGTCCTCCAGCACCTCGCGGGTCAGGCCCGATGCGGCTTCGATGCCGGTCCATGATTGCGCGCGCACAAACGTCGCAAATTCGTCGAAACCATGGCAATTTTGTTCAATAAATGATTGATCTATAAAACATGTGTTACCTTGCTCAAGCGCTTTCTCATCCAGCGCAAAAAGGGCCTTGCAGAGGCCGGTGATCGCCGCGATGTCGCCGCCCGTCTTGACTTGGTGGTACTGCGTGGCCAACGGCGTTTCCGCCTTCGACAGCATTTCCAGCGGATTCTGCGGATTGGTGAACCGCTCGAGCCCGCGTTCGCGAAGCGGATTGAAGACGATGATCGGCACGCCACGCTTCGCGGCCTTCTGCAGGTCGTGCAGCATGCGCGGGCTGTTGACGCCGGCGTTCTGCCCGAAGAACAGGATGCAATCGGTCCGGCTGAAATCGTCCAGCACCACCGTGCCGACCGGCGAACCGACGCTCTTGCGCAAAGCGACGCCGGTAGCCTCGTGGCACATGTTGGACGAGTCCGGCAGGTTGTTGTTGCCGTACAAGCGGGCAAACAACGCGTACAGGTAACTGGTTTCCAGCGATGCGCGGCCCGACGCATAGAACACCACGGATTTCGGATCGAGCGCCTTCAGTTCAGCGCCGATCGCCGTGAACGCCTCGTCCCATCCGCACGGGACGTATTTGTCCGTCGCGCGGTCGTAGCGCATCGGATGCGTGAGACGACCCTGCTGTTCGAGGTCGTGGTCGCTCCAGCCGCGCAACTCGCTGCAAGTGTGCGCGGCGAAGAATTCCGGCGTCACCCGCAGTGACGTCAATTCCCAGGCGCTGGCCTTGGCGCCGTTCTCGCAGAACTCGAATGCCAGCGGCTTTTCCGGCTGTGGCCACGCGCACGAGACGCAAGTGAACCCGCGCGGCTTGTTCTGCCGCCACAGCTCGCGTACCGTCGAGGGAATCGGCACCTGTTCGCGTTTGAGGATGCGCGCCACCGACTTCACCGAACCCCAGCCGCCGGCGGGACCGTCATCGAGTTCGATCTTGGGCTTGCGCTCGTCGGACATCACGC
>JAJXWZ010000180.1 GCA_021781345.1 Pseudomonadota bacterium
GGGTTGTCTGTCCAACGCGAATGGCATCTTCGACTACACGTCAATTCCGAGCGACGTCGCCGAGGAGGCCCGCGCAGTTGCCGCGCGCATTCGCCACACGATGCGCGTGAGCATCGGCGAGATCGGGCACGAACTGTGTGCGATCAAAAGCCGCATGCAGCACGGCATGTTTGCTGCTTGGTTCAAGGCGGAGTTCTCTATGATACCAACTCCTGCGGCCTGTGACTCAGGATCGGGATTCCCCGACGCGGTGTTGATGTGATTCAAGCTGGTGAGCATCGGAGGCTCACCATGGCACGTGCCATCGCCCTGCGTTCGGACTTCAGCGCCGCCGATCTGCGGCGCTTGGCGCGGCATAGCAGGGACGCTGCCCAAGCCCGGCGGTTTCTGGCGCTGGCAGCGATCTACGACGGCGGCACGCGCTCGGAGGCATCGCGGCTCGGCGACGTCACCCTGCAGATCGTCCGGGACTGGGTTGTGCGGTTCAACGCCGAGGGGCCGGCGGGTCTGATCGACCGCAAGGCGCCCGGCCCCACGCCGCTGCTGTGTAGCGCGACAATCTGGGTGATGAGACGCATTGCCTCGCCTGAAATGTTCCCGTGTTATGACCTGTTGCCTCATCTGAAATGCTCCCCGGCGGTGGTCACCGTCGGGGGCAGAAATGAGGCGGATCAGCATGGCGACGCGTGACGAATTGGTGGCGGCGGTGGCGGCGCGACATGCGTCGGGCACCCGGACGGAGCGGGCCCGAATTCTGGACGAGTTCACGGCGGTGACCGGCCATCATCGCAAGCATGCGACCCGGCTGCTCCGTGCGGTTTTGACCAGTCATCCGCACGGTCCGCGGCCGGAGCGGCGCATTTACGACGAAGCCGTGCGGCAGGCGCTGGTTGTGATCTGGGAGGCGTCGGACCGGATCTGCGGCAAGCGGCTACGGCCCCTCATTCCGATTTTGGTTGAGGCCATGGAACGCCACGATCATCTTCACCTGGCACTGGAGGTGCGGAAGGGTCTGCTGGCGATGAGCGCCGCCACGATCGACCGCGCTCTCCGCGAGGTTCGTGAGCGTGCTGGCCAACGAAAGCGTCGGCGGGCACCGCCTTCGGCCGCGATCCGGCGGAGCGTTGCGGTGCGAACCTTCGACGGCTGGGACGATCCGCCGCCCGGGTTCATGGAAGCGGACCTGGTGGTGCATAGCGGCACGTCGGTGAAGGGCAGCTTCTTGCAGACGCTCACCTTGACTGACATCGCTACGGGATGGACCGAATGCGCGCCGATGCTGGTTCGCGAGCAGAAGCTGCTGACGGAGGTGCTGAGTGAGATGCGTCGCCTGCTGCCGTTTCCGTTGCTGGGCTTCGACACGGACAACGACAGCGTGTTCATGAACGAGACAGTCCGGGCTTACTGCAAGGACGCAGGCCTGGAATTCACGCGATGCCGCCCCTACCGGAAGAACGATCAAGCCTGGGTAGAGCAGAAGAACGGCGCCGTGGTTCGGCATACGGTGGGGTATCGGCGCTACGAAGGCCTTGATGCCGCCGCCGCCCTGGCGAAGCTGTATCGATCGTTGCGATTGTTCGTGAACTTCTTCCAACCCTCGTTCAAGCTGGCAGAGAAGTCGCGCGACGGCGCGAAGGTGACGAAGCGCTATCATGCCCCCGCCACGCCGCATCAGCGCTTGATCCCGGACCGGCGCACATCCGTGGAGACCCGCCAGAAAGTGAGCGCCCTTCATGCCACGCTGGATCCGGTGCGACTGCTGAGCGAGATACGCGCCGCTCAGCAAGAGCTGGTCGAAATCGCCGATCGTCCGCTTGCGAGCGCGATCGCGCCTCCGACGGCGCCGACCTTGGAACAGTTCCTGACCGGGCTGCGCACCGCGTGGCGTGCGGGCGAGATACGCCCGACGCTGCGGCCGAAGGAGACGGTCAAACGCGAGCGTCGACGTCCGGACCCACTGGTGTCGGTGACGGATCAGATCCGCGGATGGTTTGAAGCCGAGCCGTGGCGGACGTCACGCGAGCTGTTGGAGCGACTTCAGGCGGAGCAGCCCGGGAGCTACCCAGATGGGCTGATCCGGACCTTGCAGCGCCGCGTGAAAGGCTGGCGACGAGATCGTGCCCACCAGATGGTTTTTGGCGAAGCCGGAGCGACGACGGGCGTCGCGATTGATGAGGCAACGGGAGCAGAGCTATGAGGCTTCGGGAGCATTCTGGTGAGGCAACACTCGATCGGCCGGGAGCATTCCTGGATGAGGCAATACGAAAACCATCCTGATTGTCGCTGAACACCTGCTGGCCGACGCGCACCGCTAGGCGCTGGCCGCGCAGATCGACCGCGGCCCGATCCCTGCGATCCACGGCGTGGTGCGCTGGCGGCTGTGCGATCTCGGTCAATGGCTGTGGGAGGAGTTCCGCGTTTCGGTCTCGATGCAGACGTTGAGCCGCGAGGTGCGCGCCCTGGGCTACCGCAAGCTCTCGGCCCGGCCGAAGCATAATACCAAGTCTCTTTGATCAGAACCTGTGTGCCCATTCGCGCAACCCGATGGACATGATTTGCCACGGCTGGTCGACGAGTTCGTTCCAGGCATTGCAGCAATGGTCGACGATGTTTTCGTAGGAC
>JAJXWZ010000008.1 GCA_021781345.1 Pseudomonadota bacterium
GCCGCAGCGCCGCACGCGCGGCTGACGCCGAGCCATGCCGTGCCAGCAGCGCGCGCAGCGCGACCGCGCCCAGCCTCGGCGTGCGCAGCAGGCAAAGCCAGTCTTCGAGATCGGGGCGCGGATCCACGCGCGCCAGTCTGAAACGCAGACGGCGCGGCAGGAGCCGCGCCGTGGCGTCGGAATCGGACTACGCCCGGATCAGTCGGGCATGCGCAACTGGGCACCCAGATGGACCGGCTTGACGCCATCCATCACCAGCCCGTAGCTGACGTGGTCGAAGGTGCGGAAGATCATCACGTGGCCGATGAACTCGGCCGGCAGGGTCACTTCCTGGCCGAAGCTGCGCGCCTGGCTGGACGAGGCCACATCGTCGTGGATGCGATCACCGGACTGGTACATCGAGTAGGTCTGGCCGTTGTCCACGCCCTCGTCCTTGCCCGCCGACAGTGCCACCACCTGATGCGGACCGACCGCGTCCATGGCGTCGGAAAAGGCGATCACGCGCATGTTCGGCGGCAGCGCCTTGGGCGCGTGCGGGTAGTAGTCGGAGTCGTAGGGATGCGTATCCAGCGGCAGGATGCGGTCGCCCTTGCGCAGCTCCACGTGCGACGACAGCGCCAGCAAGGTGGCCGGATCGCCACCGCGCAGCACCTCGACGGTGCCGATCACGGTGCCCTCGTAGCCCAGCGCGTGGCCGCTCGAAAGGCGATCGCGATCGGCATAGCCCATCTCGTCGCGATGCCAGGGACCGGAGTACATCTCGACGTTGCTGTCGAGCGATTGCGCGATCTGGTCGCGTGACCCGGCGTCCGGATGGAAGGTCAGGAAGACGTGGCTGGGGCGCACCACGGCGAAGTGCTCGCCGGGTTTGGCGTCCAGCCCGCGCACGTAGACGAACTGCCCGGCCACGCCGCGCAGCTGGTTTTCCTCGAACCCGACCACGTACGGGGCCTTGGCCAAGGCAGCGCGATCGGGAAATACCCGGGTGTCGACCAGGAACGGCTTCAATCCGGCCAGCGGCAGCGGTGCGATCGCTTCACCGAGATCGGTGCCGCGCACGCGCGGCTCGAGTCGCACCACGCCCTGGCCATTGCCGAGGTAGGCGAGATCGAGCACGTCGCCGGGGTAGATGCGGTGCGGATTCTTCACCTGCGGATTGGCCTGCCAGATTTCCGGCCACAGCCACGGCTTCCTGAGGAAGTGCGCAGAGATGCTCCACAGCGTGTCGCCTTTGCGCACGGTGTAGGAAGCCGGCGCGTTGGCACGCAGGTCCGACGTGGCGGCGAAAACGGCCAGCGAGCACAGCATGCCGGCGAGAAGCGCAAGGGATTTCTTAAGCATGGCTGGCAATT
The DNA here is from genome assembly GCA_021781345.1 of Pseudomonadota bacterium. GTDB lineage: Bacteria > Pseudomonadota > Gammaproteobacteria > Xanthomonadales > Rhodanobacteraceae > 66-474. The sequence goes on from JAJXWZ010000008.1 coordinate 1,353, forward strand.
CCCCGTTCCCCCTAGGGTTTCTGGAGTGTAGCCCAGCCCGATAGCGCGGACAATCGCCGTCGGGACCCGCCTCGCGCCAGCCCCGGGACAGGCTTACAATGCGGAATACTAGGGGTGGAATGGCTTGCATTCCGCCGATCCGTCCGCAATTCCGCCCCGGAAACGACCATGGCCCAGCTCACGATTCTCGAATATCCGGATCCCCGCCTGCGCACCATCGCGCAGCCGGTGACCGTGTTCGACCCGGCGCTGAAACGGCTCGTGGCGGACCTGTTCGAGACCATGTACGCCGCGCCCGGCATCGGGCTGGCCGCCAGCCAGGTGGATGTGCATCGGCGGCTGCTGGTCGCCGACGTCAGCGAGGACAAGGACGACCCGCGCGTGCTGGTCAATCCGCGCATCCTCGAACGCGAAGGCGCACAGGTCTATCAGGAAGGCTGCCTGTCGGTGCCCGGCATCTTCGCCGACGTCGAACGCTCCAACCGCATCGTGGTGCAGGCGCAAGACGCCGAAGGCGTGCCCTTCACGCTCGAGACCGACGGCCTGCTGGCGGTTTGCATCCAGCACGAGATGGACCATCTCGACGGCAAGCTGTTCGTCGACTATCTCTCGCCGCTCAAGCGCGCGATGGTCCGCAAGAAGCTCGAAAAGCAGCGCCGACAGGCTGCGCCTGCGGCCGCCTCGGCCTGAGGCTTCCCATGTCCGATCGCCTGCGCGTGGTGTTCGCCGGAACACCGGAGTTTGCCGTGCCCTGCCTCGAGGCCTGCCGCGCCGCCGCCGGGGTCGAGCTGGTCGCCGTCTACACGCAACCCGATCGCCCCGCCGGTCGCGGCCGGCGGCCGGCGATCAGTGCGGTCAAGCGGGTGGCGCTGACCTCTGGATGGGTGATCGAGCAGCCCGAATCGCTGAAGACCGCCGCCGCGCAGCAGCGCCTGCGCGAGCTGGCGCCGGACCTGCTGGTCGTGGTGGCCTATGGCCTGATCCTGCCGCGCGCGGTGCTGGCGGTTCCGCGTCTGGGCTGCTGGAACGTGCACGCCTCGCTGCTGCCGCGCTGGCGCGGCGCGGCGCCGATCCAGCGCGCCCTGCTCGCCGGCGATGCCGAGACCGGCGTCTGCCTGATGCGGATGGAAGCGGGCCTCGATACCGGCCCGGTGCTGCTGACGCGACGCACGCCGATCGCTGCCGACGACACCGGCGGCCGCCTGCACGATCGCCTGGCCGCACTCGGTGCCGGCGTGCTCGGCGAAGGTCT
>JAJXWZ010000167.1 GCA_021781345.1 Pseudomonadota bacterium
CTTGGCATCGTATCCCGCGCCGTTCGGTCCCGCGAGGCAGTTGATGACATGGTGCAGGTGCACGTGTGACACTGCGACGGTCGCTGCCTCGGCGGCGAACTTCGCGTGGGTATGCGCGGTGCGGATTTCGTTTTGCGCGGCCATCGTTTGCGCGAATGACATGCCAGCGATACCGCATGCCAGCACACTGCCGATACCCACTGCCAGCAACTTGTTCATCGTCGCCTCCGATCGATGTTGGTCCATCGAAAAACGCGGAGCTTACCCGTGCGAATGTAACGACCGCGTGTAGCGATGGGCGGGTTGTTCAGTGGTTTCCGCCGACGGGTCGCGGCTTGCGCCGGTAGCGGGTGCCCAGGATCGCGTCCCACAACCCGGTGGTCACCCCGAAGTTGGCGTCAGGGTGGTAGTGGTGGATGTTGTGAAACCCGGCCCAGCGTCGCATGAACGGGCTCTTGAAGCGGTGTACGTGAATGACGACGTGGCTCAAGCCGTAAGCGGCGTAGCCGGCCGCGATCACGCCGGCGAGCAGCAACGCGTAACCGACCGGCATCGCCACCGAGAAAACCAGGCCCAGCGCACACATGAACAGCGGTGGCATGAAGAACGGCAAGGCGTCGTAACCCAGCGGATCGACGTGGTGTCGGGTGTGCCCGGCCTCGAAAGGCCCGGTATGACCATGGAAGAGCCAGCGGTGCGCCGCGTATTCGATGAAGCTGAAGGCAAACAGCCCGCACAGCACGGTCAGCGCCGCGCCGAGCAGGTGCATGCCTCCGCGCCACACCCCGGCGCCGATCAAGATCACGCTGACCAGGCTGTCGCTGATGAGCCCGGCGCGCAAGTTGAAATGGCTCGTGGACAGCCGTGCCAGTGGCCGTGCGAGCCATTCAAGCGGTCCGGGCAGGCGCGAAGCAGCGTGGCCGGCTTCGTCGCAGGTCGGGTGGGTGTTCGGGTTGCTGGGCACGGCCTTCGGGCTGCTCCTGTTGCTTGGGGCGGTCGCGCGACCGGCGGTCAGGCTTCGCTCATCCACTTAATTGCGATGCCAGTATAGTCAGAAACTGGCCAGTCGACACGAGGTGGATGGAAATGAAAACCTTCACAAAATTCGTGGGTTCGATTGTGTTGCTGGCCGGTGTCGCGATGCTCCCTGCGTGGGGACAGCAGACCGACTCCGAACGGGCCGATCTCGCCCGCTACCAGAAGTACGCTGGTGCGCCGGTCGATCACGTGAAGTATTTCACGATCAACGGCTTCCAGTACCTCGCGCCGGACAAGCTGGCGATCTGGTTCGGCGTCAACAAGCTCTACCTGCTGACCGTCCAGACGCCGTGCAACAACCTCGCCTTCGCCAAGGGCATCGGCCTGACGGCCAAGAACAACATCCTGTACAGCAAGTTCGATTCCGTGACCTTCCGCCACCAGACCTGCCGTATCCTCAAGATCGAACCGGTGAACGAGCTGCAGATGAAGCGGGATGCGCGGGCCAAGGCTTCCGCGCCGCCGGCCTCCGGGGGCTAACCGTCTGCACCGTCGCCGAACAGGAAGTGTTCCATTTCGTCCGCGAGCATCCGGCGAACGGCCGGATCCGCGGGCGACAGACGGTGTTCGTTGATCAGCATGGTCTGGTGGACCAGCCATTGTTGCCAGGCCGGCTTGCCGATGTGGTCAAAGATGCGGCGGCCGAGCTCGCCGGGCCAGGGGGGACGATCCAGGCCTTCGGCCTCGCGCCGGGATTTCTGGCAGTAAATGGTGCGGGTCATTTGCGTTGCGTTCGGTTGATGGGGCCGACATGAATTGACACGTGACGGCGCGACGCTACGGCGGCAGGCCATGCGCCAAGCACGTTCATGGATGATCGCACGGCAGGCCGGCCAGCAGTGCCCTGACCGGTGCGGGAATACCGAGTTCGGCGATCTCGCGACGCGAACACCAGCGAAAGTCAGGGGTGTCCGCGATGCCGGGATGCCCTTCCACGCCGCGCCATTCGAAGGGTGATGCACGCAGGCGGAAGTGGGTGAATGCGTGCTTGATCTCGGGCAGGGGCATGGCGACGACGTGGTCGAGTTGCGCCAGACGCGACGCGGATTCGCATGCGGCGGCCGCATCGGCGGCCTCGGGCAAGCTCCACAAGCCGGACCAGATGCCCTCGGGCGGGCGCCGTTGAAGCAGCACGCGCCCGCTGCGGTCGCTCAGCAAGATCCACGCGATGCGCTTTTCCCGCAACGCGCGCGCAGGCCGCGGCGCGGGAATCACGGCCGCGAGCCCGTCGCGGCGGGCGATGCATGCACGGACTTGCGGGCAGGCATCGCAATCCGGACGCGTGCGGGTGCACAGAGTGGCGCCGAGGTCCATGATCGCCTGCGTGTAATCGGCGATGCGCGTGGCCGGGGTATGGGCCTCCGCGTGCGCCCACAAAGCCTGTTGCACCGCGTGGCCACCCGGCCAGCCCTGGATGCCGTGGAAACGCGCCAGCACGCGCTTGACGTTGCCGTCGAGGATCGCATGGCGCTGTTCGTGCGCCAGCGCAAGGATGGCCCCTGCGGTGGAACGTCCGATACCGGGCAAAGCCGCGAGCATGTCGAAATCGCGCGGCAGTTCGCCGCCGTGTCGCGCCACGCAAAGTTTCGCGGCGGCATGCAGGTGACGCGCGCGACGGTAGTAGCCGAGTCCCGACCACAGCGCCATGACGCGGTCTTCGGAGGCGTCGGCCAATGCGCGGATATCCGGCAGCGCGGCGACGAATCGTGTGAAATACGGGATAACGGTCGCGACCTGGGTCTGCTGCAACATGACCTCGGACAACCACACGCGATACGCCGTGCGCGGTCGCTGCCACGGCAGGTCGTGGCGGCCGTGGTGGTCGTACCAGCGGAGCAGGCGATGCGCGAATTCGTTCATGGGCTCAGTGCGCGGTCGACGCGGCGCTCGCAGGGCCGGTGCTGGCGGATGCCGCCGGAACCAGATCCGGTTCCGCGTCGATGCGAAGGCCGCTGGCCTGCAGCCAGCCCAGGTCGAGCTTGTCGGCCGAGGCGGTCCCCGTGAACGGCAATGGGCCGGGCGGCGGGTGGTCCGCGGACGCTGCCAGCATCCGTTGCCACCAGGTGCCGAATTCGGTGGGCTGCAGGTGCAGGTCGGCGCGGGCGTTGTCGCCGTCCAGCTTCAGCGTGACCGAGAGCGGCTGCTTGCCGGACGCCGGTTCGACCGCAAGCGTGACCTTGTCGATCGCCGTGGCATGGTCCTGCTTCGGCGCGGTGGTCGTGGCCGGCGCGCCCGGATTCGCCGCGCCCGCGCTTGCGCCTGACGGCGGAGCCAGTGCCGGATAGCGCAAGGTCCCGCCGAGCTGCAGTGCCAGTGCCTGTCCACCACGCCAGTGCCCTTGCCCCGCGAGTTGCAGGGCGACGCCGGCCTGGTTGGCGAAGTCGACATGCACGGGATCGAAGTCGATGGTGCCATCGTGGGACGCAGAAGGCACGGTGTCGAGGCTGGCGGTCATCCGGCGTCCGCTCGCGCTGCGTGCGGACGCATCGAGTTGGAACGGTCGTCCCGGCACCAGCTCGCCGGTGTCGAGGCCCAGCTCGAACAGCAAGGGCGTGCCGCCGTCGGTCAGCGTGCCCTGGGTCATGTGCACGCCGGTCACGATCGTCGGCAGGCGCGGCGGTCCCTTGTGGCGAGGCAAGCGTGCCAGCAGGATCTTCAGTTCACCCAGATCGATTCGCGGCGCTTCGATTTCGATCCGCTCGATCGCGACGTCGCCGTGCAGCAAGGCGCGCCATGGCACCACGATCGTTGCGCCGCCGGCCTGCAGGATCGGGGTGTCGGAGCCGGCGTTGGTCAGGCTGAAATGCTGCAACCTCACCGCAGGACGGGGAAACAGCGCGGGCATGGCCGGAGCCTGCATCTCCAGCTTGACCCCGACGCCCGCGAGATCGCTCTCGAGCAGGCGGGTGAAGCGTCCGGGTTGCAGCAGCGTATTGACGTGGATCGCCAGGGCGATGAGCAGCAACACGATCGTGATGACAATCGCCAGCGCGATCCAGCGCGCGCGGTGCCGTTGCCATGACGGGAAGGCGGGCATGCCTCAGGTGCCCGGAAGCAGCCCATCGACGAATGCGCGCGGGTCGAAGACACGCAAATCCTCGGCGCGTTCGCCGAGACCCACGTAACGGATCGGCAAGGCGAATTCACGCGCCAGCGCGAACACCACCCCACCCTTGGCGGTACCGTCGAGCTTGGTGACGACCAGGCCGGTCACGCCGACCGAGTCCACGAACTGGCGAACCTGGTTGATCGCGTTCTGGCCGGTCGTCCCGTCGATCACCATCAGCACCTCGTGCGGTGCCTCCGCATCGAGCTTGCCCACCACCCGCTTGACCTTGGCCAGTTCGTCCATCAATCCCGAGCGCGTGTGCAGGCGACCCGCGGTGTCGGCGACCAGCACGTCGTCGCCATGCGCGATCGCCATCTGCAGTGCGTCGAAAATCACGCTGGCAGAATCCGCGCCCTGGCCCTGGGCACACACGGGCACGTCCAGGCGGCCCGCCCATTCCTGCAATTGCGCGACCGCGGCCGCGCGGAACGTATCGCCGGCCGCGAGCAGCACCTTGCGCTGCTCGTTCTGGAAGCGCCGCGCCAGCTTGCCGATGGTGGTAGTCTTGCCGACCCCGTTGACGCCCACCACCAGCAACATGAAGGGCTTGCGGCCACCGACGTCCAGCGGGCTGGCTACCGGTTCCAGCAGCGCGACCAGCCGCGCACGCAGCGCCTCGCGCAGCGCCGCTGCGTCGGCGAATTCGCGCTTGTGCATGCGCCGGCGCAGATCGTCGATCAGTTCGGTCGTGGCCGTCACGCCGACATCGGCGGACAGGAGGGTGATTTCGAGTTCGTCCAGCAGTTCGTCCGACAGGACCGGATGCCGCGAGAAGAGCGTCGACAGCCCCTTCGCAAAGCCGCTGCCGGACAGGCGCTCGCGCCAGCCGCGCCGTGGCTGCGCGGTGGGCGACATCAGGTCGTTGGCGCCGCTGGCGACGTTGGGAAGGGGACCTTCGGGCAGTGTAGGAGGGCCGGCATGCCGTCGCGCCGGTATGCTTGCCGCGTCCCCGTTCCGGCCGTTGATCCGCGGGGGTTCGGATTCGACCGTCGCCGCGGGCACCGGATCGGTGCGGGGCTTGCGTCCGGCAAGCTTGTTCCAGAGGTTCGGCATGGGGCTCGGCGTGAGTGCAGTAGGTGAAATGCTAACACCCGTTCCCCAACGCCGGCCGTACGGCAAGCGCGTGGCAGTAGCTTTGCCTCATGGTCCGGGTCCGTTCGGTCACCAAGGCACGCAAAGGGTGGCAATTTTTCGCGTCGCATGAGAAGACGTAATCCCGACCCCGGGCCTCCCGGCCGCATCCATATCATCGGCGGACGCTTGCGCGGATCGCGCCTCGCGGTGCCTGTGGCGCCGGGTTTGCGGCCGACGCCGCAACGCCTGCGCCAGACCCTGTTCGACTGGCTTGCGCCTGTGATCGAGGGTGCGAGCGTGCTTGATGCGTTCGCGGGCAGCGGCGCGCTCGGCATCGAGGCGCTGTCGCGTGGCGCGGGCAAGGTGACGTTCCTCGAACGCGAGCATGCACAGGCACGTGCGATAGAGGCCGACCTCACGCGCCTGCATCAGGCCGGCGGCCAGGTGTTGTGCGTGGACGCACTACGAATGCTGGCGGAACCTGCATCGGACAGGTTCGATATCGTGTTTCTCGATCCGCCATTTGGTTCGAACCTTTGGGAGCAGGCGGCCGCGGCGCTCGACGCCGGCGGCTGGCTGGCACCCGAAGCGTGGATTTACGTCGAAGCGGGCAAGCACGATGTGTGGGCGCCACCCGCACGCTGGCGACTCCATCGGCAACGCGACGCGGGTGCGGTGCGGGCAACGTTGTTCCGCCGCGATGCGAAGTGAATCGTGGTGCCCGCGCACGCACGCGCCGATGCCACTTTGAAGCCGCGTGATGGCACAATGTGCGCCATGGGGAACCGCAAACCGCCTCGAACGAATCCACGCATCGCGGTGTATCCGGGCACCTTCGACCCGATCACCAACGGACATGGTGACCTGGTGGCCCGCGCGGCGCCCTTGTTCGACAAGTTGATCGTCGCGGTCGCGCGGTCCAGCGGCAAGGCGCCGCGCTTCGACATGACCGAACGGGTCGAGCTGGCGCGCGCCACATTGCAGGGAATAGGCAACGTCGAAGTCAGGGGGTTCGACACGCTGCTGGCGGATTTCGTGGCCGAATGCGGTGCGGGCGTGATCCTGCGCGGCCTGCGCGCGGTCTCCGATTTCGAGTACGAGTTCCAGCTCGCCAGCATGAATCGACACCTGATTCCGCAGGCCGAGACGCTGTTCCTGACCCCTGCCGAGGAGTGGGGTTTCATTTCGTCGTCGCTGGTGCGCGAAATCGCCAGCCTCGGCGGCGACGTTTCCGATTTCGTCCATCCGGCTGTCCAGAAGGCCCTGCGTCGCGATCGGCGCAAGCCGGGAAGGCAGGCTGGTTCTGCCGTTCCACGCAAGTCATCGAGGTGATCGTCATGCGCAAATTCTTTTTCGTCGCAGCCGTCGCGTTGCTGGGCACGCTGGGCCTTGGCGCCTGCAGCAAGACCCAGTCCGAAGCAACCACGACCCAGTCCAAGGCCACCAGGCCGACCACCGCCGACGTCGACGCCGCGGTCAAGGCGTGCCAGGCCAAGCATCCGGCTGCGGTCGCGCCAGCGTCGGCAGCAAGCGCCGCTTCCTCGGCGGCAACCGGCGCGTCGCCGAGTTCGGCGCCGTCCCTGCAGGGCGCGGGTGATTCGTCCCAGGACAATCCGTGCGAACGCGCGACCATTTCGGCCTCGGTCTGGCAGCCCTACATGCAACAGGTCGTCACGGACAACATGGGCGACATCACCAGCCAGCCGTACGCCTATTTCGTGCCCTCCGGCAAGTATCCGGAAAACCAGGACGCGATCTCGCGCGTGCAGGGCCAGATCAACGACATGGTGACCGCGACGGTGCTGCCCGGCAATCTGGTTGCCGCGGGAGGTCCGGATTCCGCGACCACCGCGCAGGTGCTGGAGAACGCCTTCAAGCAGGCCGCGCCGGGTTCGTTCAAGGGCGTGACCGTGCTCTTCATCGGCGACAAGGCCGACGAAGCTGCCGCCAGGGCCGCCATCGATCCAAGCGGGGCGACCTTCAAGTTCGCGCAGATGTGAGGATCCGCGGTCGAATTCGCGGGCGCGGTGTTCTACCGGCGCGGTCGCGTTCACGCAATGCCCGGCCGACCGGCATCCAGCGCCGGTCGGCCACCCGGGCGAGATAGCCGGACCGGATAAGCGTGGCTTGGCCTCAGGTCGTGTTGGCCGGCACACAGGCATGGCCCGTCTCGTGTGGTGGAGGGAGACGTGGGTGTCGACCACCCAATCTGGCGGTTTCGCGGATTGTCGTCGGCGTGGCATGCGATAATCGCGGTTTTGCGCCGTCAGGCGCCGACGCCAGCGCGCCATGCAGCAGATCCGCAATTTTTCCATCATCGCCCACGTCGACCACGGCAAGTCCACGCTGGCCGACCGCATCATCCAGATCTGCGGCGGCCTGACCGAGCGCGAGATGGAAGCGCAGGTGCTCGACAACAATCCGATCGAGCGCGAGCGCGGCATCACCATCAAGGCCCAGTCGGTGTCGCTGCCGTACACCGCGCGCGACGGCAAGGTCTATGAGCTGAACTTCATCGACACGCCGGGCCACGTCGACTTCTCGTACGAGGTTTCGCGCTCGCTCGCGGCGTGCGAAGGCGCATTGCTGGTGGTGGACGCGGCGCAAGGCGTCGAGGCGCAGTCGGTCGCCAATTGCTACACCGCGGTCGAGATGGGCCTGGAAGTGGTGCCGGTGCTGAACAAGATCGACCTGCCGACCGCCGACATCCCCAAGGTCAAGGAAGAGATCGAGGCAGTGATCGGCATCCATGCCGACGACGCCGTCGCGATCAGCGCCAAGACCGGCGAGAACGTGATCGAGGTGCTTGAGGCGATCGTCGCTCGCATACCGCCACCGAAGCCGCGCGATACCGACAAGCTGCAGGCACTGATCATCGATTCGTGGTTCGACAATTACCTGGGCGTGGTCATGCTGGTCCGGGTGATGCAGGGCGAGATCAAGCCCGGCGACAAGCTGCAGGTCATGTCCACCGGGCGCAGCCACCAGGTCGACAATGTCGGCGTGTTCACGCCCAAGCGCAAGGAACTGGCCCGGCTCGGTGCCGGCGAAGTGGGCTGGGTCAATGCCTCGATCAAGGACGTGCACGGCGCGCCTGTCGGCGATACGCTGACCCTGGCGAACGATCCCGCGCCCAAGCCGCTGCCGGGCTTCCAGCACATGCAGCCGCGCGTATTCGCGGGCCTGTTCCCGGTTTCCGCCGACGATTTCCCTGCGCTGCGCGAAGCGCTCGACAAGTTGCGCCTCAACGACGCGGCGCTGTTCTTCGAACCGGAATCATCCGAGGCGATGGGGTTCGGTTTTCGTTGCGGCTTCCTCGGCATGCTGCACATGGAGATCGTGCAGGAACGGCTGGAGCGCGAATACGATCTCGACCTCGTCACGACCGCGCCGACGGTCGTGTACGAAGTGCTGAAGACCGATGGCGAAACCATCTTGCTGGACAACCCCGCCAAATTGCCGGCATCGCCGCTGGTAACGGAAATCCGCGAACCGGTGATCGTCGCCGACATCCTGACCCCGCCCGAACACGTCGGCAGCGTCATCACGCTGTGCGAGGAAAAGCGCGGCGTGCAGCGCTCCATCCAGTACCTCGCCAGCCAGGTGCGGGTCAGCTACGAATTGCCGCTGGCGGAGGTGGTGCTGGATTTCTTCGACAAGCTGAAATCCGTGAGTCGCGGCTACGCCTCGATGGACTACCACTTCGAGCGCTTCGAGGCCGGCGCGTTCGTGCGCGTGGACGTGCTGATCAACGGCGACCGGGTGGATGCACTCAGCCTGATCGTGCACCGCGCTCAGGCCGACCGGCGCGGCCGAGAGCTGGTCGAGCGGATGCGCGAACTGATCCCGCGGCAGATGTTCGACGTGGCGATCCAGGCCGCGATCGGCGGGCAGGTGATTGCCCGCTCGACCGTGAAGGCGCTGCGCAAGAACGTGCTGGCAAAATGCTACGGTGGCGACGTTTCCCGCAAGAAAAAGTTGCTGGAGAAGCAGAAGGAAGGCAAGAAACGCATGAAGCAGGTTGGCCGCGTCGAGATTCCGCAGGAAGCGTTCCTCGCGGTCTTGCGGACGGACAAATAGGCAACCGACGGGATCGCGGCCGGTTCCGTATCGGTGGCGTGGGTGACGAACGACACTGGCTTGGGCCGGGGACGTCACCGAAGCTGGCGACGGTCATGGTCGAATCAACGGCATCTGTCGCCGGTTCCCGGTGACGACGAGGAACTTGAATGAAAAAAGACGCGTTGGGCACCGTGGTGTTGGTGGCGATCGTCGCCATCTGCGTGTACGTCTGGTACGAGAGCTCGGATTTCGCGCTGGCCCTGGTCCTGGTCACGGCCGCGTTCTTCGCGATCTGGCTGGTCGATCGCCTGTTGTTCGCGCGACGCCGCAAGCTGGCGGCCGCCGCCGCCGGCGAGAAGCCGCGCGAGCCGTTGCTGGTCGACTACGCGCGTTCCTTCTTCCCGGTGATCCTGGCGGTACTCCTGTTCCGCAGCTTCCTGCTGGAACCGTTCCGGATTCCCTCCGGTTCAATGATGCCGACCCTGCTGGTCGGCGATTTCGTGCTGGTCAACAAGTTCGCCTACGGCCTGCGGTTGCCCGTGACCAACACCAAGATCCTCGATACCGGCGAACCGGAACGCGGCGACATCGCGGTGTTCCGCTATCCGCTGAACCCGAAGGAGGATTACATCAAGCGCATCGTCGGCGTGCCCGGGGACACCATCAAGGTGGTCGGCGAGCAGGTCTACATCGATGGCAAGCCCGCTGCGCAGACACTGGTCGGCCCCTACCACGGCACCGACAAGACCAGCATCCGAATGGAAGAAAACCCGGACATGTCGCCGGTCGAGCTGTATACCGAGGACCTCGCCGGCGTCCGACACCAGATCCTGCATTTCGGATACGTGGAACCCTACAACTGCTCGGGGTCGGGCGGCACTCCGCTGGCCAACGGCGGGTGCGAATGGCAGGTGCCCAAGGGGTACTATTTCGCGATGGGCGACAACCGCGACGACAGCGAAGACAGCCGCTTCTGGGGCTTCGTGCCCGAGCAGAACCTCGCCGGCAAGGCATTCTTCATCTGGTTCAGCCTGGCCGATTGGCACCGCATCGGCACCGTCTTGCATTAAGCTTGCGCCCGACGGCCCGCATGCGTGCGGGCCGCGCGCGCCGCCGGGCGGCGCGATCCGGTGGAAATTCGACCAAACTGCTGGGGGCGGCTCCATGAAACGTCAAACGGGCATCACCCTGATCGGGTTCATCTTCGTCCTGATCATCGCCGCGTTTTTCATCTACACCGCGATGAAGCTGGTGCCGGCCTACATGGACTACTTCAACGTGGCCAAGGCGCTGAACACGGTCGCGACGCAGTCCACCTCGGGCAACATGAGCGTCGCGGAAGTGCAGCGGCAGCTAGACCTCCAGCAATTGTCCCAATACTTCTCGGACTCCGACATCGCGACCCAGAACATCTCGGTGGTGACCAGCCCGAATGGCGGCACGTCCCTGAAGTTGAGCTACGACAAGAAGATACCCTGGATCTACAACATCGACTTTCTCGTGCACTTCCAGAAGTCCGTGCCGATCAAGGTGCAGGCGCAGGAGTGACGTGAAGCTCGGCTACCGATTCGCCGACGCGTCGCTGCTGCAGCTCGCGCTCACCCACCGCAGTGCGGGCCGGCCCAACAACGAGCGGTTGGAATTCCTTGGCGACGCGCTGGTCAACCTGGTCGTCGCCGAAATGCTGTTCGAGTCGCGCCCGCCGGCTAACGAGGGCGAACTGTCGAGATTGCGTGCGCAACTGGTAAGCGAGCCGGCACTCGCCGAACGCGCGCGCGGGCTGCAACTGGGCGATGCCCTCAAGCTAGGCTCCGGTGAGCTGAAGAGCGGCGGCTTCCGCCGCGATTCGATCCTCGCCGATGCCTTCGAGGCGTTGGTGGCCGCGATCTACATCGATGGCGGGTTCCAGGCCTGCCGCGACTGGTTGCGTGCGGTCTTCGCCGAACCGCTGGCCACGGTCGGTCCTCCGCAGAAGGATCCCAAGACACGGCTCCAGGAATGGCTGCAGGCGCGCGGCTTGCCGTTGCCGCAATATGAATTGCTCGCCGAACGCGGCGAAGAACATGCGCGCGAATTCGATGTCGCATGCGTGCTCGAGCAACCTTTCGTCGCACGTTTCGAGGGCAGTGGTGGCAGCCGGCGCGCGGCCGAACAGATAGCGGCGGAGATGGCCCTGGACTTTCTGTGCGATCATCCATGAGCCGCGGATGGCCGCCGGCCATGGCCCCAAGTTCCGTGGCTTGACCCCAGGCGACAGCGATCCCGAATGCACCACTTGGCAAGCAAACCGTTTCGTTGCGGCAGCGTCGCGATCGTGGGCCGGCCGAACGTCGGCAAGTCCACCCTGCTGAATGCGCTGATCGACGCGCATCTGTCGATCGTGACGCCGCGTGCGCACACCACGCGGCAGCGCATCCTCGGCATCGCCAATCCGGAGGGCGGACAGATTCTCTACCTGGATACGCCGGGCCTGCACCGCGACGCGAAGCGTGCGATCAACCGCAGCCTGAACCGCGCGGTGCATGCCGCGATCGCGGAGGCGGACCTTGCCGTGCAGGTGGTCGCCGCCGAGCGTTGGGACGACGAAGACGCGGCGGTGTACGCCGCGCTTGCGGAGCGGCCGGTTCCACGCCTGCTGGTCGTGAACAAGGTCGACCGCGTGGCGGACAAGGCCAGGCTGCTGCCGTTCGTTCAAGCGCTGGCCCGTGACCGGGACTGGGATGCGGTGTTCATGGTCAGCGCGCAAAGGCGCGCGGGTCTCGCCGAACTCGAGCGCGCGATCCTCGCGCGCCTGCCCGCAGGCGAGGCGCGTCTCGATACCGAAAGTTTCACTGATCGCAGCGAGCGTTTCCTGGTTGCCGAACTCGTGCGCGAACAATTGATGCGCCAGCTTGGCGAGGAGCTGCCTTACGCGACCACCGTCGAGATCGAGCGTTTCGAGGATCGCCCCGACGGCATCACCGAAGTCGCCGCCGTGGTCTGGGTCGAACGCGAGGGCCAGAAGGCGATCGTGATCGGCGCCGGCGGCCGGCGCGCCAAGGCCATCGGCAGCGCCTCGCGTCGCGGCATCGAAGCCCTGCTGGGCCGCAAGGTCTTCCTGAAGCTGTGGGTGCGCGTGCGCACGGGTTGGTCGGACGACGAGGCCGCGCTCAAGCAGTTCGGATTCGAATAGGCATGCGCGTCGCGGCGCAACCGGCCTACGTGCTGCACGCGCGAGCCTGGCGCGAAACCAGCCTGTTGCTGGAAGTCTTCAGCCGCGACCACGGCCGCGTGGGGCTGGTTGCGCGCGGCGTGCGCGCCGCGCGTGCGCGCTTGTCGAGGTCGGCGCTGGAGCCGTTGCAGGAGCTGCGCGTGGACTGGTCAGGGCGCGGCGACTTGCAAACCTTGACCGCCGTCGAGTCCGCCGGTCGCGTGCATGCGCTGCGCGGCGATCGACTGCTCTCGGCACTGTACGTCAACGAATTGCTGGTGCGGTTGACCGCGCGCGACGACCCGCATCCCGGACTGTTCGAGCGTTATCGCGGGTTGCTCGAAGAATTGGTGGCGACTCCATCGCTGGCGTGGTGCCTGCGCCGGTTCGAGCGCGACCTGCTGGCCGCGGCCGGCTACGCCTTGCAGCTCGAATCGACCGCCGACGGTTCGGCACCGGTCGAACCAGCACGCGATTACGACTACTTGCCCGAGCAGGGACCTGTCGCGGCGACCGGCTCCGCGCGCGACGGCGTACGCATCCGCGGCAGCGCGCTTCTGGCTTTGGCCATCGACGCGGTGCCGCCCGCGGCCGAGGACCTGGCGGCATTGCGACGCCTGATGCGGGTCCTGATCGGCGCCCATGTCGGGCAGCGCGGGTTGCAGTCCTGGCGGGTACTGGCGGGGCCGATCAATTCCGCCTGAGGCATCGGTGGGCCCGATGGCCTCAGGCGTCGTCGTCGAGCCGGTCGTGCAGCGCGACGCGGGTTTCGTGCAACGCCTGCCCGAAGGCGCGCAGGGCGTCTCGGATTCGCCCGGGATCGGTTCCGTCTGCCAGCGCCCCGTGCAGGATCTCGCTGGCGCGCGCAAGCTTGGTGGCGCCACAGAACCCGCAGGATGCCAGCAAGCGGTGCAGCGTCGGCCGCAGGGCGTGATGGTCATCGCCGTGTGCCTCGAGTTCGTGCTGGACGCGCGGCAATTCCTCCTCGGCGAACAGCCGTCGCAGGTGCCCGACCGCGGTTGCCGAGCCGCAGGCGCGCAACGCGGCGGCATCGTCAAGCAGGCCGGTGGCCCTGCAGCCGTGCCGGCCCAGTGCCGCCCGCAATCGTTGCAGCGAGATCGGCTTGGGCAGCACTTCGACGAACCCGGCCTGCAGCAGCGTGATCCGGACCTCGTCGGGTTCGGCGGTGGTCGCGATGGCGGGCGGCAGCCGGTCGCCCGCTCCCGGGTCCGACTTCAACGCCAGCAGCACGTCGTCCCCGTCCAGGCCCGGCAAGTGATGGTCCAGCACGAGCAGGTTCCAGTCTCCGGCGCGTGCCCGATCCAGCGCGGAGGGTCCGTCCACGCAGGCCGTCGGCGCGCCTCCGCAAGCCAGAATGGCCTCGCGAAGGAACGCCCGGCTGACCGGATCGTCCTCGGCCAGCAGCACCCTGAATTGCCCGGCTTCCATGTCCACGCCCCGAGCGTACGGGAAATCGGTGAAGGGGCCGCCGCGTCCGCAGGACCGGCCTCGGCAACAAGGATCCGTCCTTAGCTTGCGTTCGGACACGGGCTGGCACAATTGCGCCCAGTGTCATCGAAAAGGTGGGTCGTGGCAAGTTGGCGCCAATGCCTGTTGGCGGGATGCCTGATGCTGGCCTGCGCGTGCGCGCAGGGCGCGGTGCGCCTGCAGGCTGCGACGCTGTCGTTCCCGGGCGTGCAGCTCGCCGATGTGCATGCCCAGGCTTCGCTGGCCGCCGACGGCCACCCGCTGCTGGACATCCGGATTGCCAGGGCTTCGGTGCCATCGCTCGGTTGGCACGATGTCGCCCTGACCCTGCAGGGCGAGCCGCTGCAGGCCAAGGGCGGTGCCTGGAAATTCGTCGGCCACATCGCCACGCAGAAGGCACCTGGAAATGCGCTGGGCGATGCCGACTTCAGCGTGCTCTTCGATGCCGGCGGGGGTACCCTCGAGGTGGATCTCGCGCAAGGCAACACCCACGTCAACGCCTTGATGCCGCTGGACCAGGCCACCCACGTGCAGTTGAAGCTGGATGCGTTGCCGTTGGCCTGGTTGCGCGGGATGCTCGCCGCGGCATGGCCGGACGGTCGCCTGGACGGCGGCAGCCTCGACGGCAACGTGGCCCTGGACCTGGTGCAGGGCGGCGCGCGTGTTTCCGGCAACGTGTCCGTCAGCCATGCGGAGCTCGACAGCAAGAGCGGGACGATCGCCGCCCACAAGTTCGGTGCCTCGGGCAGCTTCAGGATCGCGACCGGACTGCCCGCAGCCGACCTGATGTTCGACGGGCGCCTGGATGGCGGGCAATTGCTGCTCGGGCCGCTGTATGCACAGCTTCCGCAGTATGCGGTCGGCCTGCACGTCTCCGGCAACCTCGGGGTCAGCGGAATCGACCTGGATTCGCTCGACTTCGACGACCCGGAGGCATTGCGGCTCTCCGGTGCCCTCGCCTTCGATCGGCATGGCAATCTCGACAAGCTCGACTTGACGCGATTCGCGGCCACGTTCCCGGCGGCCTACGATCGCTACGGCACCACGCTGGTGCAGGACCTGACAGGTTTCGAGGCGCTGACGACGTCCGGCAGCATCAGTGGCTCGCTGGACCTGCCTAGCCAGGGGCTGCGCGCCATCGACTTCACCGCAGACAACGTGACCGTTGACAGCCACGGCGGCAGGCTTGCGGTCGCGAACCTGGATGGCGGCCTCGATTGGCGTGCCGGGGTTTCGAGGCCAGCCACGCGGCTGCAATGGGGCGCGCTGTCGCTCTACAAGCTTGCCTTCGGCCCGGCCAAACTCGGCCTGCAGGATGACGCCGGCGTGCTCAGGTTGCGTGCGCCCGCCAGCGCGAGCCTGTTCGGCGGCGCTTTCGGGTTGAACCGGTTGGAATGGCGGCCCGACCAGGCGAAATCCCAGCGATTGACCGCCGCGTTCGCCGTCACCGACGTGGATGTGGACCAGTTGTGCAAGGCGCTCGGCTGGCCCGCCTTCGGCGGCAAGCTGGGTGGTGCCGTGCCGGATCTGCGTTATCGCGGCGGGGATCTCGTGTTCGGAGGCGGTTTGTCTCTGAACGCCTTCGGCGGTTCGGTCAGCGTCACCAACCTGAGCATGCAACACCTGTTCGGGAGTTCCCCGCGATTGGCGGCCGACATCGACATGGACGGGCTCGACCTGGCGCAGCTCACCGGCGTCTTCGGGTTCGGGCAGATCACAGGGCGCATGGACGGCGGCATCCACGGACTCGAGTTGGCCGACTGGAAGCCCACCGCATTCGATGCGAACCTGACCGCCACCCAAGGCGGCAAGATAAGCCAGAACGCCATCAAGAGCCTGACCGAGGTCGGCGGCGGCGGGATCGCCGGCGGCATCCAGGGCATGGCGCTGCGATTGTTCAAGACTTTCGGCTACTCGCGGATCGGCTTGAGTTGCAAACTCGTCAACGGGGTCTGCAGCATGGGCGGTATCACGCCCGATCCGGATCCCGGGGACCACGGCTACACGATCGTCGAGGGCAGCGGCCTGCCGCACATCACCGTGATCGGACATGAACGACAGGTGGATTGGGCCACGCTGGTCAGCCGCCTGAAATCGGTGACCGAAGGCAATGCACCGGTCATTCGATAGCCCTCCTCGCCGGCGTGTACACTCCGGAACCATGCCGTGGCGTCCCACGGGCACGTGACCGGTGCCATTTGACCGACGATCGGAGGTTAGCGATGCGCAAGTCCATGTTCGCCACCGCCGCCATGCTGGCCTTGCTGGCGGGTTGCGTGACCATCAACGTGTACTTTCCGGCCGCGGCCGCGCAGAAGGCGGCCGACAAGGTCATCGGCAACATCATCGGACCGGACGCCCGGGCCGCGCCACCCGCGCCGGCAGCCAGCACGTCGCCTGCATCGTCCGGCGGGCTCCTGCCGCGCCCGGAACCGCTTGCGATGCGCATGCTGGATGCCTTCGTGCCGGCCGCCGAGGCCGCGGAAGCGCAGCCCAACCTGGACGTGCAGACGCCCGCGATCCAGGCCATCGAGGCGCGCATGCGCGCCAGGTTCCAGTCGATCCTGCAAGGCCTGCTCGCCTCGGGAGCGGTCGGGTTCACCCACGACGGCGACGTCGCCATCCACGATGCCTCGAAGATCCCGCTGCCGCAGCGCGCCCAGGCCAACCAGGCCATTGCGGCGGAAAATGCGGATCGTGCCGAGCTTTACAGGCAAATCGCGGTGGCCAACGGGCATCCCGAGTGGGCCCGGCGCATGCGCGAAGCGTTCGCGAAACAATGGATCAATCGTGCGCACAGCGGCTGGTACTACAAGGATGCCTCGGGCAACTGGCAGCGCAAATGACCCCGGTGGCGTGCCGATGCGTGTTGGCGCGCAAGCACGACCCTGGCATTGCGCCGGGAATGCGTGGTGCCATATCGTCGCTGGTGGCCGTGGCGTACCGTCGCCGGCATCCTGAGGAGGGCACATGCGGATAGGACTCGTGATCGATGCTACGTGCGATCTGCCGCGCAAGTTCATCGACGACAACCAGATCACGATCATGCCGATCACGATCAGGATCGACGACCAGACCTTCGTCGACGTGCACGATCCGGTCGCGACGGAAAATTACTACCTGGGCGAAGTCGGCAAGCGCGGCCACGCCGCCGAGACCGCCCCGCTCTCGGTCGACGAGGTTCGCGAGTTGTTCCTGGGCCGGCTGGTGCTGGATTACGACGCGGTCTTCTGCCTCACGGTGACCTCCACGCGCAGCCCCATCTTCGCCAACGCCACCCAGGCCAGCTTCGCGATCCTGAGCAGCTACCGGCCGATCCGGCAGGCGGCGGGCAACAACTCGCCGTTCATGATGCGCGTCGTCGACAGCAAGAGCCTGTTCGCGGGGCAAGGCATCGGTGCCATCGAGGCGACACGCCTGATCGCGGCCGACACCGGCCCGGGCCAGATCCGCGAACGCCTGAGCGAGCTGGCGGAACATACCCGTTCCTTCATGCTTCCGCGCGACCTGCACTACCTGCGTGCCCGCGCACGCAAGAAAGGCGACCGCAGCGTCGGCCTGCTGAGTGCGACGCTCGGCACGGCGCTCGACATCAAGCCGATCCTCGAGTGTTTCCGGGGCGAGACCCGGCCCGTCGCCAAGGCCCGCGGCTTCGAGCAGGGCGCGGAGATGCTGTTCGGCCATGCCGTGGCAGCAGTCAAGCGCGGCTTGCTGGTGCCCGCGATGTGCGTCAGCTACGGTGGCGACCTCGCCGAGCTGGAAGCCTTGCCGGGCCATGCGGGACTGGTCGAGGCCTGCACGGAAGCGGATGTCACGCTCTACCAGAGCGGCATGAGCATCACCGGCATGGTCAACGTCGGTACCGGCGCGGTCGCGCTCGGCTATGCTGCGGCGGGCGACGAAGGCAAGTTCTGAGGCGGCCGCGACACCCCATGTCTGGCATCATGCGCGGATGAGAAAATCACCGCGCGACATCACGTTCGAAGCCTCCATCGAAGACCTTTCCCACGACGGGCGGGGCGTCGCCCGCGTGGATGGCAAGACCGTTTTCGTGGCCGATGCATTGCCCGGCGAACGCGTGCTCGCGCGCCTGCAACGCAAGCATCGCCATTTCGACGAGGCCAGTACCGAGGAAATCCTCACCGCCTCGCCCGACCGCGTCGCACCGCGTTGCCGGCATTTCGGAGTTTGCGGCGGCTGCGTGCTGCAGCACCTGGCGCCGCCCGCGCAGATCGCGGCCAAGCAAAACGTGCTGGCGCAGAACTTCACGCGCATCGGCCACGTCGAACCCGCACGCTGGCTGGCGCCGTTGACCGCAGACGTGTGGGGCTATCGCAGGCGCGCGCGTCTGTCGGTCAAGCACGTGCCCAAGAAGGGCAAGACGCTGGTCGGGTTCCGCGAACGCGATGCGCGCTTCGTGGCCGACCTCGCGCACTGCGACGTGCTGGATCCCGCGCTCGGCGAAAAACTCGATTCGCTGGGTGCCTTGTTGAACGACATGCAGGGAGCGGCGTCGATCCCGCAGATCGAGTTCTCGGCCGGCGACGACGCGCGGGTGCTGGTGTTCCGCCACCTGCAGCCGCTGTCCGACCCGGATCGCACCAAGCTCGCGGCGTTCGGCTGCGAACACCGGTTCGCGATCCTGCTGCAGCCGGGCGGCACCGACAGCGTGCATGCCCTGCAGCCGGGCGACGTCGAGCTCCAATACGCGTTGCCCGCCTACGACTTGAAGCTCGCCTTCACGCCGCTGGATTTCGTGCAGGTCAACGCCCGCATCAACCAGAAGATGATCGCGCACGCGCTGGAGCTGTTGCAGCCGGGCCCGGACGATCGCGTGCTCGACCTGTTCTGTGGGCTCGGCAACTTCAGCCTGCCGGTCGCGTGCCACGCGGGGCACGTGTGCGGCGTGGAAGGCGATACCGGTCTGGTCGAGCGCGCGCGCTCAAATGCATCAGCCAACGGCATCGGCAATACCGAGTTCCACGTTGGCGACCTGGCCGGCGCAGTGCGAGGAAGTTCATGGGCGCGGCAGGACTGGGACCTGATGCTGCTCGACCCGCCGCGCAGCGGCGCCGAGGAACTGCTCAGGCAACTGCCCGGCAAGTCCGTGCGGCGCGTGGTCTACGTGTCCTGCCACCCGGCCTCGCTGGCGCGCGACGCAGGCGAACTGGTACGCAGCCACGGATTCAAGCTGCAAGCCGCCGGCGTCATGGACATGTTCCCGCATACCGCGCACGTCGAATCGATCGCGCTGTTCGAGCGCTGAGCCGGAATCGGGAAAATCTCACCGTCGCAGCGGCTCGGTCGATAGGGCTTCGAATGGTGGGCGGTGCAGGGATCGAACCTGCGACACCTGCCGTGTGAAGGCAGTGCTCTACCGCTGAGCTAACCGCCCACGCGAACCGGCGATTTTACGGGTGGCGGGTTTGCCGGTCAATCGCAGGCCCCGTGGTTGCTACAATCCGGCTCCTGACACCGCCGGACATCCGCCATGGGACACATCCTGCAATCCCTCGTCAATTACCAGCTCACGACCTGGAAGGTGGTGGGCTACCTCGGCATGTTGATGTTCACCAGCCGCTGGTTCGTGCAGGTCTACGCGACGCGCAAGTACAAGCGCGTGGTGATGCCGCTGTCGTTCTGGGTGCTATCCGTGTGTGGCAGCCTTCTGTTGTTGGCTTACTTCATCTTCTACAAGAACGATTCCGTCGGAATCCTGGCCAATCTGTTCCCGGTCCTGGTCTCGATCTACAACCTGGTCATGCACCTGCGGCACCCGCGGAACAGCGCCACTGGCGATATCGCCGCCTAGCTTCGGGCGTGGATGCCGGGAGGACCTGAATCCGGGCGGGTTGGCGTGCCGCAAGGTCCGCATGCATGCGCGAAGCTGCAGGCTCCGTGATTGTCGGCTAGGATCGGCGGCGGGCGAACGCGCCCGGGGATGAATCACGTTGCTGTCGAGCGCTTCCAACACGCGGAGAAGCAGACATGAACGCACAGATTGCAGAACACGATGCCACGCCGGTTTCGCTGGGGGACTGGATAATCACCCTGATCGTTCTTTGCATCCCGATCGTGAACATCGTGATGCTGTTCGTATGGGGTTTTTCCAGCGGCACGCAGCCGAGCAAGCGCAATTACTGCCGCGCGGCGCTGATCATGATGGCCGTGATGTTCGTACTGTATCTCCTGTTGATCATGACGTTCGGTGCGGCCTTCATGCACATGGCCGGTTCTGGCGCATCGCTCTGAACGTTGTCGCTCCGCCCGCGACAACGCGGGCGGAGGTTCAGTCGGGATCGTAATCGAGGTTCACTGACAGCCAGCGTTCGGCTTCCGCCAGCGTCCAGCCCTTGCGCTTCGCGTAGTCCCGGACCTGGTCTTGCGTCAACTTGCCGACCACGAAGTACCGGCTGTCCGGATGGCTGAAGTACCAGCCCGAAACCGAGGCGGCGGGATACATCGAAAATCCTTCGGTCAACTCGATGCCGGTGTTGCCGGTGGCGTCCAGCAACCGGAACAGGGTGGTCTTTTCGGTGTGGTCGGGGCAGGCCGGATAGCCCGGCGCCGGGCGGATGCCACGGTACTTCTCCGCGATCAGCGCCTCGTTGTCGAGCGACTCGCCGGCCGCGTAGCCCCAGTACTTCGTGCGCACCTCGCGATGCATCCATTCGGCCAGTGCCTCGGCGAGGCGGTCGGCGAGTGCCTTCAGGATGATCGCCGAGTAGTCGTCATTGTCCCGCTTGAAACGTTCGAGGTGCGGCTCGATGCCGAGTCCGGCGGTGACCGCGAAACCGCCGATCCAGTCCTGCACGCCGGAATCCCTGGGTGCGACGAAATCGGCCAGACACAGGTTGGGACGTTCGGCCGGCTTGTCGGCCTGCTGGCGCAGGTGGTGCAGCATCACTCGCGTTTCCTGATCTTCAACACCATCCCCGCCCCGGCCCTCCCATTGAAGGGCAGGGAGCGAGATTTCGATGTCGTCGCCGACGCGCGACGCCGGCCAGAATCCGATCACGGCCCTGGCGCGCAGCCATTTTTCCTTGACGACCTTGTCCAGCATCGCTCGCGCGTCATCGAACAGTTCCATGGCCTGAGCGCCGACGATCTTGTCCTCGAGGATGGCGGGGTAGCGGCCGTGCAGTTCCCAGGCCTGGAAGAACGGCGTCCAGTCGATCATCGGCAGCAGGTCGGCCAGCGGGATGTCGTCGAACACGGTCAAGCCCGCCTGCTTCGGCGCGGGCGGTGCGTAATCCTTGAAGTCGGGTCTTGCCCCGTTGGCGCGAGCCGCATCCAGCGACACCAGTCGTTTCGCCGGGCCGCGATTCTTGTGGCGTTCGCGGACCTCGGCGTATTCGGCACGGACCTTGGCCAGGAAGTCGTCCACCAGCGCCTTGCTGACCAGCGACTGCGCGACTCCCACGGCGCGTGAAGCATCCTTGACCCAGACGCAGGCGCTCTCGTAATTGGGCTCGATCTTGATCGCGGTGTGCGCGCGCGAGGTGGTCGCGCCACCGATCAGCAGCGGAATCGTGAAGTTCTGCCGCTTCATTTCCCTGGCGACGTGCGCCATTTCCTCGAGCGACGGCGTGATCAGGCCGGACACGCCGATCATGTCGGCGTGCTCGGCGATCGCGGTGTCGAGGATCTTCTGCGCCGGCACCATCACGCCGAGGTCCACCACCTCGAAGTTGTTGCAGGCGAGCACCACGCCCACGATGTTCTTGCCGATGTCGTGGACGTCACCCTTGACCGTCGCCATCACGATCTTGCCGTTTGTCTTGCCTGCGTCGCCGCTTTTCATCTTTTCCTCTTCCATGAACGGCAGAAGGTAGGCCACGGCCTTTTTCATCACCCGTGCGGACTTCACCACCTGCGGCAGGAACATCTTGCCGGCGCCGAACAGGTCGCCGACCACGTTCATGCCGTCCATCAGTGGACCTTCGATCACGTCCAGCGTGCGCGTCGTGGTCTTGCGCACCTCCTCGGTATCCTCCACTACGTACTGGTCGATGCCGTGCACCAGCGCGTGTTCCAGCCGTTTCGCGACCGGCAGTTCGCGCCACGCCAGCGCGTTGCCGTTGTCCTGCTCGCGCGTACCGCCCTTGTGCTTTTCGGCGATCTCCATCAGGCGTTCGGTCGCGTCCGGGCGCCGGTTCAGCACCACGTCCTCGACGCGTTCGCGCAGTTCCGGATCGAGGTCGTCGTAGATCGGCATCGCGCCGGCGTTGACGATGCCCATGTCCATGCCGGCCTTGATCGCGTGGTACAGGAACACCGAATGGATCGCGTCGCGCACCGTGTTGTTGCCGCGGAACGAGAACGACACGTTGGAGACGCCGCCGGAGACGTGCGAGTACGGGAAGCGCTTCTTCAGCTCGCGTGCCGCCTCGATGAAGTTGACGGCATTGTCGGCGTGTTCCTCGATGCCGGTGCCGATCGGGAAGATGTTGGAATCGAAGATGATATCTTCGGGCGGGAAGCCGAGCCCCCGGGTCAGCAACTCGTAGGAGCGCGTGCAGATTTCCAGGCGGCGCGCGACCGTGTCGGCTTGGCCCTTCTCGTCGAAGGCCATCACCACCGTCGCGGCGCCGTAGCGCATGATCTTGCGTGCCTCGTCGAGGAATTTTTCCTCACCTTCCTTGAGCGAGATCGAATTGACCACGCCCTTGCCCTGCAGGCATTTCAGGCCGGCCTCGATCACGCTCCACTTGGAGGAATCGACCATCACCGGGATGCGTGCGATGTCGGGTTCGGCCGCGATCAGGCGCAGGAACTTCACCATCGCCGCTTCGGAATCGAGCAGGCCTTCGTCCATGTTGACGTCGAGGATCTGCGCGCCGCTTTCGACCTGCTGGCGGGCGACCTCGACCGCCTCGTCGTAGCGGTCCTCCTTGATCAGTTTCCTGAACCTGGCCGAGCCGGTGACGTTGGTGCGCTCGCCGACGTTGACGAACAGCGTCTCCGGCGTGATGACCAGCGGTTCGAGGCCGCTGAGGCGGGTGTAGCGTGCTTCGCTCATGCCGCGATGTCCCGGGCGCGTTTCCACGTGCGTGGTGGAACGCCGCGCACGGCGGAGGCGATCGCCGCGATGTGCCGGGGCGTCGTTCCGCAACAGCCGCCGACGATGTTCAAAAGCCCGTCGCGGGCGAACCCGCCCAGGGTCCCGGCCATCTGTTCGGGAGTTTCGTCGTAACCACCCAGCTCGTTCGGCAGGCCTGCATTCGGATGCGCGCTGACGGCGCAGTCGGCGATGCGCGCGAGGGCCTCGACGTGCTCGCGCAGATCCTTCGCGCCCAGCGCGCAGTTCAGGCCGACGGACAACGGCCGTGCGTGCGCGACCGAATACCAGAACGCCTCGGCGGTCTGGCCGGACAGCGTGCGGCCGGAGCGGTCGGTGATCGTTCCGGAAATCATGATCGGCAGGCGCCCGCCGATCTCGTCGAACACGCGGGCGACGCCCGCCAGCGCAGCCTTGGCATTCAGGGTGTCGAAGATCGTCTCGACCATCACCACGTCGACGCCGCCTTCGACGAGGCCGCGCGTGGCCTCGGCGTAGGCCGCCTCCAGTTCGTCGAAATCGACGTTGCGGAAGCCGGGGTTGTTGACGTCGGGCGATAGCGACGCAGTACGGCTGGTCGGGCCGAGCACGCCGATCGCGAAGCGCGGCCGATCGGGCGCCCTGGCCTCGGCCGCGTCGCAGGCGGCGCGTGCCAGGTGCGCGCCCTCGCGGTTCAGTTCATGGACGAGATGTTGCAGCGCGTAATCGGCCTGGCTGATCGAGGTGGAGTTGAAGGTGTTGGTCTCGACCATGTCCGCGCCGGCGTCGAGATAGGCCACGTGGATTTCGCGGATGATGTCCGGACGGGTCAGCGAGAGCAGGTCGTTGTCGCCCTTGAGGTCGCGCTGGCAGCCTTGCGGTGTGGCGTGCTCGCCGTGGTGTCCATGCGAGTGCCGGGTATCGCAGCCATGCGCGAAGCGTTCGCCGCGATAGCCGGCTTCGTCGAGCGCGTGGCCTTGCAGCATCGTGCCCATGGCGCCATCGAGCACCAGGATGCGTTCGGCAAGCGCGGCCTCGAGTTGTTCCACGCGCTCGCGATGAAGCCAGGGAAGATTGTTCATCTTGGGTCTCCTTGCGGGAAGGCGCGAAGGTGGGCGTCGGGGGCACCCGCAATCGTCGCGGCGCGGCCCGACCCGTGCCTGCCGATAACCGGCACCTATCGCTGTTCCCGCGGTTTTCCGGCAAGCAGGCTCAGGACTTCGAAATGCGGCGAACGCGATTCGCGCGATATGCGTTCGCAGCGCAGGACCTCAAGGCCGGCCTTGCGCGCGAAGCCCGCCAGTTCCTCGCGCCTGAAACCCATGTTCTTGTGGTCGAATGGCGCGACCGCCGCGCGGTGGGCGTGCCTGGCCAGCGTCGCGGCCAGCAGCCGCGCGCCGGGTTTCATGACGCGGGCGGCTTCCGCGATCGCCTGTTGCGGGTGCTCGCTGTAGGTGAGCGCGTGCATCATCAGCACCAGGTCGAAGCGTCGACCGCCGAGGTCCAGCGCGTGCATGTCGCCTTCGATTACCTCGACGTTGCGGAACCCCTTCAGCCGCTTTCGCGCGGCCGCGACCACGGTGGGGCTGGAATCCACGCACACGATCGAGTGCGCGTGCGGGGCCAGCAGCTCCTCAAGCACACCGTCGCCGGAGGCGATGTCCAGCACGTCGCCGGTCTCCAGCAGTTGCAGCAGCGTGCGCGCAAGCGTCTCCCAGGTGCGCCCGGGCGAGTAGTGGCGTTCCATGTCGCCCGCCACGCTGTCGGCCCAGCCGCGGTCGCGCGCGCGTGCCGCCAGCACCGCCGGCAGGCGTTGAGCATCGGCATCCAGCAGCGCATCGTCGACGCCGTCTTCCAGGGCCCGCAGCAGGTCGGCGGCACCGTCGAAGCCGCTCTCGTTGAAGCGGTAATAGGCCGATACCCCGGCGCGGCGGTCGCGTACCAGCCCGGATTCCTTGAGCTTGGCGAGGTGGGTGGACACGCGCGGCTGCGCCAGCCGCAACACCGAGGAAAGTTCGGCGACGGTCAGCTCCTCGCGCCTGAGCAACGCGAGCAGGCGCACGCGGGTGGGGTCGGACAATACCCGCAATAGCGCGGTGGCGGATACCAGGTCAAGCATTTCATCTTTATATCAGGATGGAAAGATAAATAAAAGCCGCTCCGGCGGGAACCGTCCGGCTTGCGCCGCGAACGGTTATCATGCGGGGTTGGATTCGCCCGGCCCATGGCATCAAGGCCCGCAGGCACGACACGACACGACGAGGTGCAACCATGGACTTCCAGTTTTCCGAGGAACAATTGCAGATCCAGTCGATCGCGCGCGACTTCGCGCAGAAGCGGATCGCCCCGGTGGCGGCGGATTTCGACAAGTCCGGCGAGTTCCCCCTCGACAACATACGCGAGATGGGGAAACTGGGCCTGATGGGCATCGAGGTGCCGACCGAGTACGGCGGCGCCGGCATGGATTCGATCAGCTACGTTCTGGCGATGATCGAGATCGCCGCCGCGGATTGCGCGCACTCGACCATCATGAGCGTCAACAACACGCTCTACTGCAACGGCCTGCTGAAGTTCGCCACCGAGGAACAGAAGCACAAGTACGTCACGCCGATCGCGTCGGGCGAGGCCATCGGCGCATTCGCCTTGACCGAGCCCCAGTCCGGTTCCGACGCCACGGCGATGCGCTGCCGCGCGGCCAGGCAGGCCGACGGCAGTTTCATCATCAACGGCAAGAAGAGCTGGATCACTTCCGGACCGGTTGCGAAATACATCCTGCTGTTCGCGATGACCGATCCTGACAAGCATGCGCGCGGCATCACCGCCTTCATGATCGACACCTCGCGCACAGGCTTCAGCCGGGGCAAGACCGAGCCCAAGCTGGGCATCCGCGCCTCGGCCACCTGCGAGATCGAGTTCGTCGATTACCTCGTGCAACCCGACGAGGTCATCGGTGACGAAGGGCATGGCTTCAAGATCGCGATGGGCGTGCTGGATGCCGGGCGCATCGGGATCGCCTCGCAGGCGGTCGGCCTGGCGCGCGCCGCCTACGAGGCGACGCTGGACTATTCGCGCGACCGCAAGGCGTTCGGCCAGCCGATCGGCGCGTTCCAGATGACCCAGGCCAAGATCGCGGACATGAAGTGCAAGCTGGAGGCGGCCCACTGGCTGACCCTGCGAGCGGCCTGGTTGAAGCAGGAGTCGGGCAGGACCGGCGCTCGTTTCTCGACGGAGGCTTCGGTGGCCAAGCTCACCGCGTCCGAGGCCGCGATGTGGATCACCCACCAGGCCGTGCAGATCCATGGCGGCATGGGCTATTCCAAGGAGATGCCGCTCGAACGCTACTTCCGTGACGCCAAGATCACCGAGATCTACGAGGGCACGTCGGAAATCCAGCGCATGGTGATCGCTCGCAACGAGACGGGCCTGCGCTGACGCTCAGAAGCGGTTTCGCGCGCAGAGCGCGCGACCTACTTTCCTTTCGGGAAAATAGGCAAAGCCATTGCGCCGGGCATGGCAGTTCCGCCGACGTCGTGTCGGCTCGACTTCCCTTGGTGCTCGCCTCACGGCAGCCGCGCCGAACTACTCGCCAGTCCATGTGGCTCGCCCTTCGGACCGCCTCTGACGTTCAAATCGGTAGTCCCTGCCGATCTAGTCGCGCATCCCTGTGCTCACACATGCGGCGCTTGCCCTGTCGTTCGGCTGTGCGCCGTGGCGTCGAGCAACGGCGCGATTGTCGCTCCGATGGCGGCCATCCATGGTCCTGTTCGAGGCGAGGACGAACGACGTGCCCTGCCCGCCGATGTGCGCAGGAAGCGCGCCCGATGGGGTCCCTCGAACACGCTGAGCGGACGCCGGACGAGTCTGAAGGATGGCCCACAGGAAGTGGGCCGGTTCGCCGGAGGCACACGGAGGTGCCGTCGGCGAACCCCCTCGACCGCGAGCGAATCCGGAGCACAAGGATGTGCGAAGGACGTGTTCGCGGGGTGGCCTTCTCTTTGGTGACGTTCTCTTGGCCACACAAGAGAAAGTTGCCCGCGTCATTGGGAGGGGCGCGGAAAAAGACAGGGAAGTTGCGTCGGGGCTGGCGAAGCAGATGATTTCTGACAGGCGCAATCAAACGCGCTTGCGATGCGGCTCCGCGTCCACCGCGATGAATTGCGGCTCCTCGCCATCGAGCCTGAGCGCAGTAAGCTGGCCACCCCATACGCAGCCGGTGTCGATGGCGTAGGTGCCGAGTCCGGCGAACCGCCCGAGTGCCGACCAGTGCCCGCATACGATGCGGGTCGCGCGCATCCTGAGGCCGGGCACCTCGAACCAGGGATACAGGCCCGCGCGCTGCGATCCAGGCGGACCCTTGACGTCGAAGTCGATGCGGCCGTGCGCGTCGCAGTAGCGCATGCGTGTGAAGATGTTGATGGCGGCGCGCAGGCGATCCTGTCCGCGCAGCTTGGACGACCAGCGCGCCGGACGGTTGCCGAACATCCTCTGAAGCAGGGCGCGATGCCCGGGTCCGCGCAGCGCGAGTTCTACCTCGCGCGCGATGTGCATGGCCTGCTTGAGCGTCCAGGACGGCGCCAACCCCGCGTGCACCAGCGTGAACCCGAGCTCCGCGTCGTGGTGCAGCAGGGATTGTCCGCGCAGCCAGTCGATCAGCGCATCCGAATCCGGCGCGTCCAGCACCCGGCGCAGGTCCGGATTGGTGCGCGCACGCGCCTCGGGCTCACGGATGGCGACCGCGAGCAGGCTAAGGTCGTGGTTGCCGAGCGTCACCACGCTGGAAGCACGCAATCGGTGCACGAGGCGCAAGACTTCCAGTGACTCGCCGCCGCGGTTGACCAGATCGCCGCAGAACCACAGTCGGTCGGCGGCGGGGTCGAAGTGCAGCTTTGCGAGCAGCCGCTGCAGTTCCGGGTAGCAGCCTTGCACATCGCCTATCGCGTAGATGGCCACGTGCGGACCCCGGGCCCCTCAGTGCAGGGTCCGCGGCACCGAGAGCACGAATTCGGGAATCGGGGCCTCGAAGTCGGTGCCGTCGTCGGCATGGAACAGGTAGGTTCCGCGCATGGTGCCCACCTGCGTTTCCAGCACCGCGCCCGAGGTGTAGCTGTAGCTTTCGCCAGGCTGCAGGCGCGGCTGCTCGCCGCCGACGCCCTCGCCGCGCACTTCCTCGACCTTGCCGTTGGCGTCGGTGATGATCCAGTGGCGCGTCTGCAGACGTGCCGGCATCACCCCGAGGTTGCGCAGGGTGATTTCGTAAGCGAACACGTAGCGGTTGGCTTCCGGCTTGGACTGCTCGGGCACGAAACGGGACCCGGTATCGACCTCGATCGCGTAGGGCTCCGGCTCGTGCGGCGCGCTCGACTTGTCGGTGCTGGTTTGCCGGGTACTCATTGCCCGGCATTGTCGACGAGATGCGGGCCGACCTGCAAGTTGGAGGTATCCGCATGGCGCGCCAGCCGGACAAAGCCCGACGGCGGCACGTCCTCTGCGCGGGCGCGCGGATCGATGCCCGCGGCACGGATCGCGTCGGCATCGAGCAAGCCGCGCAACGCGTTCGCAAGGGTCTTGCGCCGCTGGCCGAAGGCAGCGCGCACCACCACGTCGATCGCACGCGCGAGCGCGGGATCGGGTCTTCGCGCCGGGTCCAGCGGCACCAGCCGCACGACCGCGGATTCGACCTTGGGAGGTGGCCGGAACGCGCCCGGGGCAACGCGCAACAAGGGCTCGACCCGGCAGGCGAGCTGCAGCATGACCGAGAGGCGCCCATAGACCTTGCCGCCGGGTCCGGCGGCCATGCGGTCGACCACTTCCTTCTGCAGCATGAAGTGCATGTCGGCGATGGCGCCGGCGTGCACGAGGCAATGGAACAGGATCGGGCTCGACACGTAGTAGGGCAGGTTGCCGGCCAGCCGCAGCTTGTGACCGCCCGCGAGCGACGTCAGGTCGACCTTCAGGACGTCCGCGTGGATGATCTCCAATTGGCCCGCGCCGGCGGCGCGCAACCGCAAGGGCTCGATCAATTCCGCGTCGAGCTCGATCGCCGACAGGTGGCCGGCCGCCCGCAACAGCGGCAGCGTCAGCGCGCCCTCGCCGGGGCCTATTTCCACGACGTGTTCGCCGGGCCGTGGCGAGATCGCCGCGACGATGCGCTCGATCACGCCGCGCTCGTGCAGGAAATGCTGGCCGTAATGTTTCTTGGGACGCGCGGACATCGCCAATCAGCCGCGGCTGCCTTGCGCGGCGAGGCGCAACGCCATTTCCGCCGCGGCGACCATGCTGGAGGGGTCGGCGCGTCCGCTGCCGGCAAGGTCGAGCGCGGTACCGTGATCGACGGAGGTGCGCACGAACGGCAGGCCTAGCGTGATGTTGACCGTGCGATCGAACGCTTCCGACTTCAGCACCGGCAGGGCCTGGTCGTGGTACATGGCGAGCACGACGTCGTAGCGCGTGCGCATCGCGGGGACGAATGCGGTGTCGGCCGGCAACGGGCCGGTCAGCTGCATGCCTTCGGCGCGCAGCGCGTCCAGCACCGGCGTGATGGTTTCGATTTCCTCGCGCCCGAGATGACCACCCTCGCCGGCGTGCGGATTCAGCCCCAGCACCGCGATCCGGGGCGCGGCGATGCCGAATTTCCCGATAAGCTCGGCATGCACGATGCGCAGGCTGCGCTCGATGGCTTCACGCGTGATCGCGGCCGGCACTTCTGACAGGGGCAGGTGGGTGGTGGCGAGCGCCACGCGCAGTTCCGGCGAGGCCAGCATCATCACGACTTCGCACCCGGCGCGTCGCGCGAACAGTTCGGTATGGCCGGTGAAGCGCTCGCCGGCCTCGTTGATCACGGACTTTTGCACCGGCGCGGTGACCACGGCGTCGAAGGTGCCGTCGATGCAACGATCTGCGGCCTGCGCCAGCGCGTTCAGGACGTGGAACGTGTTGCGCGGATCCGGTTGTCCGGGTATTTCCTCGATTCGCAATGGCACTTCCAGTACGCGCAGGCTCCCCGCCGCTCGCAAGCCGCGGCGCGTGCCGTCGAAGGGTTCCAGTTCCAGGGCGATGCCGCAGCGGCTGGCGGCGCGCCGGAGCATGCCGGGATCGCTGATCGCGACCAGGTCCGCGGCGATGGCGGTTGCGGCCAGCCGCACGACCAGCTCCGGCCCGATGCCCGCGGGCTCGCCGCTGGTGACGGCCAGACGCGGAAGATGCGCGGGCCGGTTCGCGGCCGGCCCGGCGTTCATTGCGATGGGTTGCCCGATTCCGGATTGGCGTCGGCCAGCTGCGGAATCTTGATGCTGATCGAGGCCGAGGATTCCACGTCGCGCAGGAATTGCTCGTAGGCCTGCCTGCCCTTGCGTTGCGCGATGGCCTGGCGCGCCTGCTCGCGCTCGATGTCCTTGGTGCGGTCGGCCTGGCGCGTGCCGAGCAGCTTGATGATGTGCCAGGAGCCGTCCGGACTTTCGAAGGGCTGGCTGACCTGGCCCGGCTGCAGGTTGGCCACCAGCTTGCCGACCTGAGTACCCCAGTCGTCCTGCGCGAACCAACCCATGTCGCCGCCCAGGTTGGCGGTGCTCGGGTCGTCAGAATCCTGCCTGGCCAGCGTCGCGAAATCGGCATGGCCGTCCACGATCTCGTGATAGAGCTTGGTGATCTTGTCCTTGGCTTCCTGCTCGGTCAACACCGCATTCGGCTTGATCATGAGATGCAAGGCGTGGTACTCGGTGACGATCTGCCTGGCGCCCGGTGCACGCTTGCCCTCGAGCTTGAGGATGGTGAAGCCGGAGGCATCGCGCAGGGGCTGCGTGTAGGCGCCGGTCTGCAGGGAGTCCACGACTTGCTGCAGCGCCGGCGGCAGCTCGTCCACGCGGCGCCAGCCGAGGTCGCCTCCGTCGAGCGCCTCGGGTGCGTTGGAATCGCTGACCGCCAGCGAGGCAAAACTCTTGCCGGCCTTCAATTCGCCTTCGATTTTGTCGGCCTTGGCCTGGGCGGCGGCAATCTGCTGGGCATCGGCACCTTCGGGCAAACCGATCAGGATGCGCGCCAGGTGCACCTCACCCTGCTTGAACGCCGGGCTTGCGATCAGGTTGTCGATTTCCGCCTTCGACACGTCGGCGGCTTGCTGCATCACCTGCTGTTGTACTGCACGCACCAGCAACTGGTCCCGCAATTGCTGGCGGAACGAGGCGTAATCCACGCCCTGCTGCTGCATCGCGGCCTGCATCTGCGGCACCGACATCTTGTTCTGGGCCGCGATATTGGCGACTGCGGCATCGACCTGATCGTCGGAGACACGCACGCCGTTGTCGCGGCCCTTTTGCACCAGCAACTCGTTGAGGATCAGGCGCTGCAACACCTGCTTGGCCAACACGTCCTCCGGAGGCAGTTTGCCGCCCGAAGCCTGTATCTGGTGGGCCACCGTCGCCATTGTCTGGTCGAGCTGGCTCTGCAGGATCACGCCGTCGTTCACCACCGCGACGATACGGTCGAGCGGTTGGACCTGGTTGGACGTGCCGGCATCGGGCGCCAGCAGCGGGGATGGCGGCGCACCGGTAGGCGGCGGGGCGTTCGGGCTCAGCAGCTGTGCGGACGCGGGCAGCGCGCAGGCCGCGATCGCGAACGTGAAGACCAGGCTGGCGATGGAAGATGATTTCATTGGGGTCATGTATGCCGGAATTGAATAGCGGGGCGCGGGAACCGGGTTTCCCGGCAATCCGCCACCTTGGACACGCCGTTCGCACGAAAGTTGTCGGCCCGGACGGGCCGATTCAAGTCGGACGGCGGCTATTGATAGCCAAGGATAGCATTGCGCAGGAACGATCCGGTGCGCTCGCCGTAGGCGCCGAGTCCCTTGAATTCAATCTCCAGCATGATGGCGTTGTTGGAGTCGCCCTTGTAGTCGTAGACGTAGTGCCGGCTGAGCAGGCGCACGGCGGTGCAGCAACTGTCCCACTCGATGCCGGCGAATGCATCGATGGCACGCCGGTCGCGCATCGAGTAGGTGTAGCCGGCGACCAGCTTCCATGCTGCTCCCACCGGGATCTCGGAGGACATGTCGGCCTGGTCGAGCAGGCCGCGGCGGTACCGGTAGTCGAGGTTGACGATGCCGTCACCCCAGAGGCGGCGCTGCAGGCCGATGGTCGAGACGTCGGTATGCCTGGTGTTGGGATTCCATTGCTGCGATGCGGTCACGCGCCAGTCGTCGTTCAAGGCGACGGTCAGGTTGGCGACGTAGTTGGACCCGGAATAGTCGACCGCGGTGACGCCCGGACGCAGCGTGACGAGTTGCGGCTGGAAGTAACGGATCTGGCCGATGCTCGCCGAAAGCTTCTCGTTGCCGTCCTGGTCGAGGAAGCGCGTGGTCAGCGCCAGCGACAGGTTGTTGGCGTTCATCTGCCGATCGGCGCCGCTGAAGCTGTTGGTGGTGAACAATTGCCAGAAGTCGAAGGTCAACGGTTGGGTGTCGAACAGCGGCAGGTCGTTCTGGTTGCGGTACGGCACGCGCAGGTAGAACACGCGTGGCTCCAGGGTCTGGGTGTAGTCGTTGCCGAACAGGTGCGCGTCACGCTCGAAGATCAGGCCGGCATCGAGGTCGAAGATCGGCGTGGTGCGGGTCGGATGGGTTGAATCGCCGGGCGCGACCGGCTTCGGCAGGTTGTAGGCGGTGTAGCGCACGCCCAGTTCGGGGCGCAGGAACCAGGCCGGTCCCTGCAGCGGCCACGCCAGGTAGGGATAGGCATCGAAGCGGTCGCCGCCGACGGCCTCGGGTTTCACGAAGCGCACCGCCTCGGCATTCACGCCCCACTCCGGACCCCCGGGGCCGCCGATCGGACGGTCGGCATTGAAGAACAGCCGCGGCAGGCGGCGATACGGTGCGGCCAAGTCGGAAACGCCGGGGGTGACGATCTGGTAGACGTCCGCGCCGACGCCGGCGTTCCACCAGTCGCCGGAACTGGTGACGTAGGAAGACGAGTCGAGCAACGTCACCGTCGAGGTGGTGAGGTTCTGGCCGAAATCCTGGAACCACGCCTTGTCGGTGGTCCGGGCGATCGAAGTATTCCAGAGCAGGTTCCACGGCAGCCGGGTCTGGTCCTGGAACGTGAGGTAGCCGCGGTCGGTACCCGTGGTGCGGTCGTGCGGCATGTAATCGAAATTCAGGGTGCCCTTGCTGGTCGCGGTCAGGTAACGGAACTGGCCGTCCAGCATGCCGCCGCGGTCGGCGTACCAGACCGGTGCGAGGGTCGCGTCGTAGTTGGGCGCGATGTTCCAGTAAAACGGGATCGAGAAGAAGAAGCCGGCTCGGCTGCGCTGTCCGAACGACGGATACAGGAAGCCCGTCTGCCGCCGCTTGTCGATCGGGAACCGCAGGTACGGCAGCCACAGGAACGGCACGCCCTTCAGGCGCATGGTCACGTCGTGCGCGCGTCCGATGCCCGCGTCGCGGTCCATGGTCATCGTCTTCGCCTCGACCTCCCACACGCGGTCGTGGATGTCGCAGGTCGAATAGGTCAAGTCGTGCAGCTTGTCGCGATCGCGGTCAAGCATGGTCACCTGGCTGGCCACGCCATTGCCACGCGATTCCAGCAATTGGTACCGCACGTTCTCGGCGACGCCGAATTCGGGGTCGGTCGTGCCCTTCATGGAGTCGGCCGAGAACAGCATGCCGCGTTCCTGGTAACGCACGTGGCCTTCCGCGTCGTAGGCGGTGGTGTCGGCGTTGTAGGTGAGGCTGTCGGCGCGCAACAGTTGGTCGAGCCGCTGCAGAGAGGTGTTGCCGCTCAGGTGGAAAATGTTGCTGTCGGGACTCGAGAAGCGGTCGCCGGATACATGCGCCGGGCTGTCGTCGCGATCGCCACCGGTCGGCAGATCGGGCACGTAGAAGTCCAGCAGGTCGTTCTTCTTGCACAGTGCGAAGTCATGCTTGACGACCGGGCAGGTGAAGGCGCCGAGCGGGCAGACGTCGGCGCTGTTCTGGGCCAGCGCGATCCCGGGCGCGGAAGCCAACGCGATCGCGAATGCCAGGGCGCGCGGGGTCAGCGGCATCGTTCGGCGCGGCACGGATGTTCCTCTGTCAAGCAGCCCGCGTAAGCTAGCAGAACGCAGGCGCGCTGTTGAGATTCGCGTGGACGCGATTCAGGCGGCCTTCGCCAGGGCCAGGGGCGCGCAGCGCGCGTCCAGCCAGGCGCGGTCCGCGGGATCGTCCAGCAACGACGCCAGCCTTTCGTGCACGCGCGCGTGGTAGGCGTCCAGCCACGTAATTTCGTGCGCGTCCAGCAGCGACGGATCCAGCAGGCGGGTGTCGATCGGGCAGAGCGTCAGTGTCTCGAACGCGAGGAATTCGCCGAACTCGCCGTCGCCCGCCGGAATCGTCGCGGCCAGGTTTTCGATGCGCACGCCGTGGCGGCCGGGCTTGTAGATGCCGGGTTCGATCGAGGTGATCATCCCGACATCCATCGCTTCGAGTTGCTGCCCCGAGCGCGGCGGCCTGATCGATTGGGGACCTTCGTGCACGTTCAGGCAGTAGCCCACGCCGTGGCCGGTGCCGTGGCCGTAATCCACGCCGTCGGCCCAGATCGGCGCGCGCGCCAACGCGTCGAGCTGCTGGCCGGAGGTGCCGCGCGGAAATTTCGCGCGCGACAGCGCGATGACGCCCTTCAGCACCAGCGTCACGTCGCGGCGCTGTTCGGGCGTGGTTTCGCCGAGCGCCCACATTCGCGTGATGTCGGTGGTGCCGCCGAGGTATTGCGCGCCGGAGTCGATCAGCAGCATGCCGCGGGGTTCGAGCCCTGCGTGCGATTCTGGCGTCGCACGATAGTGCGGCAGCGCGGCGTTGGCCTGGTAGCCGGCGATGGTGGCGAAGCTTTCGCTGACGAAGCCGGGTTGCCGGGCACGCAGCTCGCGCAGTTTTGCGTCCACGTCGAGCTCGCTCGGGCGCGTGCCTTCCTGCAGCGATGCTTCGAGCCAGCGCGCCCCGCGTACCAGCGCCACGCCGTCGCGGCGCATCGCTTCGCGCACGTGGTCCATTTCCCTGGCGGTCTTGCGCGCCTTGGCGGCCGTGATCGGGCCGGGTGCCTCGACCAGCTCGACGTGGGCCGGGATCGCGTGGGCGACGGCGGCGGAAACCTGTGCCGGCGCGATCAGCAGTCTCGCGTCCGACGGCAGTGCCGCCAGGGACGGGTCGATGGCCTGGTACGGCGCGATGCGTATGCCGTCCCCCGCCAGCGTAGCCTGCAGGGTCGCTTCCAGCTTGTCCGCATCGACGAACAAGGTCGCGTGGCCGGCATCGACGAGCAGGTGCGACAGGAACACCGGGTTGTAATCGACGTCACTGCCGCGCAGGTTGAGTACCCACGCGATCTCGTCAAGCGCGGAGACGACGTGATGGCTCGCGCCCGCCTGCCGCATCGCGTCCCTGACGCCGGCGAGCTTGTCGGCGCGGCCGCGGATGGCGTACTCCGGCGGGTGTTCGTGGATCGGCGCGCGTGGCAATGGCGGGCGGTTACTCCAGATGGCGCCGGGCAGGTCGTCCTCGACCAGTTCCGCGCCGTGTCCGGCCAGTTGCTTTCGCAACGCCCGCTCCGACGCCAGCGACAGCATGTCCGCCGCGCAGGCCACCTTGTCCCCTTCGTGCATTCGCGTGCAAAGCCACTCCACATGCTCGGGCGTATGCGGCACGTTCAGCCTGACCAGTTCGATCCTGCTGCCCGCGAGCTGGCGCTCGGCTTGCGAGAAATAGCGCGAATCGGTCCACAACCCGGCGAAACCAGCGGTGACCACCAGCGTGCCCGCCGAGCCCGTGAAGCCGGAAAGCCACTCCCGTGCCTGCCAGTGTCCGGGCAGGTATTCGGAGAGATGCGGATCGGCGGTGGGCACGATGCAGGCGGAGATGCCGCGTGCGTGCATCGCCTTGCGCAAGGCGGCCAGGCGATCGGGGATTGGCGATGTGTCCATGGGGCGGGCTTTTCGTGAAAAGTCAGGCCAGGGAGCTCCTGACCATCGATGGCGGGTACGAAGCCTTTCTGGTGCTTCGATTGCGTGCATTCTTTGCGCTGCGCCAGGACGTTTTCATGCGCAGCGATCTGGGATGATCGCAAAAATGCGAGGGAAGGGGAAATCCGCCCCGCGTACTCGCGCCGTCCGACGCCCGCCGCTAGAATGACGCTTTCGGCAAACGGTCCGACCATGACCTCCCTGATTTTCGTCACCGGCGGCGTGGTGTCCTCGCTTGGCAAGGGCATCGCGTCGGCGTCGCTGGCGTCCATCCTCGAGGCCCGCGGCCTCAACGTCACGTTGATGAAGCTGGATCCCTACATCAACGTCGATCCGGGCACCATGAGCCCGTTCCAGCACGGCGAGGTCTACGTCACCGACGATGGCGCCGAGACCGACCTCGACCTCGGCCACTACGAGCGCTTCGTGCGCACCCGTCTGTCGGGCAAGAACTCCGTCACCACCGGCAAGATCTACGAGGCCGTGATCCGCAAGGAACGCCGCGGCGACTACCTTGGCGCCACGGTGCAGGTGATCCCGCACGTCACCAACCAGATCAAGCACGCGATCGACGAGGCCACGCGCGGATTCGACGTGGCGCTGGTCGAGATCGGCGGCACCGTGGGCGACATCGAGTCGCAACCGTTCCTCGAGGCCGCGCGGCAACTGCGCATCGAGCGCGGTGCCGACAAGGTGCTGTTCATGCACCTGACGCTTGTACCGCACATCAAGGCGGCGGGCGAGATCAAGACCAAGCCGACCCAGCACTCCGTCAAGGAGTTGCGCGCGCTGGGCATCCAGCCCGACATCCTGGTGTGCCGCTGCGAGGAGCCGCTGCCGGAAGCCGAGCGCCGCAAGATCGCGCTGTTCACCAACGTGCCCGAGAGCGCGGTCATCAGCGCGGTCGACGTGGACGTGATCTACAAGCTCCCGCTGTGGCTGCACAAGGAGGGGCTCGACGATATCGTGGTCGAGCGCCTGCACCTCGATGCCAGGCCCACCGACCTGTCCGAATGGCAGCGCACCGTCGATGCGGTAGAAAATCCCCGCGACGAAGTGCGGGTCTACATCGTCGGCAAGTACGTAGAGCACAAGGACGCCTACAAATCGCTGGGCGAGGCACTGCGCCATGGCGGCATCCACAACCAGACGCGCGTGAACCTCGAATGGGTGGATTCGGAAACCGTCGAGACGCATGGCGCCGACGCGGTGCTGCATGACGCCGACGCGATCCTGGTCCCCGGTGGCTTCGGCAAGCGCGGCTTCGAGGGCAAGATCCAGGCCGTGAAACATGCACGCGAACGCGGCATCCCGTATTTCGGCATTTGCTACGGCATGCACGCGGCGGTGGTCGAATTCGCCCGCGACGTGGCCGGATTGCCAGAGGCTGGCTCCACCGAGAACGATCGTGACTGCGCCGATCCGGTGATCGCGTTGATCACGGAATGGACGCAGGGTTCGGGCGACGTGCAGCGGCGCGACGAGGCCTCCGACCTCGGCGGCACCATGCGCCTAGGCGCGCAGGAGTGCCGCTTGAGGGCCGGCACGCTGGCGCGCGAGTTGTACGGCGCCGACACCATCCGTGAACGGCACAGGCACCGCTACGAATTCAACAACCGTTACCGCGAACGGCTGGAGAAGGCCGGTCTCGTGGTCGCGGGCCTGTCGGTGGACGACCTGGTCGAGATCGTGGAACTGCCGCCACACAAGCATCCCTGGTTCCTGGCCTGCCAGTTCCACCCCGAATTCACGTCAACGCCGCGGGACGGCCATCCGCTGTTCAACGGATTCGTGCGCGCTGCGCGCGAGCACAAGTCAGTGCGCGATGCGCCGAAGCTGGCAAAGGAAGCGGCGGGATGAATCTGTGTGGCTTCGAAGTCGGCCTCGACCGGCCGTTCTTCCTAATCGCCGGCCCGTGCGTGGTCGAGTCGGAGCAGTTGCAGCTTGACACCGCCGGACGCTTGAATGAAATCACGGACAAGCTCGGGATCCACTTCATCTTCAAGTCCAGCTTCGACAAGGCCAACCGCACATCGGGGCAGAGCTTCCGCGGCCTCGGAATGGAAGAGGGATTGCGCATCCTCTCCGAAGTGAAAAAACAAATCGGGGTCCCGGTGCTCACAGACGTGCACGAATACACGCCGTTCGATGAAGTCGCCGGGGTGGTCGACGTGTTGCAGACGCCGGCGTTCCTGTGCCGGCAGACCGATTTCATCCAGAAAGTTGCGGCCGTCGACAAGCCGGTCAACATCAAGAAGGGCCAGTTCCTGTCGCCATGGGACATGAAGAACGTGGTCGAAAAGGCACGCGCCACCGGCAACGACCGGATCATGGTGTGCGAGCGCGGCGCGAGCTTCGGCTACAACAACCTTGTGTCGGACATGCGTTCGCTGGCGGTGATGCGCGAGACAGATTGCCCGGTGGTATTCGACGCCACCCATTCGGTGCAGTTGCCCGGCGGGCAGGGCAGCAAATCGGGCGGCCAGCGCGAATTCGTGCCGGTGCTGGCGCGCGCGGCGGTGGCGGTCGGTATCAGCGGCGTGTTCATGGAAACCCACCCCGATCCCGACAAGGCGCTATCGGACGGACCGAACGCCTGGCCGTTGGGCGAGATGGAGGCGTTGCTTCGAACACTGAAAGAACTCGACGCGGCAACCAAGCGTGCCGGGTTCCTCGAGTTACAGCAGTAAGGATTGTCGTCATTCCGGGCGCCGCGCAGCGGCGATCCGAAATCCATTCTTCGCGGTTTGCATGGCAAAAATGGATTTCGGGTTCCGCGCGCGTCAAAGCCGAGAACGGCCCCGGAAAGACGGAGGACATTGATCAACTTCGACGCAAATAGCCATGACGAATATCAAAACCATCCACGCCCGCGAAGTGCTCGACTCGCGCGGCAATCCCACCCTCGAAGCGGAAGTCACGCTGGCCGACGGCGCGTTCGGTCGCGCGATCGTGCCGAGCGGCGCATCCACCGGCACACGCGAGGCCGTGGAATTGCGCGACGGCGACAAATCACGCTATCTCGGCAAGGGCGTGACGAAAGCGGTCGCCAACGTCAATGGCGCGATCGCCAGCGCCCTCAAGGGTTACGATGCCGCGAACCAGGGTGGCCTGGACGCGAAGCTGGTGCAACTGGACGGTACCGCGAACAAGGCAGTGCTTGGTGCCAACGCCATCCTCGGCGTGTCGCTGGCCGCGGCGCGTGCCGTGGCCGCGTCGCGCAAGCTCCCGTTGTGGCGCTACCTGGGCGAGATCAACGGCACCACTGGGCAAGCCGGCGCGTTGCCGGTGCCGATGATGAACGTGATCAACGGCGGCGTGCATGCGGACAACCCGCTGGACATGCAGGAATTCATGCTGATGCCGGCCGGTTTCGACCGCTTTTCCGATGCGTTGCGTGCGGGCGTCGAGTGTTTCCACGCGTTGAAGATGCAGTTGAAGAAGCGCGGCATGAATACCGCGGTAGGCGACGAGGGCGGTTTCGCGCCGGCGCTGCGCACGCACGAGGAGGCGATCGAAGTGATCCTCGAGGCGATCGGCGCAGCCGGTTACCAGCCGGGCAAGCAGGTCTGGATAGCGCTCGACCCCGCGTCTTCGGAATTCTGCGAGGACGGGGTGTACGACCTCAAGGGCGAAGGCCGCAAGCTGGACGCCGCGGGCATGGTCGAGCTCTACGCCGACTGGGTGTCGAAGTATCCCATTATCAGCATCGAGGACGGTCTTGCCGAGGGCGATCCCGCCGGCTGGAAGCTCATAACCGAAAGGCTGGGCGGAAAAATCCAGTTGGTCGGCGACGACAATTTCGTCACCAACCCGTCGATTTTCCGCAAGGGCGTCGCCGACGGCATCGCCAACGCGATCCTGGTGAAGCTCAACCAGGTGGGTACCCTGAGCGAAACGCTGGAAGTGGTCGCCATGGCGGACGCTGCCCGCTACGCCGCGGTGATCTCGCATCGTTCCGGCGAAACCGAGGACACCACCATCGCCGACCTCGCGGTCGCGACCACGGCGACCCAGATCAAGACCGGGTCGTTGTGCCGTTCGGATCGCATCGCCAAGTACAACCAGCTGCTGCGGATCGAGGAGCAACTCGGCGCGGAAGCGAAGTATTCGGGACGCGATGCGTTTCCGAATCTGGCAGTTCTTCCCCGTTGAGAGGAAGCCCCGTGCGGAGCGGCCTTTGTGAAAAGTCAGGGCAGGGAAGCCCGTTCTGGTGTCCGAGGGCTTTGGTTGATTCCGCTCATCGAGTTGTGCGGCGATGCGGCGATCAGGGACGATCTCGATAATGCTCAAATGGCTCGCGCTCGTCCTGATTGCCTTGCTGATTGCGTTGCAGGTCAAGCTGTGGACGGGTGACGGTGGCATGCGCGACCTGCGCGCGATCCGTGCGCGGGTGTCGGAACAGCGGGCCGAGAACGCGAAGCTCGAGCAACGCAATGATGCGTTGCACGCGGACGTCGAAGACCTGAAGCACGGACAAGATGCGGTCGAGGCGCGCGCCCGCTCGCAACTCGGCCTGATCAAGCCGGGCGAAGTGTTCTACCAGGTCGTCGATACGCCTGCCGGTACAGCCAGCGCCGCACCGCCTTCCGCTGCGTCCGTGCAGGCTTCCGGGCATTGAAGCGGGATATCGACTGCTGCGGATCGGGTAAACTCGCGGTCTGCATGTGTGGATTTTCTTCCCGGGGTTCGAATCGGCGATGCGGGTTCTATTGAGCAATGACGACGGCGTGGACGCGCCCGGTATCCGCGTGCTCGCCGAGCATCTGGTCGAACTGGGGGAGGTGGTCGTGGTGGCGCCCGACCGCGATCGTTCCGGCGCAAGCAATTCACTGACACTCGACCAGCCGGTGCGCGTCGTGCGGCTCGACGACGGCCGTTACCGTGTCGCCGGCACGCCGACCGATTGCGTGCACCTGGCGTTGTCCGGCTTGCTCGAGGACGAACCCGACATCGTCGTCTCCGGCATCAACAATTCCGCCAATCTCGGCGACGACGTGATCTATTCCGGTACCGTGTCGGCGGCGATGGAAGGGCGTTTCCTCGGGCTTCCCGCGGTCGCGGTGTCGCTGGCCGGGCAAGGCGAGCGCCACGACGGCATGGGGCACCATTTCGAATCGGCCGCGCGCGCGGTGTTGTTGTTGACGCGGCGCTTGCTGGTCGATCCGCTGCCCGCGGACACGATCCTCAACGTCAACGTGCCGGACCGCGCGTGGTCGGAGATCCGGGGCTTCGAGGTGACGCGCCTGGGCAGCCGCCACCGCGCGTCGCCGTGCATCGCGCAGCGCGATCCGCGCGGGCGCACCGTGTGGTGGATCGGCAACGCCGGCGACGCCGATGATGCCGGCCCCGGTACCGACTTCGACGCGGTGCGCCGCGGCTTCGTGTCGGTGACGCCGATCCACGTCGACCTCACGCGTTTCCAGGCGCTCGAGAACGTGTCGCGCTGGATCGACGGG
The DNA here is from genome assembly GCA_021781345.1 of Pseudomonadota bacterium. Lineage (GTDB taxonomy): Bacteria > Pseudomonadota > Gammaproteobacteria > Xanthomonadales > Rhodanobacteraceae > 66-474. The sequence goes on from JAJXWZ010000167.1 coordinate 41,442, forward strand.
CTGGCCGAGCAGATGCAAAAGGAACAGGCCGCATGAGCACCCTGTTCGGCGGCGCCGCGGCCGTGTCCGCGCGCGGGCACGGCATGACCTCGCAGCGTGCGCGCGACCGGCTGGTCGCGGCGCTTCGCGAGGAGGGCGTTCGCGATCCCCGCGTGCTGGACGTGATCCGCACCATGCCGCGGCACCTGTTCCTCGACGAAGCGTTGGCCTCGCGTGCCTACGAAAACACCGCGTTGCCGATCGGCCTCGGACAGACCATCTCGCAACCCTGGGTGGTCGCGCGCATGACCGAGCTGCTGATCGAAGGCGGAGTACCCGGGCGCGTACTCGAGATCGGCACCGGTTCCGGTTACCAGGCCGCGGTGCTGGCCGCGCTGGTGGACACCGTATACACGGTCGAACGCATCGAGGAGTTGCTGCGCAAGGCGCGGCGGCTGTTCCGCAACATGAAGATCGCGAATATCCGCTCGCGCCACGACGACGGCAACATCGGCTGGCCGGCGGAAGCGCCGTTCGACGCCATCGTGCTCACCGCGGCCGGCGAAACGGTGCCGCGCGCGCTGCTCGACCAACTGGTGGACGGCGGCGTTCTGGTGGCGCCACTCGGTCCGCCCGGCGCCCAGCGCCTGATGCGCTTCCGGCGCGACGGCGACCAGATGTGCAGCGAGGAACTGGAACCGGTGAGTTTCGTGCCGCTGCTGGGCGGGCTGGGCTGATCGTCCCGATCGGCCGTGCCGGTCCGCCAAAGAAAACGCCCGGCGGTGCCGGGCGTTCGAGTCGATCCACCGAATTCCTGATCAGCCTTTCAGGCAGCTGCTCATGAAGCTCTTGCGGGCGGCGCCCTTCAGGCCCTTCTGCCTGGCTTCCGCGTTGCAGGACTTCATCTTTTCCTGCTGCGTCATCTTGGCCGGTGCGGCGGCGGTCTTGCCTTTCAGGCAGTCGCTCATGAATTTCTTGTGCGCTTCGCCCTTCATGCCCTTGGACTGGTGGCTGCATTCCGCCATCTTGCTTTGCTGCGCCGTCATCGTCTTGTGCGTGGTGGTCTTGGCGCCGGACGCGAAGGCCGGTGCGGCGGCCAGCGCGCCGAGGGCCAGGCCCAACGCCAACATCGAAGTACGGATACGCATGGTTGCTCTCCTGGTGGTACCGGCGCATTGCCGGCGCGTCCAAGCATACCTCGCCGAACCGTTGGGAGCTGACCGCAGCACAACGAACGCGCGTATCCGCAGGCAAGGCCAGAGCCCGCTTCCGTTCGAAGCCCCGCACATGGATGTACGGGGCGGTGCCAGGGATGGCAACTAGGCCGCCGCGCGCTTGGCCTCAACCTGCTGGCGCGGGCCGTGCTTGAGGGCTTCGCGCACGTGTGCCACGAGCAGGTCGGACTCGGCCTCGTTGATCGAGAAATGCGGGGTGAAGCGCAACGAGTTGGCGCCGCCGTGGATCACGTTGATGCCGCGCTCGCGCATGTATTCCTCGGTCGAACCGGCGCCGAAGCACTTGAACTGGGGTGCGAGTTCGCAGGAGAACAGCAGGCCCGTGCCCTGTACCTTGGTGATCAGTCCGCCCAGTTCGTCCTTGAGCGCGTTCAGCTTGTTCACCAGCTCCGCGCCGCGGTTGCGGATGTTGGCGCGAAGTTCCGGGGTGATCTGCTGCAGCACCGCGCAGGCAATGTCCAGCGCGCGTGGATTGCCGGTCATGGTATTGCCGTAGATGCCCTTCTTGTACAGCGCTGCCGCGCGTTCGTTGACCGCCAGCACCGAGAGCGGGAACTGGCCACCGTTGAGCGCCTTCGAATAGGTTTCCATGTCCGGTGCCGGCAGCTTCTCGAAACCGGGGTAGTCGACCACCGAAAGCACGCCCTGCGCGCGCAGACCGGCCTGGATCGAATCGACCAGCAGCAGCGAATCGTGCCTGGCGGTGAGTTCGCGCGCCGCCGCGTAGAACTCCGGCGTCACCGCGCGGCCCGGATCGCCTTCGCCCATCACGGGTTCGAGGAACATCGCTTCGAAGAACCAGCCGTTCATCTCGGCCTCGTCGAAGGCGCGGCGCAGCGCCGCCACGTCGTAGGGGTCGACCGCGATCACCGAATGCTCGTCACGGAAACTGGCGAGGTTGGCCTGGTAGGCCTTGCGGCTGGAATCGGAATACAGCGCCGGGCGATCGGTACGACCGTGGAACGAGCCCTTGACCACCAGGCGCTTGATGGTGCGGCCGGCGTACTTGGCTCCCGGATCGGTCATCTGCTTGGCGTTGACGTCGGCGATGCGTGCGGCCAGCGTGACGCTCTCCGAGCCGGAGTTCGCGCACATGAACTTCGCGAACGGATGTTCGCCACGATGATGGCCGATCTCGCGGCGCAGCGCGTCGGTGAAGTGGCGCTGCGAGAGCGAGGGTGTCATCACGTTGGCCATCACCTGCGGCTTCGCGAGTGCCTGCATCACCGCCGGGGGGTTGTGGCCGAAGCCCAGCATGCCGTAGCCGCCGCAGTCGTAGAGCACCGCGCCCTTCAAGGTGACGACCCACGCGCCGCGCGCAGCCAACGGCAGGAACGGGCACACCGCGTCGTCCGGATAGAAATTGACGAATCCCGACTGCAGCGAGTGCAGCTGGACATCCTCGTCCTGGCCCAGGGCTTCGGGATGCTGCGATTTCAGTTGCGCGAAGGCAGCATGCGCGTCGGCGATGGCGCCAGCGAGGTCGGCATCCGCGGCGGCGAAACGCTCTATGGTGGCGTCGTCCAGGCCGCGGGTGCGGATCCTGCCGCCTTGGTTGCGAAGCTCGCGCAGCATGTCGATCGGATTCATGGGGGCCTCCAGCGCGGCGTCGCCGGCACGGCGTCGCCCGTAAGTGATTCAAGCAAAAAAGGAAAAGGCCCCGTGATTCTATCAGGCAGCCCGCGGCGGCGTAACCCCGACGGCTCGCATGACGTGTGTCAGAGGCGATGCTTGACGGCTGCGACTGAACGGGCGGGGGCGATGCACGCAAACTAGCTCCGAAATTCGGAGGGTCTGTCGTGAACTCGATGCCTCGTGGGGTTTCAACCGAATCATTGGCACGCGTGCCGCGCGCACCGCTGCCCGCCGCGCGCTTGTGCGCTGCGACCCGCCGGTTCGGCGACGTCGTGGCGTTGGACGACATGGATCTTGAGGTACGGTGTGGCGAGCTGCTGGCCCTTCTGGGACCCAACGGGGCTGGCAAGACCACGGCGATCTCGCTGTTGCTGGGCTTGGTATTGCCGACGAGCGGGCGTGCCGAACTGTTCGGATGTGCACCGCGACAGGTCGCCGCGCGACGACGCGCCGGTGCCATGTTGCAGGGCGCGCAACTCGGCAGCCACGCCCGGGTTGGCGAAATGATCGCCCTGTTTTCGGGCTATTACCCGAACCCTTTGCCGCTGGCCGAGACGCTGCGCCTGTCGGGCCTGGAAGATGCGGTGGCGCGTCCAGTGGCCAAGCTTTCCGGCGGCCAGCAGCAACGCCTGCGCTTTGCGCTCGCGATTTGTGGCGGTCCCGAACTGCTGTTCCTCGACGAGCCCACGGCAGGCATGGATGTCGAAGCGCGCCAGATCCTTTGGACAGCGGTGCGCGCGCT
>JAJXWZ010000119.1 GCA_021781345.1 Pseudomonadota bacterium
TCGGACGGCTCAAGCCGGCTGTAAAACCGACCGACGAACCACCGCAGTGAACGGCCACGCGTTCGAAGCCGCGTCCGGGTAACTGTCAAACTGCGTCCCGCGAACTGTCAAACAGGGGTGCGGGGTATGGCTAAGTGTTTGATTCAGAGCGTATTTCGATCAGTCCGGGTCATATCCGCATGAGCTGAAGTAGTTGGCGCATTCGCGGTGCTGGAAGCTGTCGACGAGCCTGCCGATCAGGTCCCATAGGCCGGAGACGGTTCGCTCTCCGATCTTTCTGAGGATGGCCTTGAGGCGCGCGAACGCCTTCTCGATCGGATTGAAGTCGGGACTATAGGGCGGGAGGAAGCGCAGGGTTGCGCCGGCCGCTTCGATCCGTTCACGCACCGCGTCACGCTTGTGGCTCGACAGATTGTCCATGATGACCACGTCGCCGGGCCGCAGTTCGGGTGTGAGAACTTTGGTGACATATGCCTCGAACCAGTCGCCGTTGATGGGGCCGTCCAGCACCATCGGCGCGACCATCCCGGTCATGCGCAGCCCCGCCACCAACGTGGTGGTCTTGCGGTGACCGTGTGGGAAGCCCATCCGCAGACGTTCGCCCCTGGCGCAGCGGCCATGGCTGCGGGTCATGTTGGTGGCGGTCCAGGTTTCGTCGATAAAGACGAGGCGATCCGGGTCCAGATCGAACTGGCTATCGAACCAGTCCTGGCGCTGTTTCAGGATATCGGGGCGATCCTGCTCGATGGCGTGGCCAGTCTTTTTTTACGCGTCATGCCGCGGCGGATGAAGAAGCGGTGAAGCCCGGCCACCGAGACGTGCAAGCCGACCTCGATCAGCGCCAGGCGCAGCTCTGCAAGCGAGATGTCCTTACGCGTTTCCCAGATTGCGAGAATGTCCGCCCGCCGTTCCTCAACCCGACGTGAGCGCGTGTCGCCACCCTGAGGCTTCGGAGCAAAGCTGCCGGTATCGCGACGCTGCGCTCGCCAGCGGATTGCCGTCGCCGGCGCCACTCCAAAGCGGGCTGCCGCTGCCCGGCAACTCATCCCCTCATCAATCGCCGCCAAAAGCCGCCGACGAAGATCCATCGATAGTGGTTGGCCCATCCATGCCGGCCTCCTTCACCAGCACGGATTCTGAATCATGTGTGGACGGCCCGTTGGGTTCAAGTCGTTAAAGCAGAATTTGGTATCGGTTCGAATGCGGTCATGTGTCCGGCCTTTGACGCGGTGGTCTGACCGCTGGCCCAGATGGGTGCCGCGAGCAACATCCAAACAGAAATTGCGGCATGGAACTGCCGTAGATTCAGACGGATTTTGTTGCTCGTCGGTTCGACCGATAACCATCTCCTGTTTGCCCCTAAACCCTCGGCACCGGCGCGCGGATCAGGCGGCTACCGGCTGACGCCGATACGCTTCACCACGCGCCATCATGGCCCAGATGATCCGGGCCATCTTGTTGGCCAGAGCGATCGCCGCGACCTTGCGCGGCTTCCGCTCCAGCAATTGCAACAGCCAAGCGGTCGCTGATTTGCTGCCTGGTTTAGCGAAGCGGATCACCGCCATCGCCCCGACCACGAGCAACTGCCGCAACCTCTCATTGCCTGCCTTACTTATCTTTCCCATACGATGCTTGCCGCCGGTGGAATGCTCTCGCGGAGTCAGCCCGAGCCACGCTGCAAAATGCCGCCCGGTCTCAAAATTCGCGGGGTTCACATTGAGCGCCATGGTGATCGCGGTGATTGCCCCAACGCCGGGAATCGCGGCGAGGAGCTTGCTGACCGCGTTGGCCTTGTGCTGTTCGAGCAGCTGTCTCTCCAGTGCGTCGATCTTTGCATCGAGATCCGTCACATGCTGACCCATTTGCTCAAACATCGCCTTTGCAATTGCTGGAATCGCTTCCTCGGCAGACAGGAGAACAAGCAATGCTGAGACGTTCGCGCAGCCCTTGGCGGCAACGATGCCAAATTCCGCCGCGTGCCCCCGCAACGCGTTGATCGCCTGGGTTCGTTGATTCACCAAGAGTTCCCGGTGCTTCACGATGATTGCTGCCGCTTGCTCATCCACCGATTTGACCGGAACCGTGCGCATGGTCGGGCGGGATGCTGCCTCACTGATCGCTTCTGCGTCGTTGCGATCATTTTTACTCCGCTTCACGAAGGGCTTCACATATTGCGGTGGGATCAACCTGACCCGGTGGCCCATACCGCCCAACACCCGCCCCCAGTGGTGCGAGCCTGCGCAAGCTTCAAGAACCACCTCCGTCGGAGCCAATTTGACGAAGAACGGTTCAACCTGAGCCCGCCTGATCTCGCGCCGCAGTAACGGGCGCTCCTGGTCATCGACCCCATGGATCGTAAAAACATGCTTGGACGTGTCTATAGAAATCCGCTTAAATTCCATTGGGCGGCCCTTTCATTAGGTTCGTTGTTCGACCCTATATTGGCACATTGGATGCCGTTGGGCCGTCCACCCCAACAGAAATTCGCCCGCCGCGCGGCGTGGAACAGGAACTGACGCAGCGCCGGCGCCCGCCAGCCGTCCTCGTCGAGCAGAATGTCGACCGGCGCGAACAGC
>JAJXWZ010000151.1 GCA_021781345.1 Pseudomonadota bacterium
GGCACGCCGGCGATGGCGGGTGGCGAGTCAGCGGTACCGGTCGCCACCGGAAGCAGCAGCCTGACGTTGGCCGACACCCCCGACAGCGTTTACCGCAGGGTCGGACTGGCCCTGGCGCGCGGCGATGTCGGCCAGGTCAGCGCGCGCGACGACGCAGACCACCGTTACCAGGTCACGGTCGACACGGTGGTCACGCAAAGACCCCAGGGCGGTTTCTTCCACCGGCTTTTCCATCGCAGCCACAACGAGACCGTGAAAGGCACGGTGACCGTGAGCGTGGCGCCTTCCGGCACCGGCAGCGTGGTCAGCGCGCAGGGCGATCCCGAAGCGGCCCAGCGGGTCATCGCGCTGCTGCAGCAACGGCTCGGGGGCGGCTGATCACGGCGGCGGGACTGCAACAGTCCATACGGTCGTCGTGGGGAGCCAGGCCACCGAGCTCTTGGCCATCGATGGCGGCTTTGAAGGCCGTGGTGATGCCTGTTGGGCGAAGCATTGTTCGCTTGCGCAGATGCGGCTTGTCGCGGCGATCACGGACGATCGCACAAATCAGCGTTCGAGCAACGGCAGCTTGCCCGGCTTGCCGTCCCATTCCGCGGCGTCCGGCGGCGGTTCCTTGCGCTCGGCAAGGACCGGCCAGATCTTCGCCAGTTCCCTGTTCAGCGCGATGTAGCCTTCCTGGCCCGCAGGCACATCATCCTCGGGGAAGATCGCGTTGGCCGGGCATTCCGGCTCGCACAGCGTGCAATCGATGCACTCGTCCGGATCGATCGCGAGGAAATTGGGCCCTTCGTGGAAACAGTCGACGGGGCACACTTCCACGCAGTCGGTGTACTTGCACTTCACGCAGTTGTCGGTGACGACGAAGGTCATTTTGGGATTGGCGACGGGGGTTGGGGGCGGGAAAACGGTTGCAGTGCGAGATCAACGCACATGTGATGCGTCAATCAAGGCGACTTCCGATGCATGGTTCGAAGCCGCAGTTGTGAAGAGTCAGGCCATGGATGGCCGTTCCGGATTTGCAAATCGGGAAACGCATGTGCTCGGGCAATCACCAGGCGAAGCAGTGATCAGGGGCGACCGCACAAATGTGCTGGCGCTCCCTGCGGGACTCGAACCCGCGTTACCGCCGTGAGAGGGCGATGTCCTGGGCCACTAGACGAAGGGAGCGTGGGCCGCGCAAGCAGGTTAGTATAACGGACTTCGTGCCGCGAATCCGCGGCTTGCCCATCGTCCGGATGTCCAACGCTTGAGTCCCGAGTCCAACGCCTCCGCCGCGACCCCGACCGTTCCCCGCGTCATTCCGCGCGAACGGCACAACGTATCCCGCAAGCACATCAGCCGCGGTGCGCTGAAGGTGCTGTACGGCCTCAAGGACGCCGGGTTCCGCGCGTGCCTCGTCGGTGGCGCGGTGCGCGACCTGCTGCTGGGCCGGCAGCCGAAGGATTTCGACGTTGCCACCGATGCCACGCCCGAGCAGGTGAAGAAGATCTTCCGCAACTGCCGCCTGATCGGGCGGCGGTTCCGTCTCGCGCACGTGGTTTTCGGCCCGGAAATCGTCGAAGTCGCGACCTTCCGCGGCACAGGCGACGGCGAGGAGGACGGCGATCGCCACGTGGTGGACGGCCGCATCCTGCGCGACAACGTCTGGGGCACGATCGAGGAAGACGCATTGCGCCGCGACTTCCGCGTCAATGCGTTGTACTACGACATCGCCGATTTCAGCGTGATCGACTTCGTCGGCGGCATCGAGGACCTGGAACAGAAGGACCTGCGCCTGATCGGCGATCCGGCAACCCGCTACCGCGAGGACCCGGTGCGGATGCTGCGCGCGGCACGCCTGGCGGCCAAGCTGGATTTCACGATCGATCCCGCGACCGCGGCGCCGTTCAGGGAGCTCGGGCACCTGCTCGCCGACGCGCCGTCCGCGCGGCTGTTCGACGAATGCCAGAAGATGTTCCTGGCGGGCTACGGGTTAGCCAGTTTCACGATGCTGGCCCGTTACGACCTGCTGCGCCACCTGTTTCCCGGCACGGTGCGCGCGCTCGCCCATGACGCATCCGGTTCCCTCGAGGCGCTGATCGAACGCGGCCTTGCCGGCACCGATGCGCGGGTCGCGGACGGTCGCCCGGTCACGCCGGCGTTCCTGTTCGCGGTACTGCTGTGGGGCGAGGTCGTGGACCTCGCCGGCCGGCTGCAGGGCGAAGGCACCGCGCAATCCCTGGCCTGGCAACGCGCCGCGCACCGGGTGATGGCGGAGCAGGGCAAGCGGGTCGCGATCCCGCGCCGCTTCGGGTTCGCGATCGAGGAGATCTGGGCGCTGCAGCCGCGTTTCGCGGAACGCAGCCGCAAACGGGTGTTCCGCCTGATGGCGCACCCGCGGTTCCGCGCGGCCTACGATTTCCTGCTGCTGCGCTCCGGCGAATCGGATTCTCTGCGCGAATCCGGCGAATGGTGGACGCACGTCCAGACGCTGACGCCCGAGCAGCTTTCCGAGTCGCTGGCCAGGCCGGCCGCCAGTGGCGCCGGCGAGAAGCCCGGGGGTGCGCGCCGTCGCCGCAGGCGCGGCGGCCGCGGTCGCAAGCCGGCGGCACCGCAACCCGATTCGCAGGCGTGACGCAGGCCCGACGTGGTCGCCGCGTACGTGGCATTGGGCAGCAATCTCGACGACCCGCGCGCGCAGGTCGAGCGCGGATTCGAAGCGCTGGCGACATTGCCGCGCACCCGCTTGCTCGTGCGGTCGCGCCTCTACCGCACGCCTCCCTGGGGCGTGCGCGAGCAGCCGGACTTCGTGAACGCCGCCGCGCGGCTGGAAACGGCACTGCCGCCGCGTGCGCTGCTAGACGCGTTGCTCGCGATCGAAACCCGCGCCGGACGTTCGCGCGGGGTGCCGAACGGCCCGCGCATCCTCGACCTCGACCTGCTGGCGTATGCGGACGAGGTGCTCGACACGCCGGGCCTGGTGATCCCGCACCCTCGCCTGCACGAGCGCGCGTTCGTCCTGCTGCCGCTGGCGGACATCGCCCCCGACCTTGAAGTCCCGGGCCAGGGACGGGTGGCCGATCTGCTGGAACGAACGGATACCCGCGGCAGTACGCGGCTGGATTGAGCCTTCGGGCCCGCGGGACGTTGCGCTTCCGGCGGTCCGGGATCGCGCGCCTGGCGACGTGTCCGGTGCCGCGGCGATCCCGGACGATCGCCAAACATCTCCCGATATACTGCGCCGATCATGAGGGTTTTCCGGGACATCACGGGGCCAAGCCTTGCTCCGCACGGATGCGTGCTCACCATCGGCGCGTTCGACGGGATGCATCGCGGCCATGCCGCCTTGCTGGCGCGGGTACGCGAGCGCGCGGACGCGCTCGGGCTGGCGGCGGCGGCGATATCGTTCGAGCCGCTGCCGCGCGGGTATTTCTCGCCGGCGCCGCTCAAGCGCCTGTCGTCGCTGCGTGAAAAGCTGTGCGGTTTCGTCGACGCCGGCATCGACGTGCTGTTGCTGCTGCGCTTCGATGCCGCGCTGGTCGCGATGAGCGCCGAGGATTTCGTGCGCAGGGTGCTGGTCGCGCGGATGGGCGTGCGCGAGATCTGGGTTGGCGCGGACTTCCGTTTCGGGCACGACCGCGTGGGCGACGTGGAGCTGCTGCGCGCGATGCAGGGCGAGGGCGGCTACGAATTGCGCGTGCTCGACGCGGTATCCGTCGGCGACGGCGAGCGGATTTCGGCATCGCGCGTGCGCGGCGCGCTCGGTGCCGGCGATTTCGCGCACGCGCGCGATCTCCTGGGCCGTCCATTCGCGATGGGCGGGCGCGTGGTGCACGGGCAACGCATCGGGCACGAACTCGGCTATCCGACCGCCAACGTCAGGCTGGGCCGGCGGGTGGCGCCGCTCTCCGGCATCTTCGCGGTGCGGGTGCGGGTCGGCGGGCGCTGCTGGCCAGGCGTCGCCAGCCTGGGCGTGCGCCCGACCATCGCAGGTGGAGGCGAGCCGCTGCTGGAAGCCCACCTGTTCGGCTTCGACGGCGACCTGTACGGCCGGCGCATCGAGGTCGAGTTCGTCGCCAAGCTGCGCGACGAGGAAACATTCGCCGATCTGGATGCGCTGCGCGCGCAGATGGATCGCGACGCCGCGCAGGCGAGGCAGTTGCTCGCCGGCACCACCATTGCATCCGGAGTTCCCGCGTGAGCCGCGACTACAAGCACACCATCAACCTTCCCCGGACCGGCTTCGCGATGAAGGCCGACCTGGCCAAGCGCGAACCGGCGATGCTGGCCGAGTGGGAAGCCGCGCATCGCTATGCGGCACTGCAGGACCGAACCGCGCAACGCGAGCGCGCCTACATCCTGCACGACGGCCCGCCCTACGCGAACGGCAAGATCCACCTCGGCCATGCGGTCAACAAGATCCTCAAGGACATCGTGGTGCGCTCGAAGCTGATGGCCGGCTTCCGTTCGCCGTACGTGCCGGGATGGGACTGCCACGGCCTGCCGATCGAAATCGCGGTCGAGAAGAAGTACGGCAAGGTCGGGCACAAGATCGATGCGCAGACGTTCCGCAGGCATTGCCGCGACTACGCCGCGGCGCAGATCGACCTGCAGCGCGAGGATTTCAAGCGCCTCGGCGTGCTGGGTGACTGGGAACACCCGTACCGCACGATGGATTTCAAGTACGAGGCCGACATCCTGCGCGCGCTCGCCGGCGTGTACTCGAACGGCCACGTCAGGCGCGGGTTCAAGCCGGTGCACTGGTGCTTCGATTGCGGATCCGCGTTGGCCGAGGCCGAGATCGAATACCAGGACAAGCAGTCGCCCGCGATCGACGTTGCCTACGACGCGCTGGATCCGCGGGCCCTGGCGGCGAAGTTCGGGGTGGCGATCGACGACGGCGCATTGGTCGTGGTGCCGATCTGGACCACCACGCCATGGACCCTGCCGGCCAGCATGGCGGTGACGCTGGGTCCGGACCTGGACTACGTGCTGGTCGACGGTCCGGCCCGCGCGGGCAGGCACACGTTGCTGGTGCTGGCCGAGGCGCTGGCGGACCAGGCGCTGGCGCGCTACGGCGTCGAGCGCATGAACGTGCTCGGGCGCGCGAAGGGGGCGGCGCTCGAAAACCTTCGCCTGGCGCATCCGTTCTACCCGCGCGAGATTCCGCTGATTCTGGGCGAACACGTGTCGGCCGAGGACGGCACCGGCGCGGTGCACACCGCGCCCGGCCACGGCGCCGAGGACTTCGCGGTCGGGCAGCAATACGGCATCGTCGCGGCGACGCCGGCCAACGTGCTGAATCCGGTCGGCGCCAACGGCGTCTACTTGCCGGGCACGCCGATCTTCGAGGGCCAGCACATCTGGAAAGCCAATGAGGCGATCATCGAGTTGCTGCGCGAGCGCGGCGTGCTGCTGGCGGCGGTGAAGATCACGCACAGTTACCCGCATTGCTGGCGACACCACACGCCGGTCGCGTTCCGCACCACGCCGCAGTGGTTCATCGCGATGGATGCGGAAGGCTTGCGCGCGAACGCCCTGCGTGCCGTGCATGACGACGTGGAGTTCTTCCCCACCTGGGGCGAGGAGCGCATCGCCGGCATGGTCGAGGGCCGCCCCGACTGGTGCATCAGCCGCCAGCGCACCTGGGGCGTGCCGATCGCGCTGGCCGTGCACAGGGTCACGGGCGAGCCGCATCCGCGCAGCGCCGAGTTGCTGGAACAGGTCGCGCGGCGCGTCGAGGACGACGGCGCGGATGCGTGGCACGCGCTCGACCTCGCCGAACTACTCGGCGACGAGGCCGGGGATTACGAAAAGGTCAACGACATACTCGACGTGTGGTTCGACTCCGGCGTCACGCATTTCTGCGTGCTGGACCAGCGTCCGGAACTGCACCGCAACACCGGCGACAAGGTCATGTACCTGGAGGGTTCCGACCAGCATCGCGGCTGGTTCCAGTCGTCGCTGCTGACCAGTTGCGCGATGCACGGCCGCGCGCCGTTCGACGAGGTGCTGACGCACGGCTTCACCGTCGATGCGCAGGGCCGCAAGATGTCCAAGTCGCTCGGCAACGGCATCGAGCCCCAGGACGTCATGAACCGCTACGGCGCGGACATCCTGCGGCTGTGGATCGCGTCGGCCGACTACCGCAACGAGATGGCGCTGTCGGAGGAGATCCTCAAGCGCGTCGCCGACAGCTACCGGCGCATCCGCAATACCTGCCGGTTCCTGCTCGGCAATCTCGACGGCTTCGATCCGGCGCGCGACCTGCTGCCGATCGACGAGTGCCTGCTGCTGGACCAGTGGGCGGTGCAATGCGCATTCGACGTGCAGCAGTCGGTGATCGCCGCCTACGCGCGCCACGACTTCCCGGAGGTCGTGCAGCGCGTGCAGAACTTCTGCACCAACGAGATGGGCGCCCTGTACCTCGACATCACCAAGGATCGCCTGTACACGATGCCCACTGCCAGCCGTGGCCGGCGCAGCGCCCAGTCGGCGATGTATCGCATCCTCGAGGCGATGGCGCGCTGGCTCGCCCCCCTGTTCGCGTTCACGTCGGAAGAGATCTGGCAGCAGATGCCGCGGGCTTTGCACGTGGTCGATGCGGATGGCACCGGGCGCATCGTCGAGCGCGACGATTCGGTGCTGTTCCATGCCTGGTATGGCGGCCTCGCGGCAACGCAGGACCCGGCCGGACAACGTCGCTGGTGGGGCGACCTGCTGTCGATCCGCGAGACCGCCGGGCGCGTGCTGGAAGGCATGCGCAAGGACGGCAGGATCGGTTCCTCGCTCGACGCCGTGCTCACGATCCATGCCGATGCCGCCGTCGCCGAACGCTACCGCCAGGTCGCCGACGAGCTGCGCTTCTTCTTCATCGTGTCCGGGTTGCGGCTGGACGTGGGCGAGGCATCCGCGGACGCCGTGCTCACCGAGCTCGAAGGCGCCAACGTGTGGGTGTCGGCCGAAGCAAGCGCGGCGCCCAAGTGCGTGCGCTGTTGGCACCACCGCGACGATGTCGGCAAGCACCCCGACGATCCCGAACTGTGCGGTCGCTGCGTCGAGAACGTCGCGGCGTTCGAAGGCCGCGGCGCCGGCGAAACCCGCTGCTGGTTCTGAAGATGGTCTAGTATCGAGGCGGGGCGTGCGGGAGGCACGGTCGGGTCGGCAACCGCGAAAGGGGGTGCGGAATGAAGTGCGTACTGCGTTGGTTCTTGGGGATGGGGCTGTGCGGCTGCGCCGCGATCGTGCTCGCGGCACCGGTGTCGTTCGCCGACCTGGCCCGGCATGCGCGATTCAAGATGGTGAAGATCTCACCCGACGGCACCCACATCGCCGCGACGTCGGTGCTGTCCAATGGCCAGACGGTGCTGTCGCTGGTCGACCTCGTGACCAAGAAGGGCGTGAACATCGAGCCGCGTGAAGGCGACGATGTGCAGGATTTCTGGTGGGCATCTCCGAAGTACGTGGTATACAGCGAAGCCATGCACCAGGGTGGGTGGGATTCGCCGATCGGAACCGGGGAGCTCTACAGCGTTGAGGCGGATGGTGGCAGCCCGACCATGCTGTATGGATTTCGCATGGGTACCATGCAAACGGGTTCACACATCCGGCACGCGACAGCGGAAAACGGCAGCGCGGATTTCCTGTCGCGAATCGACGGTGACCCCGATCACATCCTCGTGACCATCGAGAACTGGGATGCCTCCGGGTCCGCCGGTGCCCTGACCGCCGTCTACCGGATGGATGTGCGCGACGGCCTCAAGCAGAAGGTCGCGATCGCGCCGATGCGCGAAGCCGATTACCTGGCCGACCATCACGGCCACGTGCGGTTCGCGATGGGTAATGACTTGTCCGGTAATCGCGTGATCTACACGCGTCCCGCCGACGGCGGCAAGTGGCAATTGCTGAAGCAGGCCAGTGACGCGCGTGACTGGCCGATCGCGTTCAGTGCCGACGACAAGACGGTATGGTTCGAATGCCCGGGGCACGATGCCTTCGGGGTGTGCCGCTTCGATCCGGCCACGGGCAAGATGACCCTGGCCTGGAGCAATCCGCACGTCGAGGCGACGGATCTGGCGCAGGGGCTGGCCGAGGATTCGGTGATCGGCGTCGAATTCACCGATGGGCGTCCGGCCGTTTCGGTATTCGACAACACCGCGCCCGGCGTCAAGGCACTGGTCGAACTGATGCAGCAGTATCCAGGCGAGGACGTGGAATTCGTCTCGGGGACAGCCGACGGCAGCAAGGCGATTGCGCTGGTGCAGGCCGACGTGGACCCTGGCACGTTCTTCCTCTACGACCGTGCCAGCAACAAGTTCTCCCCGCTCTTGCAGCGCGCGTCCTGGATCGACCCGAACCAGCTGGGCCGCGCGGTGCCCTTCACCTTCACCACGCGCGATGGCGTGTCGGAACAGGGCTATGTCACCTATCCGCCCGGCAAGCAGGGCGCGAAGGACCTGCCGATGGTGGTGTTCGTGCACGGCGGTCCGTTCGGGGTGCGCGACTGGTGGCAATACGATCCCTACGTGCAGGCGATGGCCACGCGCGGCTACGCGGTACTGCAGGTCAACTATCGCGGCTCCGGAGGCTACGGCTTCGATTTCCAGAAGGCAGGCTGGAAACAGTGGGGCGGCAAGATGCAGGATGACGTCACCGACGCAACCCGCTGGGCCATCCGGCAGGGGATCGCCGACAAGGACCGCATCTGCATCTATGGCGGCAGCTACGGCGGCTATGCGGCATTGGAAGGGGCGGTGTCGGTGCCCGATCTGTACAAGTGTGCGATCGGCTATGTCGGCGTGTACGACTTGCCGCTGATGTACCACAGCGGCAGCGACGCGGTACAGGACCTGTACGGCGAGGATTACCTGAAGCGCACGCTGGGCACCGACACGACGGTGCTGGCCCAGCATTCGCCGATCTATCAGTTGGCGAACCTCAAGGCCAAGGTCATGCTGATCGTGGGTGGGCGCGACACGCGCGTGCCGCCGGCGCAGGGCATGGACATGCACATCGCGCTGTTGAAGCGCAAGATCCCGCACGTCTGGATGTACAAGCCCGACGAATGGCACGGCTTCTACGACGAGAAGAACATCGCCGAGCTGTTCCAGCGGGTGGATGCGTTCCTCGACGCGAACATCGGCCAGGGTTCCGGCGCGGAGCCGACCGCGGCCAAGCCCTGATCAGCCGGGGCCGCGTCGTCGCGGTTGCATGTCGAGCGGTGTGCGCCAGTTCGCCCGGCCGGATGCCGAAATCGGGGTGGCCCGGTCGGCGGGCGCGACCTTCACTCGCGTTCCTGCCAGTCGCGTCGGCGCTGCGCGCGGATCGGTTCGTGGTTGCCGTGCAGCCGGTCCTCGTAACGCGCGGCCTGTTCTTCGCGCTGGTCGCTCAGCTTCAGGTAATGCCGCCAGCGTTCCTGGTCGAGTTCGCCCGCCTCGAGTGCGTCGCGCACCGCGCAGCCCGGTTCGTTGCCGTGGCTGCAATCGGCGAAACGGCATTGCTCGGTGAGCGCGTCGATGTCGTCGAACAATTCGAGGTCTTCGTCGCCGGTCAGCTTCAGTTCGCGCATGCCGGGGGTATCGATCAGGCAGGCGCCGCCCGGCAGTGGCAGCAGCGCGCGGTGGCTTGTGGTGTGGCGGCCACGGTCGTCGCCCGCGCGGGTCGCGGCGGTGGCCATGCGATCCTCCCCGAGCAGGGTGTTGCTCAGGGTGGATTTGCCGGCGCCGGACGAGCCCACCAGCACCGCCGTCACCGCTGGCCCGAGATAGGCATCCAGTATGGCCGCGCTGGCCGCGTCCTTGCCGTTGATCGCGACGACCGGGGTGCCTGCGGGCAGGCGCTTGCGCAGGGCCTCGAGGGCAGCCTCGACTTCCGTCGCTTCTATGCTGTCGCGCTTGGTCAACACCACCACGGCGCGCGCACCGGAACCTTCCACCAGTGCCAGGTAACGCTCGATGCGCGCGGGATTGAAATCGCCGTCGAGTCCGGTCAGTACCAACACCACGTCGATGTTGGTGGCAATGATCTGGCGCTGGTACTTGTCCCCCGCGGCTGCGCGGTCGAGCACCCCGCGGCGCGGCAGCACCTCCACGATGTGCGGTGGCGTGCCGGCTTCGACGATCACGAAGTCGCCGACCGCCGGGCGCTCGGCGGGATCCAGGTTGCGCTTGAGGAATTTCGGTGCCGGTTGCGCGTTGAACGCGTGCTCGCCGTCGTGAACTTCATAGCCCGCCCGATGGTGGGCCGAAACCCGGGCCAGAGTGTGTCCGGGCGCGAGCACCGGGAGGTCGTCGGGCCAGCCGATGCGCCGCAGCGCAGGAATGGGGTGTCGTGAGGTGGTTGCCATGGAGGGGAACAGCCCGTCCAGAGAAGTCGCCAAGGGTGTTTGCGGGCACCGCAATCGCCGCTAGCATGCCCGATCCATCGATTGTTTGCAGCCATGCGCGAATCACCCGTTCACCCCAGCTTTCATCTT
>JAJXWZ010000163.1 GCA_021781345.1 Pseudomonadota bacterium
ATGGTGTCGCCGCCAGGCTCGGGTACCTGCAACGGTTGGGCATCAGCGGCATCTGGCTGATGCCGATCAATCCATCCCCGAGCTATCACGGTTACGACATCACCGATTATTTCGCCGTCAATCCGCAATACGGGACGATGGCCGATTTTGATCGGCTGGTGCGCGAAGCGCACAAGCGCGGCATCAAGGTCATCCTGGATCTGGTGGCCAACCACACCAGCAACAGATCACCATGGTTCGAGGCTGCGCGCGATCCAGACAGCCGATATCACGGCTGGTATACATGGGCGACGCCCGCCTCCGACCTCAAGGCGATCAGCGCGACTGGCGGCGAAGCCTGGCACGCCTTGCCCGATGGGCAGCACTACCTCGGGGTGTTCACGGCCCAGATGCCAGACCTGAACTACGACGATCCGGCAGTTCGCAAGGAGATGATCGAAGTCGGACGATTCTGGTTGCGGCACGGCGCGGACGGCTTCCGGCTCGATGCCGCGCAGCACATCTATCTCAACCTGGACACCGACTGGGACAGGTCGTCGGTGCTCGAGAAGAACCTTGCATGGTGGCGCGAATTCCATCGCGGCATCGACGAGGTGGATCCGCACGCCTGGCTGGTGGGCGAAGTGGCACGCCAGCGAGGCGACAAGCTCGTGCCGTGGGCGGGGGCACTGGATGCGACGTTCGACTTCCCACTCGCCACGCGCTTGATCGCGAGTGCGAGCAGCGAGACCGATCGCGACATCGGCGCCACCCTCGCTCGCATCGACAAGACATACCGCGCCGCCGCGCATGGACGCTTCGACAACGCGCCGTTCCTGTCCAACCACGACCAGGAACGCGTGATGAGCCGGCTGGACGGCAACCAGGACCACATGCGGATGGCCGCCGCGATGTTGCTGACGATCCCGGGCCACCCGTTCATCTATTACGGAGAGGAACTCGGCATGCGCGGGGAGAAGCCCGATCCGCACCTGCGCGAACCGATGCGCTGGTATCGCGCGGGCGAAGGGCCGGGCGAAACGACCTGGGAGGGCTGGAGCGCGGGCGACGGCCCGAATGTTTCCGTCCAGACCGAGCGCGCCGATCCGCATTCGCTGCTCAACTGGTACCGCATGCTGATCGGGTGGCGCCGCGACATCCCGGCGCTGCGCGACGGCATGGCGCGCGACTGGCGGGATGGCAGCCTTCGGGTCGCCGCATGGGAGCTGGACGATCCACGCGGGGACGTGCTGGTGCTGCACAACCTTTCCGGACGAGTCCAATCCGTGGCGTTGCCGGCGGGGCGGTTCCGGAGGTTGCTGCGGCACAGCCGCCCGCACACGACGATCGCGGATGGCCGGTTGACGCTTCCACCCTACGGCAGCGCGATCCTGGATTGACACGCTGCCGGACCACACGGTCCGGCGCACGACCTGCGAGTTGCTCATGAAACCCAAGCTTTCGTTTCGACCTGTCCTCGCCGTTGCTCTGGCCGTGGCTGCATGCGCGGTCATGCCGGCATGGCCCGCGCATGCCGCTTCGGCGGCGACGGCCGCGACCGGACGCGTGCAACTCGCGGAGCACAGCGTGGTGGTGCACACCGGCCATGACCTGATCGTCCTGCGACTGATACGGGCCAACGTGTTGCAGGTGCATTTCGAGCCCGACGGGCGTACCTCGCCGCCGTCGCTGGTCATGGCGTCCGACGTGTCCCGGCAGGCCCATGTCCAGGCGCGCGTGACGCGCGCGGGAGATGTGGTGACGCTGGCCACCGGCGCGATGAGCGTCGCCCTGGACACCCGCAGCATGGCGTTGTCCGTGAGCGACGCTTCGCACCATCGGACGCTGGTACGGCAAGCGGACCTCGGCGCGCTGGTCGCGCGCAAGCTCGAGCTCAACTACCCCGATGGCGCGCCGCTGTACGGGATCCACAGCTTCAGCGCACAGGCCGGACCGCTCTACGGCACGCCCGATTGCAGCACGGTCGAGCACGACGCCACCGGCCTGCTGCGCCAAGGTCGTCAGGTCGCCAAGGCCTGTCCGGAAGGCGGTGCCGGCGGACCCTTCGTGTGGAGTACGCGCGGTTTCGGCCTGCTTGTCGACACCAAGACGGCGACGTTCGACACCGGCCGCGGATCGATCACGGTCGACCACACCTCGCGCCCGGATCTGAGCTACTACGTGATCGTCGGGCGCCCCGAAGCCATCTTCGGCGCCGTCGCCGATCTCAGCGGCCATCCGCCGCTTTTCCCCGAATGGGCGATGGGGTTCACGAACAGCCAGTGGGGCATCGACCAGAAGCAATTGCTGGATATCGTCAAGACCTACCGTGCCAAGCACATTCCGATCGACAACTTCACGCTGGACTTCGACTGGAAGGCTTGGGGCCAGGACAACTACGGAGAATTCCGCTGGAATGCGAAGAACTTCCCCGACGGCCCTAGTGGCAAGCTCGCCCGCATGCTGGCCGCCGAGGGCATGCACCTGACCGGCATCATGAAGCCGCGGGTGTTCATCGATACCGTCGAGGGCAGGTACGCCACCGAACACGACCTGTGGGTACCGGGCGAGAAGGCCAGCGATGACTACTTCGTGCACAAGCCGGTCAGGGACATCGATTTCGACAAGCCTGCCGCGCGGCTCTGGTTCGGCGAGAACGCCATGAAGTACGGTTTCGACAAGGGCATCGTCGGCTGGTGGAACGACGAGGCCGACGAGATCGACGACAACACCCAGTTCCTGAACATGCAGCGCGCGCTGTACGACGCCCAGCGAGCGCACACGAATATCCGCGTGTGGTCGATCAACCGCAGCTTCTTGCTGGGCGCGCAGCGCTATGCCTACGGTTTGTGGTCGGGTGACATCCAGACCGGATTTGCGTCCATGGCGCGCCAGCGTTTGCGGATGATCAACGCCATCGACGTCGGCGCGATGAATTGGGGCATGGACGGTGGCGGCTTCAGCGGCCATCCGTCGGACGAGAACTACGCACGCTGGATCGAGTTCGGCGCGTTCACGCCGATCTTCCGCGTGCATGGCGTGAAGCCCGAGAAGCGCCAGCCCTGGCGCTACGGCTCGGTGGCCGAGGCGGCCGCGACCCGTGCGATCCGCCTACGCTACGAACTGATTCCGTACATCTATGCCTATGCCTGGCAGGACCACGTGCACGGCGTGGGACTGGTTCGCCCGCTGACGTTCGACTGGCCGGACGATCCGCAGGTGCGCAACGATTATGCAGCCTGGATGTTCGGCCAGTGGCTCTTGGTGTCGCCAGTGGTCAGGCAGGGCCAGTCCATCAAGCACATCTACCTGCCCGCCGGCACCTGGACCGACTGGTTCACCGGCAAGGTTTATCGTGGCGGACAAACCATCCAGGTGAAGGCGGACGCGAGGACCTGGAAGGATATTCCGCTGTTCATCCGCCAAGGCGCCATCATCCCCACCCAGCCGGTGATGG
Source organism: Pseudomonadota bacterium (assembly GCA_021781345.1). Classification (GTDB taxonomy): domain Bacteria; phylum Pseudomonadota; class Gammaproteobacteria; order Xanthomonadales; family Rhodanobacteraceae; genus 66-474. Next base: position 3,437 of record JAJXWZ010000163.1, read on the forward strand.
ATTACGTCGGCGAGCATGCGGTCACGACCGTGACGCTGCAGGTGTTTCCGTCCGAACGCGCCACGCAGTTCGAGTACTACGACGACGACGGCGACACCTACGCGTACGAAAAGGGTGCGTATTTCCTGCAGCGCCTCGCCACCCGGCGATCCGGCGATTCGGTGACGTTCCGTACCGGCGCACCCGACGGTAGTTACCGGCCGGCATTGCGCGACTATCTGGTGCGCGTGCATGGCATGCGTGCAGGCAATGTCGCCGACGCGGGGCGCGTCTTGCGGCATTACGCATCTTCCTCGGCGTTGCGTGCGGCCGGCGGTGAGGGCTGGACGACGGAACAGGACCGCTACGGGCCGGTCACCGTGCTCAGGCTCGCTTCCGGGGTCGCGCGGGACGTGGTCATGCATGCTTCCACCGGGCATTGATCGCGTGCGAGGTTCTTTATTCCTGCCGCGGGTGCCAAGTGGTCCGGTGACTGGACGAACATGCACGAATCGGCCAGACTTGCGGGCGCATGTAAACGTTTCCATCGGCTTGCTGATCAGGGATTTGCCATGAAGGCCGCGAAAGTCCTGTTGCATCTCTTCTGCACGTTGGTGCTGCTCGCCGGCAGCGCGTCGCTTGCCACCGCGTCCGCACCTTCCGCGCAAACGGTGCGGTTGCAAGTGGATGCCTCGGCAGCGGGTACGCCGTTTCCCCATTTCTGGGAACGCATGTTCGGATCCGGGCGTGCCGTGCTCGCGCTGCGCGACGATTACCGCAAGGATCTCCAGGCGGTACACGCCGCGACCGGGTTCGGCTACATACGTTTCCACGGGATCTTCGATCGCGACGTCGGCCTGGTCCGGCGCGACAAGGATGGCAAGATCGCCTACAACTTTTCCTACGTCGACCAGATTTACGACGGCCTGCTCGCGCGCGGCGTGAGGCCATTCGTCGAACTGGGCTTCATGCCGGAAGCGCTGAGTTCCGATCCATCGAAGCACCACGTGTTCTGGTACCACCCCAACGTGATGCCGCCCAAGGATTACTCCGAATGGGACGCGATGATCCGCGCGTTCGCGCAGCACCTGGTTGCGCGATACGGGATCGATGAAGTGGCGAAGTGGTATTTCGAGGTTTGGAACGAGCCCAACCTCGATTTCTGGGGCGGCAAGCCGGCGCAAGCCACGTATTTCGAACTCTACGATCACACGGCGCGGGCGCTGAAGTCGGTGAGTCCGCGATTGCGGGTCGGAGGACCCGCGACCGCCCAGGCGGCCTGGGTGACGGCATTCCTCGATCACGTCCACAAGGTGGGCGCGCCGGTCGATTTCGTCAGCAGCCACGTATATGGCGACGACACCTCGCGCAATGTGTTCCACGACGATCGGCCGGTGTCGCGCGGGGACATGGTGTGCAAGGCGGTCGACAAGGTGCACCAGGAAATCCTTGCATCGCCCTATCCGAAGCTGCCGCTGATCTTCAGCGAGTACAACGCGTCCTATGCCAACCTGCCTGACGTCACCGACACGGTGTTCATGGGTCCCTGGCTCGCCAATACGATCCGCGAATGCGCCGGCAAGGTGTCGATGATGAGCTATTGGGCGTTCTCCGACGTGTTCGAGGAGCAGGGTGTGGTGCGAACGCCGTTCTATGGTGGTTTCGGCGTGATCGCCGAGGACCGGATCCCCAAGCCGGCGTTCAACGCGTTCGCGATGTTGCATCGCCTGGGCGATGTGCGATTGCCGCTCGCATCCGACAGTGCGTTGGCCACGCGTCGGCAGGACGGCACCATCGCGCTCGCGCTGTGGAATTACGCACCCCCGGTCGCCCACGGTCCCGACTACGTGCCCGGTCCACCGAAGGGCATGGTCAAGCATTTCGAGCTGGATGTGTCGCACCTGGCTCCAGCCTCAACGGCCACCGTGTGGCGGCTCGACACCGGCCACGGCAATGTCATTGCCCTGTTCGACCGCATGGGGCGCCCGCCTTTCCCGACCCGCGCGCAGATCGAGCAACTGCGCGCTGCCGGCAAGGAACCGCCGCCGCGGACCATGGCCGTGCACGACGGACGGATCGCTCTGGACGTGCCGCCCCAGGGACTGGCAGTAGTGGAGCTGCATTGATGGGTCGCCGGGCTCGCGAGGCCATGTGGGCCGGTCGCGGTCGGTTTCGGGCAATGGCCCAGGCCGGCCTGATCGTCGCGCTGGCGCTGTGCACGTTTTCAGGTGTCGCCGCGCCATCCGCGAACCCGAACGGCCGCATCGAATGGCGCGGGCAGCAGGCCACGATGCAGGCCAGCCCCGGCGGCGGGTTCGTGTTGCGAGGCCCGTTCGGCGAACGGGCGATCCCCGCACCTGCCCGAACGGTCCGGACCGCCAGCCCGATGTTCGATGGCCTTTTCGCGATGGCGCAAGCCGACCTGGCACTCGATTCGGTCACCTCGATCCAGGATGGGGCTTTCGACCATGGCCAGCCAATGCCCTGCCACTGTTTCGAGACCGGCGAGAAGTGGCCGTACGTGTGGACGCGCGACCTTTCCTATTCGACCGACCTCGGCCTGTGGCGGTTCGATCCGGAACGTGCGCGCAACGGGCTGCTCTTCAAGCTCTCCGGCGTGCGTGCGAAGGATGTCGCGCAAGGCTTGTATCCAATGCAGGACACCGGTTCCGGCGGCAGCTGGCCGGTCAGCACCGATCGCATCGTGTGGTTCCTCGGTGCGCGCCACCTGCTCGGCGACAAGGCGTTCGCGGGCAAGGTCTGGCAGGCGCTCAACGACACGTTGGCGCAGGATCGCGAGTACGTATTCGATCCGGCGATGGGTTTGTACCGCGGCGAAACCTCGTTCCTGGACTGGCGCGAGCAGACCTACCCGGAATGGACCAGGGACAACGTGGTGTTCATCGCGCAGTCGTTCGCGCTGTCCACGAACGTGCTCCACTACGACGCCCTGCGGCTCGCCGCGAAACTCGCGGCGCAGCGCGGTGACGCGCGCGCAAAGGATTATTCGGCGCAAGCGGTAGCATTGAAACACGCGATCAACGCGCACTTTTGGCGTGCCGGCCGCGGCATGTACATGAGCTACATCGGTGGTGACGGCCTGCCGGTCGAAGCCTACGACCTGCTCGGCATCTCGCTCGCGATCACGAGCGGCGTGGCCGATCCGCAGCGCGCGCGCGAAATCCTGGCGAACTATCCTGTCTGGCCGGCCGGCAGTCCGGTGATCTGGCCCGAACGTGCCGATCAGCCGATCTACCACAACCGTGCGATCTGGCCTTTCGTGAGCGCGTATGCGCTGCGCGCGGCGCGCAAGGTGGACGACCCCGCGCTGATCGCGTTCGAGATCGAATCGTTGATGCGCGGGGCCGCGCTGTCCGGTTCCGACATGGAGAACTTCTCGCTGGTCACCCAGTCGACGCACGTCGATGACGGCAAGCTGAGCGGACCGGTGGTCGATTCGCCACGGCAACTGTGGTCGGTGGCGGGCTACCTCGACATGGTGGTCGAGGGGGTGTTCGGCCTTGAAAACGACGGCAAGCTGGAGCCGAAGATCCCGGCGTCGCTGGTGCCGATGTTGTTCGGCCGGCACGAACGCATCAGCCTGCTAATGCCTGCCGGGCGTGTCACGTTGCTGCGTCCCGCGAAGCTCGACGGCAACCTGCTGGTGGCGGGCAGCACGAAGCATGCAGGCAGCGAAACCATCGTCATGCTGAAGGCGGTCTCCGTCCTGCCCGCGAAACTGCGCACCCGTGCGCCGTTCTATGCGCCGGCCACCGCTGCAGCGCCTCGCGTGACGCGTGCGGGCAATCGCTGGGACGTGCACGCCGATGTCCGGGGCAGGTTGTACGTCGACGGCAAACGCCACGGCAGCATCGATGGCGACGCGTCACTGCCATGGTCTGACGTACGGCGATGCTTCCGGGTCACGCGCGTCGACCAGGACGGCGTGGAATCGCTGCCCAGCGAAGCCACGTGCGTGGGGCCGAGCTGGCCTGTAGCCGGCGCATGGCCGCGCAAGTGGAAAGCGCCACGGGCCGGGCGTTTCCGGGTGCGGATGGAATATGCCAACCCGCACGGGCCGATCAATACTGGCATCACCGTCGCAGTGAAATGGCTGCGCGTCGCCTGCGCAGGCTCGGTGCCGCAGGAAGTGCTGCTGGTGATGCCGCACAGCGATGGCGTGCAGGCTTCTACCGGTGGCGTTTTCACGGCACGCTCGCATGCAACCTGCAGCTTCTCGCTCGCGCAGGGGTTCAACATGAGCGACCTCGCGCATTTCGCACACTACACCGGCGGCGAAGGCGGCGCACAGCCCGTGAACGAGGCCGATTACCGCGCGCTGCGGATGGCGCCGCTGGCCGGCGATCCGGGACAGCCATGACCGCGCGCAAGCCGGCACTGTCGTTCTGGCAAATCTGGAACATGTGCTTCGGCTTCCTGGGCATCCAGTTCGGTTTCGCGCTGCAGAACGCCAACGTCAGCCGCATCTTCCAGACGCTCGGCGCAGGCGTCGCGGACATCCCCGCGTTGTGGATCGCGGCGCCACTGACCGGCCTGCTCGTGCAACCCCTGATCGGATACTGGTCCGATCGTACCTGGGGCCGGCTGGGACGGCGCCGGCCGTATTTCCTCGCCGGCGCGCTGCTTGCCACGCTTGCGCTGCTGGCGATGCCGAATTCGCCCACGCTGTGGGTGGCGGCCGGGCTACTGTGGCTCATGGATGCATCGTTCAACGTGTCCATGGAGCCTTTCCGCGCCTTCGTGGGCGACCAGTTGCCGACGCGGCAACGCGCCAAGGGCTACGCGATGCAGAGTTTCTTCATCGGCATCGGTGCGGTGGTCGCGTCGCTCTTGCCCTACGTGCTGGCGCGCCTCGGCGTGTCCAATACCGCGCCTGCCGATGCGATCCCGGATACGGTGCGGTATGCATTCTATGCGGGTGGCGTGGCGCTCTGCGGGTCGGTGCTGTGGACGGTACTGACCACCCGCGAGTACCCGCCGGAAGAACTGCTGGCATTCGAAGACGACGCGCAGGCGGCAGCTCCTGTGAGAGCCGCGCGCGCGTGGCGTCTTGGAGTGTTGCTGGCGGGTTTCGGGATATTTCTGCTGCTGGCGATCCTGCGCTTCTCGCTGGCCCACGATCTGTATTTGCTGGCCGGGATGCTGGTCGTGGCGGGCTTACTGTTCGTGTGGCTGTCCTTCGCGCGTGGCAACGGCATGTTGCGCCAGGTCATGGCGGATCTCTACGGCATGCCGGTGGCGATGCGCCGGTTGGCGTGGGTACAGTTCTTCTCGTGGTTCGCGCTGTTCGCGATGTGGATTTACACCACCCCGGCGGTCACGGCTGTGCAGTTCGGCGCGACGGATCCGCAATCGGCACTGTATAACGCGGGCGCCAACTGGGTCGGCGTGCTGTTTGCGGCCTACAACGGATTCGCCGCGCTCGCGGCGATCGTGATCCCGTGGATGGCGCGCGCATGGGGATTGCGCATCAGCCATCTCGTGAACGTGACGCTGGGTGGTGCAGGCTTGGTGTCGTTCGCGCTGGTCCGCGATCCACACTGGTTGCTGCTGTCGATGGTCGGCGTGGGCTTTGCCTGGGCATCGGTCCTGTCGCTTCCGTACGCACTGCTTTCCGACAACCTGCCGGCCGCGAAGATGGGCGTGTACATGGGCATCTTCAATTTCTTCATCGTGATCCCGCAACTGCTGGCGGCCAGCGTGCTGGGCGTATTGCTCAAGTGGTTCTTCCATGGCCAGCCGGTCGATGCACTGGTGCTCGGGGGCGCCAGCCTGGTCCTGGCAGGCCTGTGCGTGTTGCGCGTGAGGGAGCCCGAGGTGGCGCCTGGAACATGACGGCGCAGCGGTCGTGCGTGACCTCGGACCGGCGATCTTCCTGAATGCAACCTTGCAGGACCGCGCGCGGCAGTCAACGCCGCGCGGTTCCCGGCGTTTTTGGATTCACCGTGCGCACCCCGCGCCGGACTGCCAGGAGAATCGCCATGCGTTTGTCCCCCCCGTACCGCCGGCATCTTGCTGCTGGGTCTCACCGCCGTGCTGATCGCTGCCCCCGGTTTTGCCGGCGATCGCCGCTTCGAGCATCGCCACCCGCGCCGCGACCAGGTGCTGGACCGCACGCAACGGCAGAACCACCGGATCACCCATGAAGTCCGCGAAGGCGACCTTACCCATGCCCAGGCCCATACGTTGCGCCTCGACGATCGTTCCGTTCGCCAGCAGCAGCGCGCCGACGCGAGGGCCAATGGCGGCTACATCACCCGACGGGAGCAGAAGAACCTGAATCGGAAGTTGAACGCCAGTAGCCAGCGGATCGGGCACTGATCGGTCGGCCACGCGGGCAGGGACGCCCTGCGCTGTCCTGCCGGGCTTGGTAGGCGCCCGATTGATCGCGCTTGCCGCGGGGATACGCGCGCCCGCGCGCCCATCCATCCGGAAGGACCGTTACGCACATCTAGGATTCTGCATCCGCAAGCCGGCCGCCCATCGCCATCGATACCGGAAGAGCGACGCCGGTTACCCGGCCCGGACCGGGGTCGTTCGGCTGGACAGGCACGTCGAGACAGCCGTGAGCATCCTCGGACGATGGCGTTTCATGCCAAGGCAAGCCGACCACATTCTGTGTGCGGCTGCGCGCCAGCGAAGCCCGGGATCCGCCGAGGGGATGGCGCTCCCGCATGTAAGCGCCGGAGAGCAACGGCCCTTGGCCACGCTGGCGCGCAGAGCGTGATCCTGGCCTGACAAGGTTACATGGCGATTGCAGGCGCACGCCGAACCCGGCGATCACCGCGGGCAATGGTCCGAGGTTCCGGCACGCGCGCGGGACGGGAATGCGCGATGCGCTGCGCGAATATCGGTACTGGTGCCGGTGCCGTGCCCCGAAGTGGCGCGCAGTGGTGGGCAGTACAGGGATCGAACCTGTGACCCCTACCATGTCAAGGTAGTGCTCTACCGCTGAGCTAACTGCCCACTGCTTGACGCCGTCGCGGGAGCGACGGCTGGCGATGCCGGGC
>JAJXWZ010000120.1 GCA_021781345.1 Pseudomonadota bacterium
TCCTCGCCGCCGGCATCCCGGGTCGCAAGCTGGTGATCGGCGTGGCATTCTATGGACGTGAATTCGGCCAGGTCTCACCGTCCCACGATGGCCTCTACCAGCCCTACGGGAAGTACCTCGGTGAAATTCCGTGGCCGCAATTGAAAGCCGACTACATCGACGTGAACGGATTCGTGCGCCATTGGGATCCGCGCGCCGACGCGGCTTGGCTGTGGAATCCGCGCACACACGTCTTCATCAGCTATGACGACCCCGCGTCGATCGCCGCCAAGGCAGCCTTCGCCAAGGCGCACCGACTCGGTGGCATCATGTACTGGGAGCAGAGCCTCGATCCTGGCGACGAGCTGCTCGACGCGATCGTGCGCGGATTGCGATAACGAGCAGCGCTGATTTGCCTGAATGCCACATGATCTGCCGGAAAGTTTGCTACCCGACCATTGGTGCGACAGCTGCCGATCCGCCGCGGCGACGCTGCAAATCCCTTGAATCAGGCTGACTCCGATCCGAGGGAAGGCTGCCGGGCTTGCGTGACTCCATCACCGGGTGCTGCGGAATCGCATACGACCCGATTCCGTCCGGCTTTCTTGGCCACGTACATGGCGCGGTCGGCCCGATGGATCAGCGAATCCGTATCCATTCCTCCACACGCTGTCGCGACCCCGATGCTGACGGTCGGCGTCGCACCGCTCGAATCCTGCGCAGCAAGCAGCTCCAGCCGCTGACGTATGCGTTCGGCCACCTGCATGGCGGTTCCGGCATCGGCGCCCGGCAGCGCCACGACGAACTCCTCGCCGCCGTAGCGCCCGACTTCATCCGGATCTCGCAATTCCCGTCGAACGACGTCCGCAATGAGTTGCAACGCGCCGTCGCCGGCATCGTGGCCCAGGCGATCGTTGATGGCCTTGAAATGATCCAGGTCGAGGAACAACACCGAAAGCGGCTGGCCGGCAAGCCGGGTTTGCTGCTGCAGCATGGCCAGCCTGCGATTCCAGGCTCGCCGGTTGGACAGCCCGGTCAAGGGATCGGTTTCGGCCAGTCGCCGCGCCTGGTTGTGCTCGTGTCGCATGACCGCGCTGCGTTCGGCAAGGCCGAACGCCAGCACCACGGCTTCGAACGCACCGGCGCCGATGGCCGCCGCGTCGCCCAAAGCCCAACCGGCACCCCAGCCGTAGAGCTGTGCGCTGCCAATCGCGTTGACCAGCAGCAGCGGTACCCATCCGACCAGGAAGAATTTCGCGTAACGGGAACCGCGCACCGCAGCCAGCATGCTGGCGACGAGCACCGCCAGCGTACCCACGATCAGCAACGGATTGATCGCACCGCGCACGAATGCCTGCATGCCGTGAACCGGCAACAAGGTCGAGGCCGTCAATGCGATCACCGCACCTGCATACGCCAGCAGGTATTTGCGCCATCGCGGCGCGTAATGGTGAAGCTCCGCGAACCGTGACACGAACAATATCGCGAAGGCCACCGACAGCGCGGTGGCCATGCGACCCCATACGCGCGGTGCCGCGACGACGAACCCCAGGCCCAGAGGCTCGGCGACGTAACCGCTCTGGATCGCGAGGATCACTGCGTAGGCGAGGACGAATATCGCGTAGTAGCCGTAGGTCAGGTCGCCCTGCCAGACGCAGAAGAACACGGCCATCAACATCACGGTGAGCATGATCGCGAAACAGGCGCTTGCGAATGCCGTCCGGCGCATGTCGCTGCGCACGTAACCCGCGATAGTGTGTACCGCGAACGACACCGGCGACGCAATCAGCCCGCGCGGGTCGATCTGCAACTCCAGCGGTTCGTCCGCCCGCGCGGAATCGACGCGGAAGACCACCCGATCCATGCCGGGCCAGGCGTTCGCAAGCGACATCAGGCGCGCCGTCTGCGGTGCCGCATTCGGCGGGAAGAAACTTACGGTCTGCAGGCCCGGCGCGTCCACCTCGACCACGAACGGAGGCGCAGGCCACCGGCCCCCGTCCGGCCACAGCAGGATCCAGCAAGCGTGCTTTCCGCACGCGAACGAATGCAGGCGCCGCGGGTTGAATTCGCGCATGCCGGGATCGGTTCGCTGCACCGACGCGGGCGACTCGTGCGGCAGGACCGGACGCCAGGCCCCGCGCAACGCGACCGCAGCGGCGGACACCTGCATCGCGAGCGACATCAGTGCCAGTGCCAACGACCATGCCGCCAAACGGCGCCAATGCCAATCGCCGAACCAACCGGAAGTCGGCACGGCCCCGCATGGGATAACCCTGGACATTTGCCTGATCATTCGCCGGCAAGATTATCGGAATGCCGGCGACGAGAGCATGATGGCGGACACTGAAATGCGAGACCCTCGGGTCTCGAGACCGGCGCGACGAGCATCCGGGCCTGGCCGAACCGGCGTTGGGGATCCGCCCCGCCGAGCATTCCTGCTCCGCGAAGCGGATCGACGACTTCAACCCCGGGGCTTGCGGAAGCGATACATGAACTGGCTGGTATGCCCGCGGATCGAGGGATCGAATACCTTGATGCCCAGCGGATC
>JAJXWZ010000050.1 GCA_021781345.1 Pseudomonadota bacterium
GCGGCCATCGCTGGCGTTCGTGTGTGCATGCAGGTCCCCGCGGATGTCGCGCAATTCGATCAGTGCCGGCAGGCGGTTGGCGCGGGCCGCCTCGATCTCGCCGCGGTCCTCGCGCAACTCGGGTGGAATGTACGGCAGGTCCACGCACGCGAGGACGTCCTCCTCGCTGCGCCCGGCGATGCGCCGGCCGTCGCGGTGGACGCCGTATTCGTTGACCTTGAGGCCGCGCGCGACCGCGAGCCTGCGCACCGCGATGTTGTGCGCCCTGGAACCGGTGAAGTAATACAGCGCGGCTCCGTAGCTCGCTTCCGGCACCAGCCGCAGGTCGACCTGCATGCCATTGCGCAGGCGCACCGACGCGCGCGTGCGGCCCTCGGACAGCACTTCGGCCACGGCGTCGTAGGCGACGAAGGCCGGCATCACCTTCGCGTCGCGCGTCGCCGTCACCAGGATGTCGAGGTCGCCCACGGTATCGCGCCGCCGGCGGTAACTGCCCGCGACGACCACCACCTTGACGCCTTCGATGCGCCGCAAGTACACCAGCAGCGGTTCCGCGACCTGCTCGGCATCGGCCAGCTTGAAGCGTTGCGGCGTCGCGCCGCGGCTTTCAAGGGCGGCCTCGATGCGTGTCGCGGTCCTGGTGCCGAAGCCCCGCAGGGTCAGCAGCGCACCGGTGCGGATCGCGCGCTGCAAGTCCTCGAAGCTGCGGATGCCGAGCTCCCGGTACAACGTCTTCACGCGCTTGGGACCGAGCCCGGGGAGCTTCATCAGGTCGCCCAACGCCCGCGGTACGCGCCGTTCGAGCTGGGCCAGTTGCGGCAGCGCGCCGGTGTGGACGATGGTCTCGATCTTGGCAGCGAGATCCTTGCCGATGCCGGGCAGTTCATCGAGGTCGCGTCCCTCGGCGACGAGGTCGGCCATGCTGCGCGACGAGCCGCCAACCACGCGCGCCGCATTGCGATAGGCGCGCACACGGAACGGGTTGGCGTCCTGGATCTCGAGTAGGTCGGCGTAACGGTTGAACAGCTCGGCGATCTCGGCGTTGTCGACGGCCACGACGGCGATACCCGCGCGGGTCGAACGATGTCCGCGGTTTCAGCGCGAGCGCCTGCGCCAGCCGCTCCACGCCGGCACGCCGTTGCGGTCGCGCAGCATCATCACCTTGCCATCCCTTTTCAGTTCCGCGGCGATGATCGCCGGCTTGCCATCGAAGGTGATGCGCGAGCCCGTGACTTCGAGCGTGTCGCCGGATTCGATCCCGAAGCCCTGCTTGTCGATGAACCACGCGGGCCCGAGGTGAACGGGGATGGTTTCCTTGTCGGTCCTGAGCAGCAGGTGGATCCCCGGCGACATGCCGCGCGCGGGCGTGAACTTGTCGACGCTGGCGACCTGGCCCACGACGGTCTCGATCGTCGCGGGGTTGTACAGCCGGCCGTACCGCGAGTTGGCTCCCCATCCGCCGCGACCGCTGCCACTCTGGGGGAATGCCGTGGCGGCGGAGACGAGGCCGGCAAAAACGAGCGCGATGAAGACGGTTGGCAGCTTGGCTTTCATGTTAATGTCCTCCGGCGATGCCGCCGTGTTCGATGGATGTTTCCTTCGGATCGCCCCGTGACGCACCGGCACGCATGGCGAAGCAGGTCCAGCCTGACCGCATCGCAACCGCCGGTATTGAGCTGGATCAAGCGGATGGCGACACGCGTGCCTCTACGCTGCGATCCCGAGGCGCAGCGATCGACGATGCATGGGGCGAGAACCGATGATGGCCACCCGATCAGCCGGCGATGCCGCGACCTCCGGTTGGCGAGTCGACCTTTCCATCTTCATCGCGTGCCTGGCGGGTCTGGCTGCCGGCGCGGCATTCTGGTTCGCCGGCCGGCACCAGGCCGCGTCGTGGGCATGGACCGCGGCGGCCATGCCGGCGGGCGCGTCGCTCGCGTGGCGGATCGCGGTTGCGTTGTGGCGGCGCCAGGCCGGCGTGGATCTGCTGGCGCTGGTCGCGATCGCAGGCGCGCTCGCCTTGCGCCAGAGCCTGCCCGCGGCGGTGATCGCGGTGATGCTGGCCAGCGGCAGGCTGCTGGAGAGCTACGCCGAGCGGCGCGCCGGACGCGAGATGTCGGCATTGCTGGCGCACGTTCCGCGCACCGCGCACTGTTTTCGCGAAGGTGCCTGGGTCGAAACGCCGCTTGCCCGCATCCGCCCGGGCGACCGGCTGTTGGTGCGCCACGGCGAGGTGGTCGGCGTGGACGGCAGCGTGGGTTCCGACGGCGCCGCTCTGGACGAGTCCGCGCTTACCGGAGAATCGCTGCCGGTGGCGTACCCGCGCGGCGCACCCTTGCGCAGCGGCGCGGTCAATGCGGGTGATGCCTTCGAGATGACGGCGACGGCGAGCGCGGCAGACAGCACGTTCGCGGGAATCGTGAAGCTGGTGGAGACAGCGCAGCACTCGCGCGCGCCCGCGACGCGGCTGGCCGATCGATACGCGCTGTGGTTCGTTCCCGCCGCGCTCCTGCTCGCGGCCGCT
>JAJXWZ010000004.1 GCA_021781345.1 Pseudomonadota bacterium
GCCGGCCGACCTGGCAGTCTCCTGTGCATTTCCGCCACCCGCGCACGCGGCGCCGCCGTCTGGCGGCCATCGTTTCCGGGCCAGCCCGGAAGCGCGGCCGGGGTGGATCGCCTTGTTGGCCTTAAAATGGGCGGATGGATGCAGCGCGCAGTGATGTCCTGGTACTCGGCGGAGGCGTGATCGGCCTGTCCTGCGCGCTGGCCTTGCTGCGCCGCGGAGCCTCGGTGCGGGTGCTCGATCGCGGCGAGGCCGGTTCGGGCGCATCGCACGGCAACTGCGGCACCCTCACGCCCAGCCACGCGATCCCGTTGACGGTTCCGGGCATGCCGTGGCGCGCCATGCGCTGGATGTTGCGCAGCGATGCGCCGCTATACGTCAATCCCCGCCCCGATTGGGATCGCTGGCGCTGGTTGTTGGGCTTCGCGCGTCGCTGCCGGCTTGCCGGCGCCGAGCGCACTGCGCTAATGCGGGCCGCTATCCTGCAGCGCTCGTGGACCCTGCTGCCGCAGGTTCTGGCGGAGGAAGGCATCGAATGCGAATACGCGACCGCGGGTAACCTCTACGTCTATCGGGATGCAGGAGCGCTGGCGCGCGACCACGCCGACATCGAGTGGCTGCAGCGGCTCGGGATCGCCGCCACGGCCCTGCCCGCGGCCGAGGTCGAAGCGATGGAGCCGGCGCTGCTGCCTGGCGTTGCCGGCGGCATCCTGCACCCCGATGATGCGCAGTTGCGCCCGGATAGATTGGTCGACGGCCTCGCGCGCCGGGTGCGCGAGTGCGGCGGCGCGATCGAAAAAGGCACCATGATCGAAGGCTTCCGAGGCGCCGACCGGCAAATCGACGCGGTACGCACCTCGCGCGGCGAATTTGCCGGCGAACGCATCCTGATGGCACTGGGCGCGTGGACACCGCGGCTCGCTTCGAAACTCGACCTGCGCGTGCCGATCCAGCCCGGCAAGGGCTATTCGATCACCATGTCGCGTCCCGATCCGTGTCCGCGGCGGGCGTTGGTGCTGCGCGAGCCCAGCGTATGCGTCACCGCGTGGGGGTCGGGCTACCGGCTCGGCAGCACCATGGAGTTCTCGGGTTACATCGAGGGGCTCAATCGCACCCGGCTCGACGCGCTGCGCCGCGGCGCGGCGGCCTACCTGCGCGCGCCGCTGGGTCGCGAATTGCAGGAGGAATGGTGGGGCTGGCGGCCGATGTGCGTGGACGAAGTTCCGTTGATCGGACCGGTCAAGCACTGGAAAAACCTGCTGCTCGCGACCGGGCACGGCATGCTGGGGGTGAGCATGAGCGCGGCCACAGCCGAACTGGTCGCTGCGCTGATTGCGGGAGACGCGCCGGTGCTGGATCCGGTGCCCTACGCGCCGGCGCGTTTCGGGATTTGAGGGCGATCATCCTTGATCGCGCCCTCGTTTGCCTTCGCGGTATCCGAGGCGCCGTCTGCGTATCGACTCCGGAACGGGCCATTGAAGTCGCCATCCATGGCAAAGAGCTCCGTGGCCTGGCCTCCACGACAGCTGCTTCGATTGGACCGGCTCGAATTAGCGCGAGTCACCCACGCCTCTTGCACAAGATTTCCACAGGGTTGTCGTATCGCACTGTGAGACGGGTCCTCGTATGATCTTTCGCATGTCGATGATCCTGTCTTTGGCGCGCTCGTGAGCGCCGTCCTGCCCGAATCGAAGTCCAATCCGCCGCCGCGCGTCGACGTGCTGCGCGTGCCGCCGCATTCGATCGAGGCCGAGCAATCGGTGCTGGGCGGCCTGATGCTGGTCGCCGAAGCCTGGGACCAGGTGGCGGACCGAGTGGTCGAGGAGGATTTCTACCGCCGCGAACACCGCCTGATCTTTCGCGCGATCGGCGAGCTGGCGATGGCCGGCAAGCCCTGCGACGCGGTCACCCTGGGCGAATGGTTCGAGCGACATGGCGAAACCGCCAACATCGGCGGCGTCGCCTATCTGGCAGAACTCGCCAACAACACGCCCAGCGCGGCCAACATCAAGGCCTATGCGGACATCGTCCGCGACAAGTCGGTGCTGCGCAAGCTGATCGAGGCCGGCACCCAGATCGCCGGCGACGGTTTCAATCCGGAGGGCCGCAACACCCCTGAAATCCTCGAGAGTGCCGAGCAACGTGTGTTCAAGATTGCCGAGGCCGGCGCGCGCGGGCGCAAGCAGGTGGTGCCGGTGCGGCAGTCGGTCAAGGAGGCGGTGGAGCTGCTGTCCCAACGCTATGCCAACCGCGGCCAGCTGACCGGCCTCACCACCGGTTTCAAGGACCTCGACGACCTCACGTCCGGCCTTCAGCGCCAGGACCTGCTGATCGTGGCCGGTCGCCCGTCGATGGGCAAGACCGCGTTCGCGCTCAACATCGCCGAGGCGGTGGCGATGCGTGCCAAGCAGCCGGTGCTGGTGTTTTCGATGGAGATGTCGGCATCGCAGCTCGCGTTTCGTCTGATCTCGTCGATGGGTCGCATCAACCAGAAGGACCTGCGCTCGGGCGACCTGGCCGAG
>JAJXWZ010000002.1 GCA_021781345.1 Pseudomonadota bacterium
GCCGATCCGGTGGCGCGCGAGCGGCTGGAAGCGATCGTCCATCCGCGCGTGCGCACCTGGCTGCGGCGCCGCGTCGGCATGGACCGCGGGCCCTATTGCATGCTGGCGATCCCGCTGCTTGCCGAGAATTTCCACGAATACGACTGGGTCGATCGCGTATTGCTGGTCGATGCGCCGCGCGCGCTGCAAGTCGAGCGCCTGATGCGGCGCGACGGCATCGTGCACGAGGCCGCGGAGCGCATGCTGGACGCGCAGGCCGCGCGCGAGCAACGGCTCGCGATCGCCGACGACGTGATCGTGAACGACGGCGACGAATCGGCACTGGATGCGCAGGTGGAGGCGCTGCATTCGCGTTACCTGGATCTGGCGCAAGCCAGCCACCCCGCCTAGGTTCCCCGTCACGGAACAGGGGTTCACGCGAACGCGCGGATCCCCGCGACGCCTTGCGCGCCCGCCGCCCGCGCATGATTAAGATCATCGGGCGCGACGCCGCCCAGCGCATACACCGGCAGGCGGGCCTCGTCGACAAGTTGCGCGAAGCGCTGCCAGCCCAGTGGCGGCATGCCCGGATGCGAGGCGGTGGCGTTCACCGGCGAAAGCGTGGCGAAATCCGCACCGATGGCTGCCGCGAGTTCCAGCTCCTCCGCATCGTGGCAGGAGGCACCAACCCACGCGCCACGCGCGAGCGGCCGCTCGCGCAGCACACGCAACTGGCGGGCCTTCAGGTGCACGCCGACGCCGAGTTCGCGCGCAAGCTCGATGTCCTCGTTGAGCAGCAGCCTCCCGCGCAACACCGGTTCGGTAGCCAGCACGCATTGGGCAGCCCGCCGGACCGCGTCCTGGTCGACACCCGGCATGCGCAACTGCAACAAAAAGGCGCCGGAATCATCTTCCAAAAAAAGGACCGGCATATTCTGATCGCCGGCTTGGCGCCGCTCCTTGCTTGCGGGGGGAAATGTACCTGGCTCCCTTTTTTCCGTGATCGCGTAAAGCGTCGGCAGCCGCAGCGCCGCCACGATCGGCACGTCGGCCGGCGGCATCGCGGCCATGTCCATGTCCCCTACCGCCACCCAGCACAACGGATGCCCTTCCCGCGCGCGCGGCTCGCCGCGCCACGCGGTGACACGCAGGGCGTGCAGCCGCACGGATTTTTCCGGGTAATGCCAGGGCAGCGAGATCAGCGGCGCCGAAGCCAGGACCTCGATGCCGAGCTCCTCGTCCAGCTCGCGGACCAGCGCGCGCCCGATCGGCTCGCCGGGTTCGACCTTGCCGCCCGGGAATTCCCACATCCCGGCCAGGTGCTTGCCCGGTAGTCGTTGCATCAGCAGCACGCGTCCGCGCGCGTCGACGAGGACGCCGGCGGCGACGTCGATCATCGGCGCACGTAATCGACGAAGTCGAAAGCCAACCGGTGCCTCGCATCGATGGGATGGCGCTCGCGCGCAACCTCGCGCCATTGCGAGGGATCGAACGTCGGAAAGAAGGCATCGGCATCCGGCGTCGAGGTCTCGATTTCGGTGAGATGCATGTCCGTCGCACGCGGCAGGGCCAGCGCGTAGACCTCGCCGCCGCCGACCACCATCAGCGGCAGGCCTGCAGGGCTGCCGCGTTCCAATTCGCGTACATGCGCCAATGCCTCGTCGAGCGAATGCACCACGACCTGGCCCTCGAACGGTGCCGAATCCCCTCGGGTCAGGACCAGGTTCACCCGGCCCGGCAACGGACGGCCGATCGCGAGCGCGGTCTTGCGGCCCATCAGCACGGGCTTGCCGAGGGTGAGCGCCTTGAAGCGCTTCAGGTCATCCGACAGATGCCACGGCATCGCACCGGCGCGGCCGATGGCACGGGTGCGGTCGAGTGCGGCGATCAATGCGATGGACACCGTGGCTCCGGGGAACGGAGGGACTCGCGACCGGATGAAAGCACACCACAACCGGTCCATACTGTCCGACATCGTAGCGAGTCGGGAGGGCGCATGCGCGTGTTGACTTTCACCGGCGCGGCCATGCTCGCGATCACCGGCGCGATGCCGGCTGTCGGCACGACCAGCGCCGCACGCGTGCTGCCCACGGTCTACGAAGCAGGCCATTTCTATGCCACGCCGGAAACCGTGGATGGCCGGAAGCTCAGGCTGATCGTCGATACCGGCGGGGGTGGCGGCACCATCGGTTTGTACTGGATTACCTCGACCGTCGCACAGCGCCTGCACCTCGCGACCCGTACCTGCCGGATCGGTGCCCACGATTCCGTGACCGTGGCCAACCTGCCGCGCTACCGGCCCGGGCACGGACTGCCGCCGCCCAGGAACAGCCCCTGCGGCAAGGTCCTGATGGTCCAGCACGTGCCCGCGTCATTCACCGACGACGGCCAGTTCAGCGGCAGTTATCTCTACGAAAGTGGGGTATGGACGTTCGACTATCCCGCCCGGCGGCTGGTCCTCCAGGGCGATGAGTGGCGGCCCGACCCGGCCGCCCACGCCACCCGCCTTGGCTTCCAGCACAACGACCAAGGGCATGC
>JAJXWZ010000065.1 GCA_021781345.1 Pseudomonadota bacterium
AAGCGCGTGCGGCTGGTGCAAGGACCGCTGGGGCGTGTCGTGGCAGATCACCCCGCGCGTCCTCATCGAAGGCTATACCGACCCCGACCCCGACCCCGACCCGGCCGTGGCCAAGCGCACCTTCGAGGCGATGATGACGATGCGCAAGATCGACATCGCGGCGATCGAGGCCGCGCGCCGCGGCTGAATCCACTCTCGACACAAGGGAGAACCTCATGCCTTACATCGACGGTTTCGTGCTCGCGGTGCCGACCGCGAACAAGCAGACGTTCATCGACCACGCCAGTACGACCGGTGGCGCCATGATGGAGTACGGCGCGACGCGGGTGGTCGAGTGCTGGGGCGCCGACGTGCCCAAGGGCAAGACCACGGACTTCCAGGGCGCAGTCGCGGCCCGGCACGACGAGACGGTCGTGTTCTCGTGGATCGAGTGGCCCGGCAAGGCCGCTCGCGACAAGGTGATGGGTCGGATGCAGGAACTGAGCCAGACCGACGCGCGCCTCGACCCGGCGCAGAACCCGATGCCGTTCGACGGCAAGCGGCTCATCTACGGCGGCTTCGAGCCGATCGTCGAGCGCGGTGAGGAGACCAGCGACAGCTACGTCCAGGGCTTCATCGTCCCGGTGCCGATGGCCAGGCGCGAGGATTACCGCAAGTTGGCCGAAGAGGCCTGGGCGATGTTCAGGGACTACGGCGCGCTGCGCCTGGTCGAAGCCTGGGGCGACGATGTGCCCAATGGCAAGGTGACCGATTTCCGCCGCGCCGTGAAGGCCGAGCCGGACGAGGCGATCGTGTTCGCTTTCATCGAGTGGCCGTCGCGCGCCGTTTGCGACGCCGCGGCGGAACGAATGAAGCAGGACGAGCGCATGCAGCCGCCGGAAGGTGCGCAGATGCCGTTCGACATGCAGCGCCTGGTTTTCGGCGGATTCGCGCGGGTGGTGAGCCTGGACACTGGTCAAAGAGGCGCTCGATCCGCAGCGTGAGCGCGCCGCCTCCACACCCCGGGAGCAAGCATGAAATTCATCTGCCTGATCAGCGCCGAAACGATGATGGAACACCTGAGCGAGGCCGACGCCGCCGCGCTGTTTCAGGACTACGCCGTATTCACCGCGCGCATCCGGGCCAGCGGCCAGTTCGTCAGCGCCAACCGCCTGCTGCCGCCCGAAACGGCGAAGACACTGCGCGTGCGCGACGGCAAGCTGCAAATCACCGACGGCCCGTTTGCCGAAACCAAGGAAATGCTCGGCGGCTATTACCTGATCGAGGCGGCGGATTTGAACGCCGCCATGGCGATTGCCGCCGACATCCCCGGCGCGCGCTTCGGCTGCGTTGAAGTGCGCGCGGTTGCCGATGACGCCCCGACCCGCGCGCTGGGGTTCGATGTGCCCTTGCCACCCCGTCCCGACCCGGCCACAGGCCAACCGGCGACCGTCGCGCCAGGCGCTCGGCTCGGACAAGATTCGCGTTGACGCCTGGATGAGACATGACACCAGGCAACACAAAATCCAGGTTCACGGCAAAACTGCTTCGTCCGGAGCAGCCGGACAACGATGGCGCCTGGGCATTCGTGGTGCTGCCAAAAGCGGTGAGCGCCACACTGCCCAGACGCGGCCGCACGACGATCATGGGCAGCCTCAACGGCCACCCATTTCAGGCCACGCTGGAGCCGGACGGCGAGCAAAGTCACTGGCTGAAAATCAGCCCGGCATTGCTCGCAGCGACCGGCACGAACTATGGCGAAATCGCCACGTTCGAGATCAGTCCGGTCGAACAGGAACCGGAGCCCGCGATCCCGCCGGATTTGCAAGCCGCGCTGGATGCAGCGCCCGCAGCGCGGGCCGTCTGGGCGCAAACCACAACGATCGCGCGCGTCGACTGGATCCACTGGGTCACCTCGGCCAAGCAGGCCAAAACCCGCGCGCAGCGCATCGCGAATGCCTGCGAGATGCTGGCATCCGGCAAGCGGCGGGTGTGCTGTTTCGACCCGTCGGGGTATTACAGCAAGGCGTTCTGCGCACCCAGGGATGCCGATCAGGACAAACCCTAGTCATGCCTGTGTTGCTGTCTGGCGCTGTGTTGCAGACGGCGCGGTCGATTCCAGTGAAGGAGGAACACGATGCATCCCGACATCCGGAGTTACAACGAACACCACGCGCCCGATCATCGGCAGGTATGCGAACTGCTCGCCCGCGAGATCGACACCCATCTGCCGGAAGCCGAAAAATGACGTATCCCATGATCCAATTGGAGACCGCCATCCGGCGGGCCGCGGTGGCGATGACTGCGCTTGCGCTGGCCGGCTGCGCCGTCGGACCGAATTTCCGCGAGCCGGCCACGCCGCACGTCGAGCGTTACACGACGGCGCCGCTGCCGAAATCGACGGTTGCGACCAACACCGCCGGCGGCGATGCGCAGCGCTTCCTGCAAGGCGAATCGGTGCCGCGGCACTGGTGGTCGACGTTCGGCAATGCCGAACTGGATCGCCGCGTGCAACAGGCGTTCCGGCACAGCCCGAGCATCGCTGCCGCCGAGGCCTCGCTCAAGCAGGCCGAGGAAAACGCCAGGGCCGCGGACGGTACGTTGTTCCCGGCGCTGGACGCGAAAGCGGGCGTGACACGGCAGAAACAATCCGGGGCGTCGTTCGGCGACGCTTTCCAGTTTCCGCCGTTGACCGTCTACAACGCCTCGGTGAACGTGAGCTACACGTTCGACTTGTTCGGCGGCGTGCGCCGCGGCATCGAAGCGCAAAAGGCCCAGGCCGACTATCAGCGCGCCCTGCTCGACGCGACCTACCTGACGCTGGCGGCGAACGTGGTCACCGCATCGCTGCAAGAAGCCTCGCTGAGCGAGCAGATCCAGGCGACCCGCGACATCCTCGACTCGCTCGAGAAACAACTCGACATTACCCGCAAGCAGCAGGCGATCGGCGCCAAGTCGCTGTCCGACACGCTGGCAGTGCGCGCGCAGTTGTCCGCGACCATGGCGACGCTGCCGCCGCTGGAACAACGGCTCGCGGCAACCCGGAACCAGCTCGCGACTTATCTCGGCGTCACACCGGCGCAACTGAAGCTGCAAACGCTGACGCTGGCACAAGTGACCCTTCCCACCGACATTCCGGTCAGCCTGCCCTCGGCCATGGTCGCGCAGCGTCCGGACATCCGCGCGGCCTCGGCGTCGCTGCACGCGGCGACCGCCGAGGTCGGCGTCGCGATCGCGAACATGCTGCCGCAGATCACTCTGTCCGGCAGTGGCGGCTCCGCCGCGCTGCATGCGGGCGATCTGTTTTCCGCCGGCAGCGGTGCGTGGTCGATCGGACTGAACCTGCTGCAACCGTTGTTCCACGGCGGCGAGCTGCTGCACAAGCAACGCGCTTCGCGGGCCGGCATGCAGGCGGCGCTGGCCGACTGGCAGCAGACCGTGCTGCTGGCGTTCCAGAACGTCGCCGACACCCTGCAGGCGCTCGAATACGACGCGCAGTCGCTGCGGGCGCAGGCCAGCGCCGAGCGGGATGCCGAAAAGCTGCTGTCGCTGAGCCGCGCCCAGTACCGGGTCGGCGCCGTCGATTACCTGACATTGCTGTCCGCCGAGCGCCAGTACCAGCAGGCCCGCATCGCCGCGATCGCCGCGCGCAGCGCGCGTCTTGCCGACACCGCCGCGTTGTATGCCGCGCTGGGTGGCGGCTTGGCAGGACGGCAAGGCCGTGGTTTCAACGAAAAAATAGCCCCTGGTTTCAGCCAACGACATGTTCCCTGGTCGCCGCGATCAGGGACGATCGCAAAAGAGATGACCCCATGAACGCATACGCAATCTCCGCCCGGCCCAGGCAGCGCAAGCGCCTGATCATCGTGATCCTGGCGGTGCTGATCCTGTTCGCGCTGCTGATCGGCTTCAACACCTTCAAGGGCATCATGATGGGCAAATTCATGGTGTCCATGGCCAACCCGCCGCAGACCGTCAGCACCATGATTGCCGAGTACCAGGCGTGGCAACCGCACGTCGAGGCGGTCGGCGACGTGCGCGCCGTGCACGGCGCGGACCTCGCCTTCGACGTCGCCGGTCTGGTCGAGAGCGTGGACGTGAAATCCGGCGCCGACGTGGACAAAGGCCAGGTGCTGGTCAGGCTGGTGGATGCCGACGATCGCGGCAAGCTCGCCTCGCTGCAGGCCACCGCGCAGCTGGCGAAGCTGACCGCCGGGCGCGCCCGGCAACAGCTGGCGGTGCAGGCGATCAGCAAGGCCCAGTACGACACCGACATGGCCAACCTGAAAGGTGCGCAGGCCAACGTCGCCGCGCAACAGGCGCTGGTCGACAAGAAGACCCTGCGCGCGCCGTTTTCCGGCCGCATCGGCATCATCACCGTGAATCCTGGCGACTACATCAAGGTCGGCACCGCGGTCGTGACGCTGCAACAGCTCGATCCGGTGTACGTCGACTTCACCGTGCCGCAGTCCTCGCTGGACACGCTGAAGGTCGGCGGCAAGGTCGAGGTCAGTGTGGATGCCTTCAAGGACAAGACGTTCAACGGCAAGGTTTCGGCGACTGCGCCCAAGGTCGATCTCTCCACCCGCAACGCTGCGGCCGAGGCGATCGTGGCCAATCCGGACAAACTGCTGGTGCCCGGCATGTTCGCCAGGATCGCGGCGAACGCGGGCGCTACGCAACGTTATTTGACGCTGCCGCAGACCGCGGTCGCGTACGCGCCATACGGCGACACCGTGTTCGTGGTCCACGAAGGCACGCCGCCCGAGCGCGATGCCAACGGCAATCCGGTCAAGGCGAAGGCACCTGCGCCTTCGGATGCGGCCAAAGGCGAGCACGGCCCGTCGCACTACGCGACCCTGGCGGTGGTCACGCTGGGTCCGCGCCGTGGCGACCAGGTCGCGATCCTGTCGGGCATCAAGCAGGGCGATGTCATCGTCACCAGCGGCCAGTTGAAACTCAGGAACGACACCCCGGTGGACATCAACAACAAGGTGCAGCCGGCCTTCGACCCGAATCCGCATCCGGTGGAGCAGTAGGAGCGCGCTTGCGCGCGATTGATGCAGTGGTCGCCGGCCAGCCGGCTCCTGCCACACACCACAAACCCTATGCGCAGATTGCCGACATGAAATTCACCGATCTTTTCATCAAGCGCCCGGTCCTCGCCGCCACGGTCAGCCTGCTGATCCTGGTGCTGGGGCTGCGCGCGGTGACGTCCCTGCCGATCCGCCAGTATCCGAAGACGGAAAGCGCCACCATCGTGGTGCAGACGGTCTACTACGGCGCCAATGCGCAGACCATGGCGGGCTTCATCACCCAGCCGCTGGAGCAGGCCATCGCGCAGGCGCAGGGCATTGATTACATGACCTCGTCGTCGACGCCGGGCGTGTCGCTGATCACGGCGACGCTGCGCCTGAACTACGATGGCAACAAGGCGCTCACCGAAATCTCGGCACTGGTCAACTCGGTGAAGAACCAGCTGCCGCAACAGGCGCAGCAGCCCGTGATCACGCTGCAGACCGGCGAGCAGGTCGCCTCGATGTATCTCGGTTTCTCGTCGAAGACACTGCCTTCCAACAAGATCACCGACTACCTGACCCGCGTGGTGCAGCCACAGCTGAGCGCGGTCGAGGGCGTGCAGAGCGCCGAGATCATCGGCGCGCGAACCTTCGCGCTGCGCGCGTGGCTGGATCCGGTCAAGATGGCCGCGCACGGCGTCACCGCGACCGACGTCAACCAGGCGCTGGCGGCCAACAATTTCCTCTCGGCGATCGGCACCACCAAGGGCCAGATGGTCAGCGTCAACCTGACCGCTGCCACCGACCTGCACACGGTCGACGAGTTCAAGAACCTGGTGGTGAAGGCCGATGGCGCCGACATCGTGCGCCTGCGGGATGTCGCCGACGTCACCCTGGGCGCCGAGAGCTACAACACCGACTTCTCCTTCGACGGCCAGCCAACGGTCGCGATCGGCATCAAGGCCGCGCCGGACGCCAACGTGCTGGACGTGATCGGGCGGGTGCGCAGGTTGTTTCCGCAGATCCAGTCGCAACTGCCGACCGGGCTCAGCGGCCGCATCGCCTACGACGGCACCGACTTCATTCGCGCCTCGATCGACGAGGTGGTGAAGACCCTCGCCGAGACCCTGATCATCGTCACCGTGGTGATTTTCCTGTTCCTCGGCACCCTGCGTTCGGTGCTGATCCCGGTGCTGGCGATGCCGCTGTCGCTGATCGGCGCGTTCGTGGTGATGCTGATCCTGGGCTATTCGATCAACCTGCTGACCCTGCTGGCGCTGGTGCTGGCGATCGGCCTGGTGGTGGACGACGCGATCATCGTGGTCGAGAACGTCGACCGCCACATGAAGGACGCGCACTCGCCGTTCAAGGCGGCGCTGCTGGCGGCGCGCGAACTGGCCTCGCCGATCATCGCGATGACCATCGTGCTGATCGCGGTGTACGTGCCGGTCGGTTTCCAGGGTGGACTGACCGGCGCGCTGTTCACCGAGTTCGCCTTCACCCTCGCCGGCGCGGTGGTGATTTCGGCGATCGTGGCCTTGACGCTGTCGCCGATGCTGTGCTCGAAGGTGCTGCGCGAATCCGACCACCGGAAACCCTTCGTCAAGCGCATCGACAAGGTTTCCAACTGGGTCCGCGACCGCTACCGGCGCACGTTGCATTCCTCGCTGGATACCTGGCTGGTCGCGATCGTGTTCGGCGCCCTGATCCTTGCCGGCAACGTGTACCTGTTCAGGACCGCCAGTTCGGAGTTGGCGCCGCAGGAAGACCAGGGCATCGTGCTGGCGCAGACCCAGGGTCCGCCCGACGCCACCATCACCCAGATGGACCTGTACACCAGGCAGATTTTCGACGTCGCCAAGTCGCTGCCCGAATACACCCACACCTTCCAGTTCACCGGCATGGGTGCGGTGAACTCGGGATTCTCCGGCATCATGCTGAAGCCGTGGGGCGAGCGCAGCCGCAGCGCGACCGAGATCCAGCAAGCCATCCAGCCCAAGCTCGACGGCATCGCCGGCGCGCGCATGGCGGTGTTCCAGTTCCCGTCGTTGCCGGGTGCGTTCGGCATGCCGGTGCAGTTCGTGATCAAGACCACCGAGCCGCTGCAGAACCTCGACGACGTGGCGCAGCAGGTGCTGGCCAAGGCTCAGGCCTCAGGCATGTTCTTCTTCGTCGATTCCGACCTCAAGATCGACCAGCCGCAGGCAACCGTGACGCTCGACCGCGACAAGGTCGCGGCGTTGGGCCTGACCCAGCAGAGCGTCGGTGCGGCGCTGTCGGCGGCGCTGGGCGGCAACTACGTCAATTATTTCTCGATCTCGGGGCGCGCCTATCGCGTGATCTCTCAGGTCGCGCAGGTCGACCGCCTGAATCCCGCGCAGCTCGAGAACTACTACATCAAGACGCCGACCGGCGGCATGATCCCGGCATCCACCGTTGCGCACCTGACCTACCAGACGGTGCCGGAGTCGATCAACCACTTCCAGCAGCTCAATTCGGCGACGATCTCGGGCGTGATCGTGCCGGGCGTATCGCTGGGCAGCGCGCTTGCCTTCATGCAGGACACGCTGAAGCAGGTCGCGCCTACCGGCTACACGGCCGATTATGCGGGCGAGTCGCGCCAGTTCCAGCAGGAATCCGGCGGCTTCCTGTTCACGCTGCTGTTCGCGATCGTGATCGTGTTCCTGGCGTTGTCCGCGCAGTTCGAGAGCTTCCGCGACCCGCTGGTGATCCTGGTGGCGGTGCCGATGGCGACCTTCGGCGCGCTGCTGTTCATCAACCTCGGCCTGTCCACGCTCAACATCTACACCGAGGTCGGCCTGGTCACGCTGGTCGGCCTGATCAGCAAACACGGCATCCTGATGGTGGAGTTCGCCAACCAGCTGCAGCGCGAGCACGGCCTGTCCAAGCGCGAGGCGATCGAGGAAGCCGCGACCGTGCGCCTGCGCCCGATCCTGATGACGACCCTGGCCATGGTGCTGGGTGTGGTGCCGCTGGTGTTCGCCGGCGGCGCTGGCGCTGCCGGACGCCACGACATGGGCCTGGTGATCTTCACCGGTCTTTCCATCGGCACCCTGTTCACCCTGTTCGTGGTGCCGGCGGTGTATCTGGTGCTGGGCGAAAGCCACAAGGCCGAACGCAGCGAGGGTGATGAAGATCCCGAGATCTTGCCGCCGCCACAGCCAGCGGAGTGAATGACCGCCCTCGCCCTGCGGGAGGGGTGGGGGTGAGCGCACGAATCCGCTCCGTCCGGCCATGCGCGGGCCAGGTCCATCAGCGTCAGACGCCGACCGTGAACCATCGCCTCGACGGCGCGCAACAGCACCCGGCTTCGCAGTGCATGCATCATCGGTGTAGAGGATTTGCAGCGCTGGCTCGCGAAAGCGCGGGAAATCCAGTGGGACTACAAGAACATCGTCCGTCGCAAGGGACTGCTGGCGCGGCTGAGATAGCGAACATGGCAAAGTCCGTCGCATAAGCGGATCAAGGAGCCTCCATGCCGCGTTACCTTGCCTTTCTTCGCGGCGTGAGCCCGATGAACGCCAGGATGTCCGAGTTGAAGCGCTGCTTCGAGGCGGCGGGCTTTACCGGCGTCAGAACCGTGCTCTCAAGCGGCAACGTCGCGTTCGACGCGCGTGCCGCGTCGGAAGCCGCGCTCGAACGCAGGATCGAAGCGGCGATGGCAACGCACCTCGACCGCAGCTTCCACACCATCGTGCGCCCGACCGATGCGCTGCACGCGCTGATCGAGGCCACCCCCTACGCCGTCTTCGACCTGCCGACGAACGCCAAGCGCGTGGTCACGTTTCTGCGCGATCCTCCGACAGCGAATCTCTCGCTCCCGATCGAGCTCGACGGCGCAGGCATCCTTGCCATGCATGGCCGGGAAGTATTCTCCGCTTACGTACCGAACCCGCGCGGCCCAGTGTTCATGACGCTGATCGAGAAGACGTTCGGCACCGACGTGACCACGCGCACCTGGGATACCGTCGGCAAATGCGCGAAGGCTTGAACCGCATCGGTTCGATACCCGAAAGGAAAATGAAACCAAAATCACCTCAAGCGCCGCCCATTCTCCACTGCGCGCAGCAGGCCGACTGGTTTGCCTGGCTGGAAGACCATCACGCCACATCACCTGGGGTGTGGTTGAAACTTGCAAGAAAAGGCAGCGACGCTCGCTCGCTGACGTACGACGAGGCCATCGAGGCCGCGCTGTGTTTTGGCTGGATCGACGGACAAAAACAGGCGCAGGATGCGCAGTTCTGGCGACAGAAATTCACCCGGCGCACGAACAAAAGCATCTGGTCGAAGATCAACAAAGCCAAGGCGCTTGCCCTGGTCGAGGCCGGCCGGATGAAGCCGGCGGGGCTGAGCGAGATGGCGCGCGCAAAGCACGATGGCCGTTGGGACGCCGCCTACGATTCGGCCGGCACGGCCACCGTGCCGGCCGATTTTCAGTCCGCGCTGGACCGCCGTCCCCGCGCCCTTGCTTTCTTTCAGACACTCGATGCCCGCAATCGCTACGCGCTGCTGTTCCGGATACAAACTGCGAAAAAGGCGGAAACACGCGCCGCGCGCATTGCGAAATTCGTGCACATGCTGGAACAGCATGAAAAGCTGCATCCGTAGCCAGGCCAACTTTTTTCCAGGAGCCTCTCCCTATGCCGCTCGCACTCTACGGCCATCCCTTTTCTTCGTACACCCAGAAAGTGCTGATCGCGCTCTATGAAAACGGGATCGCCTTCGAATTCCGCACCCTCGGGCCGGATGCGCCGCAGCACACCGCGCCGTGGCAGCAGCGCTGGCCGTTGCGCAAGTTCCCCCTGCTGGTGGACGGCGATCGCACGGTGGTCGAGAGCAGCATCATCATCGAGCATCTGCAGCTTGCCCATCCCGGACCGGTGCGCCTGTTGCCCGCGGAGCCGATGGCCGCGCTGGAGGTGCGTTTCCTCGACCGCTTTTTCGATCTGCATGTCATGAGCCCGGTGCAGTGCGCCGTGGCAGGCGCGCTGACGGGTCGCGCCGACAGGAAAGAAGAAGGGCTCGCCGACGCAGTCAGCAAGCTGGAAGTCGCCTACGCGTGGCTCGAAGGACAGCTCGCGGAGCGGACCTGGGCGGCCGGCCCCGATTTCACGATGGCGGACTGCGCGGCGGCTCCGGCGCTGTTCTACGCCGACTGGACCGTGCCCATTGCCGAGCACTATCCGGCGCTGCGCGCCTACCGCGCGCGATTGCTGGCCCGGCCGTCGTTCGC
>JAJXWZ010000093.1 GCA_021781345.1 Pseudomonadota bacterium
GTAAACGTGCTGGGGGTTTGAGACCGGAGTACTGAGGAAGCCCTGCGCCATACGCCGGTCGTTTGTACCACTCTCCAACGTCACAATCGCATCCCACGACATGGAGCCGCCGATTCATGCACACAAACGGCCTCGATAGGCGTGTGTATTTTGCACACAGCGCAAACGATGTCGGCGACTGGCACCTGACGGGAGCGGGCGCGGATTGAAACCGAGCTGCGCGGTGTGGATACCGCGCAAGTGCTGGTCGCCCGCTCTCACGAGAGCGGGCGCGGATTGAAACGTCTACGCGCTGATGCAGGGACGCGAACGTCGTGACGCCGCCGTCGCGGCGTGACATCCCCATTCTGCGCGTGAATCCAGGGCCCGCCTCGGGGCAGGCGGTGGATGTCGAATCGGATGCGATCGAGCACGTCGCGCTCGATGCGCAGCGCCGTCGACGCACGCTCGGGATGAGCGCCTGCGCCTACCCCGACCGCCGTTCCCTCTCCTGCACCGGGGAGGGAACGTCGCGGGGCATGGGTTCGCGGACTCAGATCGCGTAGTACATCTGGTACTCGAGCGGATGCGTCGCCGCGCGGAAGCGCGTGACCTCCTGCATCTTCAGCGCGATATAGCCGTCGATGAAGTCGTCGCTGAGCACTCCACCGGCCTTGAGGAAGGCGCGGTCCGCATCCAGGGCTTCCAGCGCCTGATCGAGGCTGGAGCACACCTGTGGGATGTTCTTCTCCTCCTCGGGCGGCAGGTCGTAGAGATCCTTGTCGGAAGGCGCGCCCGGATCGATCTTGTTGAGGATGCCGTCCAGCCCGGCCATCATCAGCGCGGTGAAGGTGAGGTAGCCGGAGTTGACCGGATCGGGGAAGCGCACCTCGATGCGGCGGCCCTTGGGGCTGGACACGTACGGGATGCGGCAACTGGCCGAGCGGTTGCGCGCCGAATACGCCAGCATCACCGGCGCCTCGAAACCGGGCACCAGGCGCTTGTAGCTGTTGGTGGTGGAATTGGCGAAGGCGTTGATTGCCTTGGCGTGCTTGAAGATGCCGCCGATGTACCACAATGCGATCTGGCTGAGCCCGCCGTACAACTCGCCGGCGAACAGGTTCTTGCCGTCCTTGCTCAGCGACTGGTGCACGTGCATGCCGCTGCCGTTGTCGCCGACGATGGGCTTGGGCATGAAGGTGGCGGTCTTGCCGTTCTGGTGCGCCACGTTCTTGATGACGTACTTCAGCGTCATCAGCTCGTCGGCCTTGCGCACCAGGGTGTTGAAGCGCGTGCCGATCTCGCACTGGCCGGCGGTGGCCACTTCGTGGTGGTGCACCTCGACCTTCAGGCCCATGGCCTCCAGCGTTTTGCACATCTCGGCGCGCAGGTCACCCAGCGAATCCACCGGACTGACCGGGAAATAACCGCCCTTCACACCCGGCCGGTGCCCGGAGTTGCCGCCCTCGGTGCGCTGGCCCGAGGACCACGCGGCCTCCTCGGATTCGATCGCGTAGAACACCTTGCCCATGTCGTTGGCGTAGCGCACCGAGTCGAAGATGAAGAACTCCGGCTCCGGACCGAAAAAGGCGGTGTCGGCGATGCCGGTGGATTTCAGGAACGCCTCGGCGCGCTTGGCGATGGAGCGTGGATCGCGGCCGTAGGCCTGCATGGTGCTGGGCTCGAGCACGTCGCAGGTGAGGATCAGTTGCTTGGCGCCGCTGAACGGGTCGAGCACGGCGGTGGCGGGGTCGGGCATCAGTACCATGTCCGACTCGTTGATGCCCTTCCAGCCGGAGATCGACGAGCCGTCGAACATCTTGCCGTCCTCGAAGGTTTCGGCTTCGATGGCGTGCGCGGGGAAGGTGACGTGGTGCTGGCGTCCGGCCATGTCGGCGAAGCGGAAGTCGACGAACTCGATCTCGTGTTCGGCCATCATTTTCAGGACGTGATCGGCGGACATGGCGTACTCCAGGTAACAAGGGGGTGCCCGGTATCAGCAAAGAATATGCCAATGCTCCGGCCCGTGGCGCTGCGGCGTAGCGCGCCGGCGCCGGTCATTTTGCACATCGATAGTGCAAAAATTATTGCGTCTGCCTTTTTATGATGCGATTGGCCGTGGCCTGGCTGCTGCGTGCAAAGTATTGGCTTACGACTCGGTAAGTCTGTGGCGCGCGCGAGCGCCCTACCATCGTGGCTTCCCACCCGCCCGGATGCCATCCATGAACCTGTGGAACCTGCTGCTGATCGCCCTGGTGCAAGGCCTGACCGAACTGTTCCCGGTTAGCAGCCTCGGGCACGCCGTGGTGCTGCCGGCGTTGCTGCACCTCGGCATCGACCAGCATGCGCGCGATTTCCTGCCGTTCCTGGTGGTGCTGCATGTGGGCACGCTGCTGGCGCTGCTGCTGTATTTCTGGCGCGTATGGCTGGGCATCGCCTGGGGCGTGTTGCGCGGCCCGCGCGTGGCGGACGCCGAGAATTACCGGCGTTTGGCCTGGCATCTGGTGCTGGGCACGCTGCGGGCG
>JAJXWZ010000176.1 GCA_021781345.1 Pseudomonadota bacterium
GTAGAGGTCGTCCATCGCGATCACGTGGCTGCCGGAATCGTTGAGTTCCAGTACCGTCGCGATCGCGGCCATGCCGGATGCGAAGGCGAAACCGGCGACGCCGCCTTCCAGGTCGGCCACGCAACGCTCCCAGGCGAACCGGGTCGGATTGTGGGTGCGCGAATACTCGAACCCCTGGTGCTTGCCGGGGCTGGCCTGCACGTAGGTCGAAGTCTGGTAGATCGGCGTCATGATCGCGCCGGTGGAGGGGTCGGGGGCCTGGCCGGCGTGGATGGCGCGGGTGGCGAGGGAAAGGGATTGGCTGCTGTTTGGCATGTCGACTGTGGCTATCAAGGGAAGAGAGAAATGGCCGTCCAATCCGGCCCGGAACATCAAACGCGTGTGGGCAAGCACAAGGATGCAGCGATCATGACACCCTGCGCCGCAGGTAATTGAGCAGGTCGATGCGCGTGATGAGGCCGAGGAACTTGTCGCCATCCACCACGATCGCGACGCGACCCTGCTCGAAAACGGGCAGCAGGCCCTCGATCGGCGCCTTGACGTCGAGCGTTTCCAGCGTGGTGATCATCGCGGTCGCGACGGGATCAAGGAAGCGCTTCTCGTCGCCGTAGACGTGCAGCAGCAGGTCCGATTCGTCGATGATGCCAACGATCCTCTCGCCGTCCATCACCGGCAATTGCGAAACGTCGTACAGCTTCATGCGGTTGTAGGCCGTCACCAGCAGGTCGGCGGGCGCTGCGACCACGGTGTCGCGCTGGGCATACGGACGCAGGATCAGGTCGCGCAGGTCGCCGGTCGGCTGGCGGTCGAGGAAGCCATTGTCGAGCATCCAGTAGTCGTTGTAGAGCTTGGACAGGTACTTGTTGCCGGTGTCGCACACCAGCGTGACGACGCGCTTGGGCGCCGTCTGCTCGCGGCAATATCGGAGCGCCGCGGCCAGCAGCGTTCCGGTCGACGAGCCGCCCAGCACGCCTTCCTGTTTCAGCAGTTCGCGCGCGGTCAGGAAGCTCTCCTTGTCGCTGATCGCATAGGCCTTTTTCACCCGCGAGAAATCACTGATCGTGGGCAGGAAATCCTCGCCGATGCCTTCGACCATCCAGGTCGCGGATTTCTTCGAGAGGGTGCCCTCGTTGATGTACTGCGCAAGGATCGAGCCGACCGGGTCGGCCAGGACCAATTCCGTATTCGGCGAATGCTTCTCCAGGAAATGCGAAAGCCCGGTCATGGTGCCCGACGAACCGCAACCCAGCACGATGGCATCCACGCGCCCATCCATCTGGTCGAAGATCTCGGGACCGGTGCTGGCCTCGTGCGCGGCCGGATTGTCGGGATTGCCGAACTGGTTGATGAAGTAGGCGCCCGGAGTCCGTTCCGCGATGCTCGCAGCGAGATCCTGGTAGTACTCGGGGTGACCCTTGGCGACGTCCGAGCGCGTCAGCACCACCTCGGCACCCATGGCCTTGAGGTTGAAGATCTTCTCGCGGCTCATCTTGTCGGGGACGACCAGGATCAGCTTGTAGCCCTTGGCCTGCGCGACCAGCGCGAGGCCGAGGCCGGTGTTGCCGGCGGTGCCCTCAACTAAGGTGGCGCCGGGCCTGATCTTGCCGGCCTTCTCGGCGCCGTCGATCATCGACAGCCCGATGCGGTCCTTGATTGATCCGCCGGGATTGGCCGATTCGAGCTTGAGGAACAGCTCGCACGTGCCGGTGTCGAGGCGGCGCACGCGCAGCATCGGGGTGTGGCCGATCAATTCGAGGATGCTGTCAACGACGGTCATGGGTGTTCCGGGGAGTGGCCGGCGGCCTTCATGGGCACGTGGGCGCGATCCAGCCGCACCCGACCCTCGCATGATACCGGAGCCCGTGCGAACCACCGGTTCGGCACGCCGGAGTCCGGGCGGCCGCGGGCGCAACGGACTTCACCCTGTCAATTGTGCAGCTACTTCCGCTCCCGGGGCGGAAACGCCGGTTCGCAGTCGAGTCCCTGCAACGAGAGATTTGGGTTGTAGGCGGGATCGTCGCGCAACACGTGACGCCAGCGATCCAGCATCCAAGCAACGCCGGTGGCACGCAGGCGCCGCGCGGCATCGTCCTCGATCGCACGTGAAGCCGACTCGTGGTGGTAAAGCTCGGCGAACGGCGTCCACGTGTTGCGATAGCCCAGCTCCCGCAGCCGCAGGCAAAAGTCGACGTCGTTGAATTCAACAGGAAGCCGCTCGTCCAAGCCACCTGCCGCATCGAAAAGCTCGCGCCGCACCATCAGGCACGCGCCGGTGACGGCCGAGAGATTCTGCGCGACCCGCGCGCGCCCGTGGTCACCATCATAGCCCCTCGGCTTGCCAGCGTAGACGTGCCCCGCGACGCCGCCGATCCCCAGCACCATGCCCGCGTGCTGGATGGCGTTGCAGGGATAGTAAAGCATCGCGCCAACCGCGCCCGTGTCTGGCCGCACGGCGAAACCCGCCATCTCCTCCATCCAGTCCGGAGTAATGACCTCGATGTCGTTGTTGACGAGGGCCAGCAGCGCCCCGCTCGACTGCCGCACCGCCCAGTTGTTGATCGCCGAAAAATTGAACGGCTTGTCGTAGCGCAGCACCTTGACATGCTCGCGGCGGGCCAGCGCTGCCAGGTAGCGCAGCGCGCCTCGATCATCCGACCGGTTGTCGACCACGACCAATTCGAAGTGCGGGTAGGTCGAACGCTGCAGGATGCTCTCCACGCATCGTCGCAGGAGTCCGGCATGGTTGCGGGTGGGGATGATGATGCTGACGGCCGGCACGGGTCGCGGCAACGGCCAGCGCACGCGGCAATGGCCGGCAGGCAAGCCGTCCACTCCCACCCGTGCAGTGATCCCGATGCGCTCGAGGTGATCCTCGACCGCACGCACGCTGCCTACGCCGCCGGGGTGATCGTGCCGTGCGTATGCGGGTTCATCCGTGGCGTGCACGTGGCAAAGGATCTCGGGGAGATGGCGTATCTGGCGGGGTCGCACGCGTTCGCAGCAACGCAGGATCATGTCGTGATCAGCACCGTCGTCGAATCCGCTCCGGAAACCGCCGGCCTCCCGCAGCACAGAGCCGCGGACCACGACGAAGCGGCCGATATAGTTGCGGGCGCGCAAAAGGTCGAGATTCCAATCCGGCTTGAATTCGGGTTCGCGCCGGTGACCCGCGGCATCCACCCGGTCTTCGTCCGCATAGACGACGGCGACATCCGGATCGTCCGCCAGCGCTGCGACCACGCGCTGCAATGCCAGCGCATGCCATTCATCGTTCTGGTCGAGCAGCGCAACGTAATCTCCACGCGCCGCGGCGAGGGCCTGCTCGCGCGGATCGGCCGCGGGATCCGCCGCCGAGCGAGCGACGGAGCGTATGCGCGGATCTCGCGCCGCGTACTCGGCCAGCACCCTCGATGCGTCGGGGTCCGCCGTCGCATCGACGACGGCACACAATTCCCAAAGCCGCCAGGATTGTTCTAGCAGGCTGTCCAGGCAGCGGCGCAAATGCCGCCCCCGCGACTCATGAATGCACAACAGCACCGATATCCGGGGCGTCCCGCCCGAACCGCCGTCCAATGTGCGATCGGAACGCGCATCGCGCACCGCGTGGCGCGGCGGGTCGTACTTGCGGACCCACACGGCGTACGGGTCCATGCCTCGCGGCCACATGCGCCCGCGATACCCTGCATAAAGCTCGTCGGTCGCATGCTTCAGACCGCGGCACCTGACCGCCCGGATCCATTCCTGCATGCGCCCGGCGCGGCCTGTCGACGACGCACCCCGGGGACCACCCAGCATCGTGTGCAACGCCCGGAAACGCGAGACGCGGCGCAAGCTGAAGCCTTCCATGCGGAATCGCATCGCCCCCATGCCCGGGGAAAAACGCAATGACGCGACGTCGTCCAAGAACAGCAACAACATGCGGATGCGCCCGAACCGATCCGTTTCGGGCAATACCCATTCGGCCTCGTCCAGCGCCGAACGCTCACCATGGCTTACGCATACGCTCGGCAATGCGATGCCATCACCGAGCATCTCGAGCGTACCCTGCAAGACGTACCAGCCCGCGCCTACCGGGCGATCCAGCGCTTCGAGGCCGAGCTCGAAACGAGGCGTCCCACCGATCGACTCCCAGGCTCCGACGTCGCCGGAGATCGACAGCGGGCGCAATTGATCGTTGGCTGCCAGCGGAACCCGGACAGGGGGCTGTCCCCGCGTGGTCGCGACGCACCACGACGCATCCGTCCATCCCTGCGAACTGTCATGACGCAACGGCAACATCCTCCCGATCCGACGACGTCACCACGGCGACAATGATGCCTGACTTGGCGCCATCGCCCCGGTGATTGCCGCGATGCATCGCCGCATCCTAGCGAGAACACGGGCCTTGCGCGATCACCGAACGGCGTAGGCCCGGGTGCCCGATGCGTGCAAGGGAGGTCACGGCGACCACGGATTTGTACACTCTCGGCCAGGCCATCGGGATCGAATATCTTGCCCCTTCATCGAGAAGCCGCCACCGCATGGCTGTCGTCACGCATCCCGTTCACGTGGCGATTGGCATTGCGCCGTCGCCTACACGCCCTGGCCGGCACCCCGATCCCTCCCTTGCTATCCGGCGGGCGATCGCGCATCGATCGCATCAAGCGACCCCCGGCGCACCCGGGTGTCAGCCTGATCGGCTATGCACGCGGAGAGTTCGGCATTGCGGAAACCTTGCGCGCACACGCCCGCGCACTGGAGCACGCCGACTATCCGTTCACGATTTTCAACCTTGACGTCGGCACGGCCAGCCGGCAGCAAGACCGCTCGATGGAAAGCCACTTTTCGGAAGCGCTTGGATTTGCGATCAACGCGTGCTTCGTCAACGCGGACCAGATGCCGATCCTGCGCAGCCTGCTCGGCAAGCGGGCGTTCCACGGGCACTACAACATCGGCTTCTGGGCCTGGGAACTGGAACGGTTTCCACGTGACTGGCGCTGCGCGTTTTCGTTGGTGGACGAGGTCTGGGCGCCCACGACCTTCGTGCGCGACGCGATCAAGGCGGACACCCGCAAGCCCGTGCTGCGGATGCCCGTTGCCATTGAACCCGTGGCACCGACGGGCATGGATCGTGCCTATTTCGGGCTGCCTCGCGATGCGTTCGTTTTCCTCTTCAGTTTCGACTTCAACGGGTTCACGGCCCGCAAGAATCCGCAGGCGGTGATTGCGGCGTTCCGGCAAGCCTTCGACGACCCCGACCGTAAGGTGCGACTTCTGCTCAAGACCAGCAACGGCCGGCGCTTTCCCGACCAGTTGGCGGCACTGGAGCGCAGCGTTGCCGGCGACCCGAGGATCGAATTGCGGGACGGCTTCCTTTCGCGCGAGGAAATGTCGGGCCTGCAGATCATCGCCGATTGCTTCGTTTCACTTCATCGGTCCGAAGGCTTCGGACTCAATCTGGCCGAATGCATGTTTTTCGGAAAACCGGTGATCGCGACCCGCTATTCCGGCAATCTGGATTTCATGGACGACGACAACAGCCTGCTGGTCGACGCCCGCATGATCGCGCTGCATCGTGGCGACTATCCCTATTGGAACGGCCAGCATTGGGCCGATCCGGACGTGGCGCACGCCGCGCGCTTGATGCGGCACGTCCACGATGATCGCGATCTGGCCAGCCGCATCGGTGCGGCCGCAGCGTCCAGTATCCGCCGCAGTCACTCCCGTGCGTCGAGCGCGGCCGCCATCATCAAACGCCTGGAGTCCATCGAGAACGCCCTTCCGCCAAATTGAGCCGGTGCCGGGATCCCCGGGATCGTGCCCACGGCAACGCGGTCCGGGAACAAGCCGGCCCGCGCATGGCGGGCCGGCGAGGATTGTTCGGGAGGGCGGCTGGCTCAGGCGTTGCCGATCTCGCCCCACATTCGGGTCAGTCGATCCTTGAGCAGCAGTTTTTCCTTCTTCATGCCGTGCAGCGCGTTGTCGTGCATCGGCAATACGCCGAGTTCCGCATCGCGTACCTTGCTGTCCAGCTCTTGGTGGTGCTGATAAAGGCGGCGAAACTCGGGGTTCGCCTTCATCACTGCGTCTATGTGGTCTTTCTGCTGGTGTTCGAACATGGAGCAGCCTCCTCTTGCGTGTGCAACGCCTGACGAATGGTGGCGCGCGCAATCGCGTCCACGCGCCGCTACTGCGGGGCGTGGAAACCGGAATGATGCGGGGTTCATGCGATGGCGCCTCGGGGCCGGCATGGGGCCGACCTTGATGTGGACCCTACTCCGACCCGACGCGCTTGGCAACCAAGCAGCACGTGCTCGGGGATGCCCGCATCCCGGGCACGGCCGTCACCCGGAAAGGCATTGCAAGTTGTTGATCAGACTGGTGTTTACGGCTGCGTCCGGACTTCGACCTCGGCGCCGCGGGCGGCGGGCGCCACCGGCCGGATCGACACCCGTCCGGCACCCGCGGCCTCAAGCGCGGCCTCCACCGCAACTGCGCGTCGACCCGCCAGCACCCTGTCGGTACTGGAGCCGCGCGGCTCGACCAGGATCGACTGCTTCGCGTGGGCCCGTGCGAAATCGGCGACCCGGCGGCGACCCGATGCCGTCAGGTTGTCGGAACCGGAATCGAAGGACGCCGCCGACAGGTGCAGGCTGGCATGCGCGCCGCCACCGGCCGACACGCTGCCGGTACCCTGCAGCGCCTGGGTGGCAGCTTCGGCCAGCCGGGCCTCCTTGCGCGCCAGGGCCGCCGCGCGTGCCTGCGCCGTGGCGAGTTTCCTGGCCTGCTCGGCTTCGGCCTGCGCCTGCTGGGCTTGCTCGGCCGCCTGTGCGCCTTGCTGTTGCAGCATTTGGGCCTGCTGGACGGCGGCCTCGTATTGCAGGCGCTGCCGCGCGAGCTCCGCGCGCGCGGTGGCGGCATCCGCCTGGCTGGCCTCCAACATGATCTGGTCATGCTCGCGCTGAAGCTGGTCGAGCTTGGCCCGGTCGGCGTCGGTTTGCGCGGCCGCACGCGCCAACGCCACGCGTTGCTCGGCCATGAACAGCGCGTGGTCGCGCTCGCCGTGGCCGGCATCCTGCAGGTCCGCGATCGCGTTGCGGGCCAGGGTGCGTTGCGCGCTCGCGTACTGGCCCAGCACGGGATCGGTGTCCAGCCGCTCGAGCTGCGCGGACAGGCGGGCCACGTCGGCATCCGTGGCCGACGCCGCCTGGACCTGCGACGGCAACAAGCCGGTCGCGAGCAACACGGCCACCAGGCTGGCGACAAGCATGCCTCTCATGGCTGCACTCCCGGGCCGGACTGGCCGGTGGAACTCGCTGACACTGGCGGCTGCGCCGCGCTGGACGCAGGTGATGGCGTGACCGGCTGGCCCAACTGGATGGCCGGCAAGTTCACTTGCCCGGCGCTGGCGCCGGATGCCGGCGCGGCCGAGGATGCCGGGGCAGCGGGTGCAACCGCCGCCTGCTGCGCGGCGGCAGCTGCGGCCTGCCGGCGTTGCAGGTCGACCTTCAGCGATTCGTTGAGGGCGGTCTGCTGCTGGATCTGCTGCCCGAGTCGCGCCTCTTCGGCGCGCGCGCGCGCGGTGGCCGCCGCAGCCTCGGCTTCCTCGGCCTTGTCGGTTGCCTTGCCGTTGTCGCCATTGGCGCTGGATTGCTGCGCTGCGGCCAGCCTGCGTTCGGCCGCAGCCAGCGATTCCGGCGCGGTGGTCGCGGCACCGGCATTGCGCGCGGCACGGATCTCGGCCTGCGCGCTGTCCAGCAACTGGATGGGCGGAGGGATGGTGGCGCAGCCGGCCAGGG
Source organism: Pseudomonadota bacterium (assembly GCA_021781345.1). Taxonomy (GTDB): domain Bacteria; phylum Pseudomonadota; class Gammaproteobacteria; order Xanthomonadales; family Rhodanobacteraceae; genus 66-474. Next base: position 7,779 of record JAJXWZ010000176.1, read on the forward strand.
CGGCCAGCCCGATCAGGGCGAGGGCATGGATTTTTCGGCGCATGCGTGTCATAAACATCACTTGCGGAAGCGCATCGGTGCATTGTCGGCGTAACATTTATGCATTGCAATGCCGACGAGCGACCTGCATCGGCCTCTGACCGGGAACAATGATGGACATCGGATACTTCCTCAAGCTGATGATGGATCGCGGCGCGTCGGACATGTTCCTGTCCACCGGTACGCCCGTGCACATCAAGATCGAGGGCCGGCTGGCGGCATTGGGTACTTCCCCGCTGCCCTCGGGCATGGTGAAGAAGATCGCCTACTCGCTGATGGACGAGGGTTCGGTGCCCAAGTTCGAACGCGAACTGGAATACAACATGGCGCTGGCGGTGAAGGACGTCGGGCGCTTCCGCGTCAACGTGTTCAAGCAGCGCGGCGAGGTCGCGCTGGTGATCCGCGCGATCAAGAGCGACATCCCCTCGATCGAGGAGCTGCTGCTGCCGCAGATCTACAAGAAACTGATCATGGAACCGCGCGGCCTGATCCTGGTGGTCGGCGCGACCGGCTCGGGCAAGTCCACGACGCTGGCCTCGATGATCGACTACCGCAACACCAACGCGGCCGGCCACATCCTCACGGTCGAGGACCCGATCGAGTTCCTGCACAAGCACAAGAAATCCATCGTCAACCAGCGCGAGGTCGGCCTTGATACGCACAGCTACCACGAGGCGCTGAAGAACGCGATGCGCGAGGCACCGGACGTGATCCTGATCGGCGAGATCCGCGACACCGACACCATGGACGCGGCGATCGGGTTCTCCGAAACCGGCCACATCTGCCTGGCGACGCTGCATTCCAACAACGCCGACCAGACCATCGAGCGCATCCTCAACTTCTTCCCCGAGGCCGCGCACAAGAACATCCTGATGAACCTGGCGCTGAACCTCAAGGCGATCATTTCGCAGCGGCTTGTGGTGGGCAAGGACGGTCGCAGGCGACCCGCGGTCGAGGTCCTGATCAACACCCCGCACATCCGCGACCTGCTGCGGCGCGGCGAGGTGCACGAAATCAAGCTGGCGATGGAACGCAGCCTGGAGGAAGGCATGCAGACCTTCGACCAGTCGCTGTTCAGGCTGTACAAGGAAGGCACCATCGACCTCGAGGAGGCGCTGTCCAAGGCCGATTCGCGCGACGGCCTCGCGCTGAAGATCCGCCTCGCAGAAGGCGCCAGCGGCACCGAACTGCCGCAGGACGATCCCTACGGGATGGGCATGTCGTCGATGTAGCTCCGCGGAGCGGGTGCGCCCACCCACTGGTGGCGCCACCCGTGCAGCCTCAAGGCTGAAGACGGCAGAAACAGTAGGCGTACTCGACCGGCTTGCCCGGCGCCACGTGCCGCAACCAGCCGAGCTCCGGCAGCAGCTTTGGCGCCGCCAGCAGCCACGACTCCGGCAACCGCACGCCCATCGACGCCAATGCGCGCACGGACACGCTGTCGCCGACGCCGACCAGGAGCCGCTGCCAGGCGCTCAGGGGCGGCTGGATGTAGCGCACCGCGTAGGCCTTTCCGAGCCCGGCGGAATGCGCCGCATAGGCGATCGCAACGTGCAGGCCGCCGAGCTGGTCGACCAGGCCGCGCTGCAGCGCCTGCGCTCCGGTCCACACCCTGCCCTGCGCGATCGCGTCGATGTCGGCATAGGTCTTCCCGCGCGCCTGCGCGACGTTGCCCACGAAGTCGCGGTAACCCTTGTCCACGGTGCTCTGGATCATCGCGCCGAACGCGGGATCGAGCGGACGCCGCACGTCGAACGCCCCCGCGAGCGGCGTGGTGCCCTCTCCGGCAGTGTTGATGCCGAGCTTGGCGAGTCCGTCGGACGCGCTGAAGTACAGGCCAAAGATGCCGATGGATCCGGTGATCGTGTCGGGCTCGGCAAAGATCCGCTTCGCGTTCATCGAGATCCAGTAGCCGCCGCTTGCGGCCATGTCGCCCATCGAGACGATCACGGGCTTGCCCGCCTGTTCGGCCAGCACGACTTCGCGGCGGATCTGTTCGGCCGCGAAGGCTTCGCCCCCGGGCGAATCTACGCGCAGGACGATCGCACGCACGCTGCGATCGGCGCGCGCGGCACGGATGAGCGCGGCGGTGGACTCGCCGCCGATCCTGCCCGGCGGCGCCCTGCCGCCGACGATGTCGCCTTCGGCCACGATCACCGCCACCTGCGGCTTGCCGAGCCCGAGGTCGAGGGTCTGCGGCAGGTATTGCTCCAGGTCGACCGCGCGGAAACCGGCGCCGTTGTCGGTGACGACGCCTTGCTTCTGCATCATGCG
>JAJXWZ010000154.1 GCA_021781345.1 Pseudomonadota bacterium
CGTGGCTATGGCGAGTACGACCGGTTCACGTTCGGGAAGGCTCACGGACACGATGCGGTCGCCGAGCACTGCAATGCGGGCGCCGCGGCGGTCATCGCCGGTCAGGCTCGTATAGAACTGGTATTCGCGGGTCACGTGCAGCACGCCGCGTCTCCAGCCGAATTGCAAGCGGTGCAGTGCGACACTCTCATCGAGCAGCTGCAGGCCGTGCTGTTCGCAAACCCGCCGGGCGTGCGCCGTCGCCCGTTCACGCAGGCGCAGCACGTGATGCCACGTCGCAATCAGCGCGACGATCGCCAGCAGCGGCAGCCATGCTTGCAGCACGTCATGATCCTCGCGCGGCAGGAATGGTTGGGAACGGATTCGGGATGCCTGCCATGGGGCGCGGGCAAGGCCGGTCGATCGGAGGCTACTTGATTCGTTCGACGCGCACGCTTTCGTTGCAGCCCTGCACGTACATCAGCCAGCTTCCGAGGATCATCGGCTTGATGGTCACTTCGGGATTGTCGATCGAGGGACAGGAATAGGCCCCGGATTCGGCCTGCTTCCAGACTTGGCCATTGTCGAGGGTGAAGGTCGAATGTCCCGCCCAGCCGTTGAACTGCCCGACCAGGTGCGTGCTGAATTTGTCGCGTGGCTGGTTTTCGGGATAGAACACCGGCTGGCCGCTGGCCGTTACGGCCTTGACCGGTTCGTGCGTGCGCAGCCAGTCGTCGAGGAAGCGGAGTTGCTGCGGGGATAGCTTGTCGAGCCCCGCCGCCTTGAAATCGGCCGCCGACATGCGTTCCTCCAGCGAGGAAAACTGTTGCGCCATGACGGGCAACGCGGTCAGGAACAGGGCCAGGGCGGCCGGCAGCATCAGTCGTGTACGCATTGGGCGATGATAGCAGTGCCCCATGCCGGTCGCACGGGGTATTCGAGGGTGCAATTTAATACACTGAAGGTCTTTCTCAAACCTTTCCCCTGTCGCTACCTTCGCAACAGGGCGACTTGCCCATGCCAGTCCGTCCAGCCGAATCCGCCTGCTTGCCCGACCCGCCCGTCGCGAGGCTGCCGGCGCGCCAGCGCGCGACCTGGGAGCAGACGGACGCGTTGCTAGCGTCGGTAGGCTGCGACGAGGATACGCGGGCCGCGTCGGGGTGGTACGCCGTGACCCAGGTCGATCCCGATGCCTGGCAAAACATCCGTCCACGGGCATCCGAGGCCTTGCGCAGGCTGGTCGAAGGCCAGCAGCAGGCGGAACGCGTCTGGGCATTGCATGCCGCGCGCGATGCGGCCGGCAGTGCCGAGGGCCTGCGCAGGCTGCTGCTTGCGATCATCCGGGACCTGCGCGTGGTGTACCTGTTGTTGGCGCGGCAGCTCGCGCGGATGCGTGCCGCGGCCGCATTACCCGAGCCGGAACGGCGCGGACTGGCGCAGTTGACCCGTGACATACATGCCCCGCTCGCCAATCGCCTCGGCATCGGCCAATGGAAGTGGGAGCTGGAGGACCTTGCGTTTCGATACCTGCAGCCCGATGTCTACCATCGCATCGCCGCATTGCTGGACGAGCGGCGCGCCGCTCGCGAGGACTGGATCGCGCGCTGCGTCGGACAGCTGCGTGCGGCACTCGCGGCGCAGGGGGTCGAGGCGGATGTGAGGGGACGCGCCAAGCACATCTATTCGATCTGGCGGAAGATGCAGCGCAAGCGGGTGGGTTTCGGCGAACTTTACGACATCCGCGCGCTCCGCGTGATCACGCGGAGCGTGGCCGATTGCTACGCGGTACTTGGCGTCGTGCATGGATTGTGGCCCATCATTCCGCAAGAGTTCGACGACTACATCGCGCGTCCGAAGGGCAACGACTATCGATCCCTGCACACTGCGGTGATCGGTCCGGACGGCAAGACGCTGGAGGTGCAAATCCGCACCGAAGACATGCATCTGGGTGCGGAGCTGGGCGTGGCCGCGCACTGGCGATACAAGGAGGGCGGCCAGGGCGATGCCGCCTACCAGGCGCGAGTGGCATGGATGCGCAAGCTGCTCGAGACCCGTGCCGACGACGAGGACGACGCCACGCTGGCGGCCGAGCTTCGCGCCGAGCTGGCCGAAGACCGGGTATACCTGTTGACACCGAAGGGCGAAGTTCTGGACCTGCAGGCTGGCGCGACGGTGCTGGACTTCGCCTACCACGTCCACACCATGGTCGGTCACCGCTGCCGCGGCGCCAAGGTCAACGGCCGCATCGTGCCCCTGAGCCACCAGCCGGCCAGCGGCGATCGCATCGATATCCTGACCGCACGCGATCCGGCACCCAGCCGTGACTGGCTTTCGCCGCACCTGGGCTATCTCAACACCGCCAGCGCGCGCGGCAAGCTGCGCGCATGGTTCCGGCGCGAGGATCTCGCCGCCAACCTCGCCGCCGGTCGCCTGATCCTCGAACGCGAGGCGCGGCGCCTGGCGGTACCCGAGGACAAGCTGGAACGCTTGCCGGCACGGCTGCATCGCAAGGGGCGCGACGATCTGCTGGTCGCCCTCGCGCTCGGCGAGGTAAGCGCCGCCCAATTGATCCGCGCACTGCTCGAGACGCAGCCGGTCCCTGTTCCGGTCCAGCAACCGCGCAAGCCTTCCCCGGACGCGGGCAAGCCCGGTGCCCTCATGGTCGAAGGCGTCGGCAACCTGCTGACCGCGCTGGCGCGTTGCTGCCGTCCGCTGCCGGGCGACGACGTCTGCGGCTACGTCACGCGTGGCCGCGGGGTCACGGTGCACCGCGCCGACTGCGCCGCGCTGGCACGCCTGCGCGCACGCAATCCGGAACGCGTGATCGAGGTACGCTGGCAAAGCGCACCGGATCGTGCCTATGAAGTCGCCATTGCGGTCCGGGGTTACGATCGCCGGGAGTTGCAGCGCGACATCACCAACGTGATCACCAATTCGGGCGCGCGGATCGTGGCGTCGGACAGCCTCAGCCATCGCGACCTCGGTGAAATGACGATGCATCTCACCCTGCGCCTGCACGATTTCGGCGAGCTGTCGACGCTGCTGGCGAAGCTTTCGGCCCTGCCCAACGTGACCGAGGCACGACGCCTTGCCGGTGGCTGAATGGGAGTCCCGTCAGGCAAGGTTCGCGCGGGACCGAATGCTAAGATGAAATCGCTTGCGGAGGATCGACGTGACGGAACCGCGTTCGGCCGCAATGGTCCCATGGGTGGAGATCACCACGTCGGCGCGGCCGGTGACGGATTCAGCATGAACGAACGCAACGACCCTCCGGCCCCAGGCAGTGCGCGGCGTACCGAGCCGGTGCTCGGTAATCTCGATCACCTCGACGCCAGCGACGATCGATCCGGCTCGGTTCGCAAGGCACAGGCTCGGGTGCCGTCGCGGCCGCCCCCGTTCACGGCTTCGACGCGCGAAGGAGCAGTGCGCCGGCATCGCCGCACGCCCTGGGCGGTGGCGATCGTGGTACTGGTTTTGCTTGCCGGCGGGGCGTGGGCGTGGACCCACCGGGCCATGCTTACCGCGTTGATGCCGCAGACCCAGTTGAATGCATTGCTCTCGCGTGCCGGCAAGGCTTACGCGGCGGGGGAATTGAGCGGCGGTCCCGGCAGTGCGCGCGACCTGTACGAAGCCGCGCTGGCGCTCGATCCCGACAGCGAACAAGCCTTGGCGGGCCTGCAGCATGTCGGCCATGCCGAACTGCAGCGTGCCAGGGCCGCGTTGCAGCGTCACGATTACATGGCGGCGCGCAGTGCGCTCGAGGAAGCACGCAGCCTGCTGGGCGGTGGCACCGATGTCGCCGCGGTCGATCGGGCTCTGGCCAAGGCGGTCCTGCATACCGCCAGCGTCGGCGTGCTCCTCGACCAGGCGCGCGCGGCGCTGGCCAACGGCAGCATCGACGGAAGCGACGGCGCCGCGGCGTTGTTCGGCAAGGTGCTCGCCGGGGATCCGCACAACCCGATTGCGCGGCACGGCATGGACCAGATCGGTGACCTGCTGGCTTCGCGCATCCAGGCCCAGCTTGGCAACGGCGATCGCGCGGGCGCCAGGCAGACACTCGCCGACCTTTCGAACCTGCTGCCCGGGTACTCTCAGCTTCCGGATTTGCGCGCGGCGATCGCCGCGGCCGACCGCGCCGCCGATGCGCAACGCGACCAGTATCTTGCCCAGGGCCAGGCCGATTTGCGGGCGGGCAAGATCAGCGGGACGGGCGATGACAACGCCGAAGCCCAGTTCAAGGCGGCGCTCGCCGCCGATCCCGGCAATGCAACCGCGCAGGCAGGATTGGGGCAAGTGGCACAGGCCCTCGTCGTGCAGGCGAATGCAGCCATCGACGCGGGACACCTGCGGGATGCGCAAGGCCTACTCGGCCAGGCCGCGGTGCTTGCGCCCAAATCCGCCGACCTGATGGCCGCGCGATCGCGTCTTGCGTCGGAAGGCAAGACGCGGGGCGATGTGGCGGCCTCGGCGCGGCAACAGCTGACGCCGGCCGAATCCGCCAAGCTGGCCAATCTGGTCGCGCGCGCCAGAATCGCGGCGCGCAAGGGTGACATCATGCTGCCGCCGGGCAACTGCGCCTACGATTTGTACCGTTCCGCGCTCGGCATCGACGGAAGCAACGCCGCGGCCCAGAGGGGGTTGCGCGACCTTCCGGGAATCACCAGGGATCATTTTGGGCACGCGCTGCGCGAAGGCAACCTCGAGCGTGCGAACGACATGCTCGCGACGCTCGACCAGCTCGATCCCGGTGATCCGGCGGAGGTGGCCATGCGGCACCAGCTCGGCAGCGCGTGGCTGGATCGCGCCGACCATGAAGCGATGCTGGGACGCAGCAGCGCTGCACGCGAGGCGCTCGAGGAAGCGCAACGCCTGGTGCCGCAGGATCCGCGCATCAGTACGGTTGGTGCCCGGATTCGCCGCAGCGAGTAGGCCTCGCATCACACTGTACCGGCCGAACGCGGACCGGGGCATGTACGCTGCATCCAACGGGCTGGCTTCGCCCGCACGCCGGGCAGGGCTGCGTCGAATGCTATTGGCACAGTGGTGAATCCATGCGTCGGACATCGTGGAATGGATGATTGGCGCCGAGGCGCTGTGCTGGTGTGCGGCGCCAGCAGCCAGATCGGTCATTTCCTGTTGCCGGAGCTGCTGCGGGCAGGAGCCGGCGTGATGGCATTGTCGCGTCGCGCACGAGCGCCGGTTGCAGGCGTGACCTGGCTGCTCGGCGAGTTGCCGCGGCCGCCCGCGGCCGCCGATGACGCGTGGTCGGTATGCAGTTTTGCGCCACTGGGTGTGTTGGCGAGATGGATCGACGCAGGCTCCGCGCCGGCCTTGACCCGAGTCGTGGCGACCAGTTCGATGAGCGCGGAAAGCAAGCGGGGGTCGCCGGTCGCGGCCGAGCGCGAAGTCTCGCGACGCCTGCGCGATGGCGAGGCCGCGCTGCAACGCGCATGCGAACGCCGCGGCATCGCATGGACCGTGTTGCGTCCCACGCTGATCTACGGGGCCGCGCGCGACCGTAGCCTGACGCCGCTGGCGCGCCGCGCCTCGCGCTGGCGCGTGTTCGGATTGCCGGCCGGCTCGGGTTTGCGCCAGCCGGTACACGCCGCGGATATCGCGACGGCGGTGGTGCGCGCACTCGATGGCGCGGCGGCGGGTCGCATCATTCCCATCGGCGGCGGCGAGCGCCTGACGGCCGCGGAGATGTTCGCGCGTGTGCGCGGTAGCCTGCCGCGGCACACGCTGGGATTGCCGTTGCCGGCGCCGCTGATCCGCGTGGGTGCGGGACTGCTGCCGTTGCTGCGCGGGCCGCTGTTGCGTCTGCGACAGGATTTGGTGGCAGACAACGGCGAACTCGAACGCCTGCTGGACGTGCATCCGCGCCGGTTCCGCCCGGATCGCGGATGCTGGGGGCTTTGATGTCGGGGGCGGCGCGGCGACAATCGGGCCGTGAAGTCGTCGTCGCCTCCCGTGACCATGTCGGATCGAGGGCGTGGCGTCCAGCCATGCCGCCGCTCCGTGGCAGCGCCGGTGTCGCGTGACTGACGCCGGTGCTGCCACGGCCGCCGCGCCGGTATCTGGCATTGGCGATATCTGCGCGGTGCTGGTGACGCATCGCCCCGATCTTGCCGTGCTGGACGAGGCGCTGGCGTCGCTCAGTGCGCAGGTCAGCCACGTCGTGGTGGTCGACAACGCCAGTCCCGGGGATGCACTGCAGGGTTCGTGCGAGGCGCATCCAGGGTCCTCGCTGCTGGCGTTGCCGGAAAACCTCGGGCTCGCAGAGGCGTTGAATGCGGGAATCGACCACGCGCGTACCCTTGCCGGCGTGACGCATGTGCTGTTGCTGGACCAGGACAGCGTGCCCGCGCCCGACATGGTGTCGTCTCTGGTCCACGGTCTGGCGACACTCTCCGCGCGTGTCCCGGTTGCGGCCGTCGGTCCGTGCTTTCGTGATGTGCGCGAATCCGCTGATGCGCCGTTCGTGCGAATCCGGTTCCCGCTCAACCGCAAGCTGTACTGCGAAGATCGTTGCGAAACGATCCGCTGTGACTTCCTGATCACGTCCGGTTGCCTGATCCCGCTGGCGGTACTTGCCGACGTGGGCGGCATGGACGCTTCGCTGTTTATCGACAATGTCGATCTGGAGTGGTGTTTCCGCGCCACCGCGGCGGGCTATGAGCTGCACGGCATCTGCGCGGCGAGACTGGGCCACCGGCTCGGCGACGCGCGCAAGCGGATTCCCGGTGCGTCGCGAGGGATCGTGGTGCACGCGCCACGCCGACTCTTCTACATGATGCGCAACCGCGTGCTGTTGTACCGGCGCGCCTACACACCCGCGCGCTGGATCGCGCAGGACGTGCCACGGCTGATCGCCAAACTGCTGTTGTTCGCGTTGCTGGTGCCGCCGCGCCGACGGAACCTGCGCTGCATGCTGGCCGGATTGAGGGCGGGCATCGCCGGGCGCGCCACAGCGCCGCCGGACATCGACTGAACGGTCAAGCCGGCGCGCCGGTCAACTTTCGCTGACCCGCTCGCGTTCCAGTTCCTCGAAGCGCTGCCAGCGGTTCACGATCTCGCAGAACAGTGCAGCGGTGCGCTCGGCGTCGTAGACCGCCGAGTGCGCCTGGTCCGCGTCCCACTCGAATCCGGCTGCCTGCACCGCGCGCGACAACACCGTCTGGCCGTAGGCGAGTCCGCCCAGCGTGGCGGTATCGAAGCAGGAGAACGGGTGGAACGGATTGCGCTTGTGGCCGCTGCGCAGTACGGCGGCATTGAGGAAGCTGAGGTCGAACGCGGCATTGTGGCCAACCAGGATCGCTCGCTGGCATCCGCTGGCCCTGATCGCTGCCCGTACCGGCTTGAACACCAGGTCCAGGGCGGCGCGCTCCGGCAGCGCGCCGCGCAACGGCTGGTCGGGATCGATGCCGTTGACTTCCAGCGCCTTGGGGTCGATGTGCGCTCCGGCGAATGCCTCGACGTGGGTGGACACGACCGGCTCCGGCGTCAGCCTGCCGTCGCCGTCCATGCTTACGATCACCGCGGCGATTTCGAGCAGCGCGTCGCGCTGCGCGTCGAATCCGCCGGTTTCGACGTCCACGACCACCGGCAGGAAGCCGCGGAAGCGCGTCGCCATCCGGCCTGCATAGTTCTCGATCTGCTTGTGCATCAATCCAGAATAGCAGTGCGACACACGTGGATCGATGAACGGTCATGCCCGGATCGAGCCTGGACCGGCGACGCGAACGGTGCTGCCGGATCTTCAGGGAGTCTTGTGCTTGTAGGCGCACAGATCGCGGATCGGGCATTCCGGGCACTTCGGTTTGCGCGCGGTGCACACGTAGCGTCCATGCAGGATCAACCAGTGGTGCGCACCGAGCTTGAATTCCCTGGGCACCACCTTTTGCAGCTTGTCCTCGACGGCGCGCACCGTCTTGCCCGGTGCCAAGCCCGTTCGGTTGCAGACCCTGAAGATGTGGGTATCGACCGCTATGACGGGTTCCCCGAAGACCGTGTTGAGGATCACGTTGGCGGTCTTGCGGCCGACGCCGGGGAGTTGCTCGAGTTCCTCGCGGCCGCGCGGGACGTTGCCGTGATGGTGTTCCAGCAACAGCCTGCAGGTCGAGATGATGTTCCTGGCCTTGGCGTTGTACAACCCGATGGTCGAGATGTAGCGCTTCAGGCCGTCCTCGCCCAGCGCGAGGATGTTCGCCGGCGTGTCGGCGACGGGAAACAGCCGTCGCGTGGCCTTGTTGACGCCGGCGTCGGTGGCCTGCGCCGACAGGATCACCGCCACCAGCAACTCGAATGGCGTGCGGTATTGCAGTTCGGTGGTGGGTTCCGGATCGAGTTCGCGCAGGCGGCGGAACATCTCGACGACGTCAGCACGCTTCACGATGGGGCTTCCCGGGTCGGCAGTTGCGAGGGATGGGTCCAGGGGCGACCGTTGCGCGGCTCACGGTCCCGAACCGGGTTTGTGGCGAGGGGCGTCCGACGGAACCGGGGCCGCGGACGCGCGTCCGCGGCGGGATCGTCCGCGCGCGATGGCGGCGAGCACGTCCTTGCGGCTGATGGCTTGCGCGGGAAGCGCGGCAGGTCGTGCGGTGCGCCCCTCATGCCTCGCCGCTTCAAGTTCGTCGCGCTCGCGCGCGAGGCGCGCATTTCGGGCGAGGAATCGCGCCCGTGCCGCATCGGCACGCGCCTGTTCGCGCAGCTCGGACTTGCCCCAGCGGAACCAGTCGAGCAGGGGTATGTGCGAAGGGCAGACCCCGGTGCAGCGGTTGCACTCGCTGCACGTTTCGAGGCGTCCGGCACGCACCGACGGCCAGTCGTCGCCCGCCAACGCAAGGAACAGTGTCTCGGGGTCGAGCGATTCGGGGCAAGCGCGTGAGCACTCGCGGCAATGGACGCAGGGTTGTTGAATCGGGTTTGCAGCGTCAGCGGGCATGGCGGCGCAATTCCAGCACGTCGATGGTGGGCGGGCAATCGAATCGCAGCGGCAGGCCGGTGATTCCCACGCCCGGCGTCACGAACAGCTTTCCGACAGGGGTTGTGTAGTACCCGTTCACGTACTTCTCGTCCCGCAGGAGCAGGAATGCTTCGCGGGTGAGCCACGGGATGTGCACCTGGCCGCCATGGGTGTGGCCCGCCATCGCCAGCGCGAAATCGATGCCCCGCAGCGCGCGCAAGCTGTGCGGCTGGTGCATCAGGATCAGCAGCGGCTTGTCGCGCGGCAGTGCCTTCAGGAACGTGGTGTTGTCGAGACCCGTCCACCAGTCGCGCAGTCCGGCCAAACGGAAGTGCGGGAAATCGACCACCCGATGATCGATGAAGTGCACCGGCGAGCCGGCCAGGGCGCGTTGGATCTTGCCGGCAACGGGTGGGCCAGGCAATTGCTCGTCGTGGTTGCCAAGCACGGCGTACATCGGCTTGTTCAGTCGCCACAAGGGCGCCAGCGCAGCGGCAACGTCCCTGGGCGGTCCGTAGGTGAAGTCGCCGGCGAACAGCACCAGGTCGACGTGCAGGGCGTTGAGCCGCGCAACCAGTTGTTGCAGTTTCGCAGGGCTCGTGTAGCGTCCGACGTGGATGTCGGCGACCAGCGCGATGTCGAGGTTGATCGGCGCGGGGATCACCGTGCGACGTACGATCAGGAGGGCCGGTTCGACGAAGCGCGCATAAATCAGCAACAGGCAAAAGCTCGCCAGGATGATGGCGCCGGTCGCACGGTGCTTGTGTCGCTGGCGAACGCGCACCACGGCCTTGATCGTGGACTGGGCCAGCAGTGGCAGCAGCAGCCACGAGCCATGGAACAGCGCGAGCTGCAGGAAGGCCTCGACCCGCAACTGCGGCGGAACCAGGAAATCCGGCAGTTCCCACGCCGGCCACAGCACGCAGAAGACCGCGATGCCCAGCAGCCAGGCAACGACCAATAGTCGATGCCCTTGTCGCGTGCTCAGGGCTGGCACGGCAATTCGGGACGCGGTAGCCGCGGGCGGGCAGCGTCGAGGGGGATCATCGCGATGCAATCGACGGGACACGGCGGAAGG
>JAJXWZ010000218.1 GCA_021781345.1 Pseudomonadota bacterium
GCGCGCGGGCATGCCCTTCCACACCGAGGTGGTGTTGGCGCAACGGCCGAGTTTCAGGCAGACCGCTCCGCAAGGTTGAAGCCTCAGTAGTGCAAGACCGCATCCAGCGGCAGTTCCCCCGGCCAGCGCTCACGGCCACGCAGGGAATCCAGCTCCACCACGACACCAGCACCGGCAATCCGGGCACCGAGCCGCGCGACCAGCGCGCACGCCGCCGACAGCGTGCCGCCGGTGGCCAGCACGTCGTCGACCAGCAACGCCCGCGCACCCGGGGGCAACGCATCGGCGTGGACCTCCAGGCGCGCGACGGCATACTCCAATTCGAAATCGACGCCCAGCGTGGCGGACGGCAGTTTGCCGGCCTTGCGCAATGGCACGAAACCCGCGCCCAGCGTGCGCGCCAGCGCGGCGCCGAAGATGAATCCGCGCGATTCGATGCCGCAGACCGCGTCGATGCACGCACCCCGCCACGGCGCGGCCAGCGCGTCCACGCATTCGCCGAACGCCCGCGCATCCGCAAGCATGGGCGTGATATCCCTGAACAGCACGCCCGGCCTGGGGAAATCAGGCACGTCGCGGATGCGGGCAGCCAGGCGCGTACGCACGCCCGGATCGATTTCGGCGCGCGCCGGAAGCGCCATCAAACCGGTGCGGAACGCAGGCGCAGTGGTGGCATCGGGGCATCCGCGGACCCGGTGGCCAGCGGCGCACGCAACATGTCGCTGATTTCGCGCACGACCGGACCCGCATCCTCGACGAAAACCTCCGGCACGCTCACGGCAAGGAAATCCCGTGCGGGCAGTTGTCCGACCCCGCCAATCAGGTATTCGCCGTTGATGAAGGCCGGGACACCGGCGTTTTCGAGCGCATCCTTGACCAAGTGCGCGTCGACGATGCCTTCGGCGTGATAGACCGTTCGCATGCGCCCAAGCTAGCACATTTCCCTTGCGATCGTCCTTGATCACGCGTCCGGCGGCTGCGGTTCACTCGTCCTGCCAGTGACTTGCTGACTTGATGGCCAGCATTCATCCTTGCTGCGGGCGCCGGCCCGGCCACCCCGGGACGGGCGCTCAGCCGGGCACGCGGTGCCACCGGCATCAAGTACACGCCCGCCCTCGCCCTTGCTTCTCGCCTGGCCTGCTCCGGACGGACACTCGCGCCAAGCGCTTCCTCGAACGCATCGCTAAACTTGCGGGCTTGGCAAAAACAGGATCTGTCCCATGGCGGACGAAAACGCCCCGGTTGTCACCAATTTCATCCGCCAGATCGTGCTGGCCGACCAGGCTTCGGGCAAGCATGGTGGCCGAGTGGCCACGCGCTTTCCGCCGGAACCGAACGGTCACCTGCACATCGGACACGCCAAGGCGATCTGCCTCGACTTCGGCATCGCCCGCGAGTTCGGCGGCACCTGCAACCTGCGCCTCGACGATACAAACCCGGGCAAGGAAGACCCGGCCTTCGTCGAGGGCATCAAGGACTCGGTGCGCTGGCTGGGTTTCGAATGGAGCGAGCTGCGCCACGCCTCGGACTACTTCGAGGTGTTCTACCGCGCCGCGCTGAAGCTGATCGAGGACGGCAACGCCTACGTCGACGATTTGAATGCCGACGAAGTACGCCAATATCGCGGCACGCTGACCGAGCCGGGCCGTGACTCGCCGTTCCGCTCGCGCAGCGTCGAGGAGAACCTTGACCTGTTCAAGCGCATGCGCGCGGGTGAATTCGCTGACGGTTCGCGCACCCTGCGCGCGAAGATCGACATGGCCTCCGGCAACATCAACCTGCGCGACCCCGCACTTTACCGCATCCGCAAGGTCACGCACCAGAACACCGGCGACGCGTGGCCGATCTACCCGATGTACGACTTCGCGCACTCCCTGTCCGATGCCTTGGAAGGCATCACGCATTCGTTCTGCACGCTGGAGTTCGAAGACCATCGGCCGCTCTACGACTGGTGCGTGGACAACGTCGATTTGCAAAATCATCCGGAGCTGTGGCAACCACTGATCGACAAAGGTTTGCCGACCAGGCCGTCGAAACCGCGCCAGATAGAGTTCGCACGCGGCAATCTTTCCTACACGGTGATGAGCAAGCGCAAGCTGTTGCAGCTCGTCAACGAAAACCACGTGGACGGCTGGGACGATCCGCGCATGCCGACGCTGGCCGCCGTGCGCCGGCGCGGCTTCACGGCAGCCGCGATCCGCACCTTCTGGGATCGCGCGGGGCTGTCCAAGCAGAACAGCGTGATCGATTACGGCGTGCTGGAAAACTGCGTGCGCGAAGACCTCGACGCGCGCGCGCCACGTCGCATGGCCGTACTCGATCCGTTGAAACTGGTGATCGCCAATCTCGCCGAAGACCATGCGGAGACGCTGACGTTTCCGAACCATCCCAAGGACGCCTCGCTCGGCACCCGCGAAGTGCCGTTCGGCCGCGAAGTGCTGATCGAGCGCGACGACTTTGCCGAACAGCCGCCCAAGGGCTTCAAGCGCCTCGTGCCGGGTGGTGAAGTGCGCCTGCGCGGCGTCGGCATCGTCAGATGCGACGAAGTCGTAAAGGATGCCGACGGCAATGCGGTCGAACTTCGCTGCACGCTGGATCCGGAATCGCGCCACGGGATGCCCGGCGCCGACCGCAAGGTGAAAGGCACAATCCACTGGGTCAGCTCGACACACGCCGTGGCGGCCGAGGTGCGCCTCTACGACCGCCTGTTCGACGCGGCCGATCCCGAGGACGACCGCGACGGCAAGACCTGGCTCGATCGTCTCAACCCAGATTCTCGCCGCAGCGTGACCGGCCACCTCGAACCGTCGTTGCGCGACGCCGGGCCGGAGCAGCACTTCCAGTTCGAGCGCATCGGGTATTTCGTGGCCGATCGCCACGATCACGCGAGCGACAAGCCCGTCTTCAACCGCGCGGTCACGTTGCGCGATGCATGGTCGGCCAACGCGCGCTGATAGGCGCCGCGGTTACTCGCCCGTGTGACGTCGTCGTGCAGCGCATGTGAAGATTCGGGCAAGAAACCGAACGCGCGCTGAAGGTGCGGAGTCGTACCCGCGATATTGCGCAATGTGCGCCAGGCCTTGCCACGCGTGGATTTCATCGTCGTCGCGTGCCTGCAACCTGAATCGTTCCGTCGCACCACGGCCTGTTTTTGCCGCCGCGGTTAGCACGCGGTCATTTTTCCGTTGTTACGGTCGACGCGCATCGTCGCTGCTCGACGACGCATCCGACACAACGGGAGAACACGATGAAACACTCGCGCCATTTCTCAGTCATCGCCTTGGTGGCGGGCCTGGGCCTTGCACTGTCGACCCCTGCCGTACTCGCCGCACCGCAGAATGCCGCACCGACCGGCGACCACTCATCGAGCGCTGGCGAAGCCGTCAGCGACGCATGGATCACAACCAAGGTCAAGACGGATCTCGCCACCACCAAGGGCATCGAGAGCACGAAGGTTTCCGTCACGACCGTCGACGGCGTGGTGACGCTGACGGGGGTGCTGCCCACCGAGCTCGCGGTCAAGAAGGCCATCGCGGTCACCAGGAGCATCAAGGGCGTGAAGGGCGTCGACGCGTCCGGCCTCAAGTCCGGCGATTGACCATGGCTACGGCCGCTCTTGAATCCCTCCGCCAGCACTGGAGGAACACCATGAACCGCGACAGGATCAAGGACGCATGGCCGGAAATCACCGGCAAGCTGCGGCGACGCTGGAGCAAATTGACCGTGGACGACGTGGCGTTTCCAGGCGGCAGCGCCGAATACCTCGCGGGCGTTTTGCAGGATCGCTATGGCGTCGACCGGCGCGAAGCATTGCTGCAAGTCTATGAGTTCGAGAGCGAACTGTAATGGGATTGCTTCAATGAACCTGCAATGCACGCATACGCTTCCCAAGGAGAATCGCATGAACGAGGACACCCTCAAGGGCCAATGGAAACAACTGCACGGCAAGCTGAAAGCCCGATGGGGCAGGCTGACCGACGACGACCTCGACGTTGCCACCGGCAACACCGAATACCTCGCGGGCAAGTTGCAGCAACGTTACGGCATGGCCAGGGACGAGGCCGAAAGCCAGATCAAGGCATTCGGTTACGAACTCTGACGGATTCGCCGCATGAGCATGGCTGGGTCCATGGCATGCGACACCGGAAAGGGAATGCCACCGTCGCGTGGCGTCTTCGACGGCCCCATGGAAGGCGCCGAGCCGGTCCGGCATGCGGAGTTGTTGCCGCGTACCGGCACTCCGCCGCTGGCGTCCAAACGGCGGACCCTGCTCCGGGCATGCGACGGAATCGCATGTCCGGAGACTTTTGTGACAGATCGCGAATCCCGACGCGGAATGCCCCGCGGCAAGCAGTATCGCGACGCAACAAGACACCGAAGCACTGCTCCATGGCCAAGGCAGGTCTGCAAACGCCTTGAATCGTAGGTCGAACACCCTGCACAAGGAGAGCCCCATGCTTTATTACGCCATCGTCTTCCTGGTCATCGCATTGGTCGCCGGTTTCCTGGGATTTTTCGGCATCGCGGGACTGGCCGCTTCGATTGCGAAGATCCTGTTCATCGTCTTCATCGTGCTGTTCGTCGTCTCGCTGATTTTCGGAAGACGACGTCGGCTGTAAGCCATCGCGCACCAATCGGCCACCCCGCAACGCGCCGCCGCTAGGCATGTTTCCCGGTGGCTCGTGCGACACCTCGTGGACCGCTGTCGACAGGCGTAGTGCGACGGCGTCGCCGATTGGCCCATGCCCCCCGGCACGACCGTGCCGGGGGGCTTCGATCGAAGTGACCACCCGTCATGCGCGTGCCGCAGGGATCGGCGTTCGCGATCGCTCCGCCCATTCGCATGATCGGCCGCTTGCCGTTGCCCCGTCCGCTCCGTCATCCCAACGGGCATGTTACGTTGGATACATGCAGGTACTTGGCAACCACACACCTCCCGTCTCGGTGCTGCCCGGCTGGTTCGCCGACGCGATCGACTTCGACCGCACATACCCGGATCCGGATGCCCGGATCACGCTGGCGATCGATTTGGCGCGCCGCAACGTCGAACACGCCACGGGTGGACCATTCGGCGCCGCTATTTTCGATGCGCACGGCAGGTTGATCGCGGCCGGCGTCAATCGGGTCGAACCGCTCCGATCATCGCTTGCTCACGCCGAAATCATTGCGCTGGTCGACGCGCAAAGGAAACTCGGCCGTACGCGACTCAACCAGGACGGTTCCCGCTACACGCTTGCCGCCAGCGCGCAGCCGTGTTGTCAGTGCTACGGCGCGATCGTGTGGGCCGGAATCGACGAATTGCTGGTTGCTGCGCGTGCGAAAGACACCGAGTCGCTCGCGGGATTCGACGAGGGTCCGTTGCCGAACGACTGGATCGGCGGGCTCGAGAAGCGCCACATCAAGGTCGTGCGCGACCTGCGTCGCGATGCCGCTTGCGCGGTGCTGGCCGACTATGCACGCCGGGGCGGCCATATTTACTAGCCTCGGTCGGCGATCGACGCGCCCGCGCGCTTCGCGCCTCGCGCGCCGACCCGTTATGCTTTTCGTCGACCCAAACGTCTTTCGTTCGTTCCCTGCATGAATCGATTGCGTGCATTCGTCCCGCTGCTGCTGCTGATCGCGATCGGCGTGGCGGTGGGCGCCAGCGGCATGCTGCAGCACCTCGCGCCGCACCACATCATGCTCGAGCAGGCCCACTGGTCGCGGCAGATCGCGGCGCATCCCGCACTGGCCTACACCATCTACATCGTGTTGCTGACGTTGTCGGTGGCGACGGCGATGCCAGGACCGCTGTTCATCATCATCGCGGGCGGCATGTTGTTCGGCATGGGTCGCGCGATCGGGCTGTCGCTGGTCGGCGAAGTGCTGGGATCGCTGCTTTTGTTCTACGCGGCCCGGCATGCGTTCGGCGCCGGAAAGCGGCCGCCCCCGAAGTTCGCCGAACGGGTGCGCCAGGGTTACCAGGTCAATCCCGTGTCGTACACGCTGTTCCTGCGCCTGGTGCCGTTGTTCCCGTTCGGCGGCATCACGGTGGCGCTGGCGTGGTTGCGTTGTCCGGTATGGTTGTTCACGCTCGCGACCACGCTGGGTGGCCTGATCATGCTGGTGTTCGAGACGGCCATCGGCGCGGGCGTCGGCCACTCCATCGCGCAAGGCAAGGGACTGTCGCCGGACATGATCCTGGAACCCCGCATCCTGTTGCCGCTGGTCGGCCTCGGACTGCTGGCCCTGATCCCGGTCGCGCTGCAACGCCTGCGACTGGTGTCCCAGGCAGGCACTCCGCGATCCGACTGAAGCAATGGAGGACGGCGCCCACTCGAAATTCGTCGCCGGGCCTTGGCGAAGCGGACATGCGGTGGGGTGTGGTGGGCCGTGAAGGGATCGAACCTTCGACCAATGGATTAAAAGTCCACTGCTCTACCGCTGAGCTAACGGCCCGGATGATGATTCGCCACGCGTCATGTCGCGCAGGCAAGCCCGGCATTTTAGCCGGTCACAGTGCAGGCACGTAAAGGGTCGGATCGGGAATGCCGGCATCGGCGAAGCCGCGCGCACGCAGTACGCAGGCGTCGCAGCGGCCGCAGGCGCGTCCGGCGGCATCGGCGCGATAACAGGACACCGTTGGCGCGAAGTCGATGCCCAGGCGGACACCTTCGCGCACGATGTCGGACTTGCTCATGGCGATCAGCGGCGCGTGCACGCGCAGGGCATGGCCTTCGACGCCGACCTTGGTCGCGAGGTTGGCGAGGCGTTCGAACGCCTCGATGAATGCCGGCCTGCAATCAGGGTAGCCTGAATAATCGACCGCGTTGACGCCGCAGAAGATGTCGTTCGCGGCCAGCGTTTCGGCCCAGCCCAAGGCGATCGCCAGCATGATGGTGTTGCGCGCCGGCACGTAGGTGGCCGGGATTTCACCCTTCCCGTGCGCATCGGAATGATCGGGCACCTGAATATCCGCGGTCAGTGCGGATCCGCCGATGCTGCGCAAATCCACCGCCACGGTCTTGTGTGCGACCGCGCCAAGCATGGCCGCGACACGGGCCGAAGCCTCGAGTTCGGATGAATGCCTTTGACCGTAGGCGACAGACAGCGCATGGCACGCGAATCCCTGTTGCCGTGCCAGCGCCAGCGTCACCGCCGAGTCCATGCCGCCCGAAACCAGCACGACCGCCCTCGGCGCGTCGGGGGAGCCAGTGTTCATGGGCCGCTCGTCACTGCAGGCCGTCGGACGCCGGCAGATCCTGCAGCCTCTCGCGTGCGCGCTGCGCGAGTGAGGTGCCCGGATGCGCCTTGATCACGGTTTGCAGGGTGGCGCGCGCGGCCGGGTAATGCTTGAGTCCGATTTCGCAATCGGCGACGCGCAGTTGCGCCTCGGCTGCCTTGCTGCTGCCGGGGAACCTCCGCAACAGCGTCTGGAAAGCCGCTAGCGCGGGTTGGTAATTCTGTGTGACGTAGTAGGAGCCGCCGAGCCAGTAATAGGCGTTCGGCACCAAGGGACTGCCCGGAAACTTGTCGACAAACGCGCGAAAGCCACGCGCAGAATCGACGTAGTTGCCGGCCCGAAGGGATTTGAACGCGGCATCGAAGTCCGCCTGCGCCGCCGCGGTGTCGGGCGCAGAGGCGGGCTGGACGGAGGCCACGGGTGCGCTACCGCCGGCTGCGAGCGGCGGGACGGCCGAACTGGCGGGCGCGGACGCCGCCGGGGCGGGCACGGCATGCTCGAGCTTGCCGATGCGCGCGTCCAAGTCGGTGTACTGCTGCTTGCCGGCCTGCTGCAGTTCCTGCAGTTGGTGCTGCAGGATCTCGATCTGTCCCTGCATTTGCCGCATCTGGTCGCGCAGGGACTGGATCTGGTTCAGCAACACCAAGTTGTACGATGCCGGTGCGGCGGCCGATGATGCCTGGCCCGCATCCTGCGCACGCGCGCCGGGAATGCACGCTCCCGCAACGATCATGGCCGCCGAGGCGGCCATGATCAGGGAGGTTCGGCGCGGCAGCGGGCCGCGCATGTCCGCGAACCGCGGCACCGCCATCACTCGGTGGTGTAGACGATGTTGACGCGGCGGTTCTTCTGCCAGCAGCTTTCGTTGTGCTCACGGCAAACCGGGCGTTCCTCGCCGTAGCTGACGACCTTGATCTGGCTGGCCGAAGCGCCGTCCGCTTCCAGTGCGCTGGCGACCGCGTTGCCGCGGCGCTCGCCGAGGCCGAGGTTGTATTCGCGGGTACCGCGTTCATCGGTGTTGCCTTCCAGCGTCATGCGCGCCATCGGACGGTCGCGCAGGTACTTGGCGTGGCAGGCGATGATGTTGTCGAACTGCGACTGGATATCGCTCTTGTCGAAATCGAAATAGATGACGCGCGTGCGCAGGCAGGCGTTGGTCTGCAGGTCGGCCGGGGTGAAGGCCCCCTCGGTGGTCGCGGGCTGAGGCGCGGTGGCGGTCTCGGCCGGTGGCGGCGTGGGCTTGACCTGCTGCTTCTGGGCACAGGCCGCCGCAGCCAGGCAGAACAGTGCAACTGCGGAGACGCGAACGGTTGCGTTCATGGCGAATCCATCCTTATCTTGAACGAGTGGTTGGGGGGGGTGGGGTGCAACATGTCTAGTGGAACAGTGTGTCGATCAAGGCCACGTCAAGGATTCCGGTACGGACCCCAAGCCGGTTCTCGCACGTCGCCGCCGCTCAGTGCCAGCCGTTGACGCACCCGCCCATCGGCCGACACGGAGTACAGGACGCCGTGGGGGCCTTCGGTGGCTGCGTAAAGGAGCATGCTGGCGTTCGGTGCCCAGCTCGGAGAGTCGTCCAGATTGCCCGGCGAAACGAAGATCTCCTGACCGCCAAGGGAACGGTCCATTACCGCAATACGATACACGTTTCCGTTGCCCTGCACCATGGCCAGCTTGTTGCCGTCGTAATCGACCGCAACGTCGGCGTTGTATTGGCCCTGGAAGGTGAGCCGCTGCGGCACGCCACCGGTCGCGGGTATCTCGTACAACTGCGGCTTGCCGGAACGATCCGAGGTGAAAATGATGTTCTGCCCGCCGGGTGTCCACGACGGCTCCGTGTCGATCGCGAGGTTGTGGGTAAGGCGGGTCAACGCGCCGGTGGCGAGATCGATCACGTAAATCTCTGGGTTGCCCTGGAACGACAGGCTCACGGCGAGCTTCTTGCCGTCAGGCGAAAAACGCGGGGCACCGTTGATGCCCGGGCGCGCCGACACCAGTCTGCGCGCCCCGGTCGCGACGTTCTGGATATAGATGGCGGAATCGCCGCTTTCGAACGATACGTAGGCGATCTCGTTGCCGTCGGGCGACCACGTCGGCGACAGCAGGGCCTCGTGCGAACGCACCACGGTTTGCGGGTCGTAGCCATCTGAATCGGCAACCACCAGCGAGTACTGGGCATTGTCGCCCAGTCCCACCATCGTGATGTAGGCGATGCGCGTGTCGAACGCGCCACGCACGCCGATGATCTTCTGGTAGATCTGGTCGGCGACCTGGTGGGCGGCGCGGCGCAAGTCGCTGCCCTGCATGGCCACCGAATTCTTCAACAGCATTTGCTGCGCGCCGACATCCCAGAGCTCGAAATTCACCGTCAAGACGCCACCGGAATAGGACGTGGTGCCAACGACGATGTAATGTTGCTTGAGTTGCTTCCAGGTCGCAAAGTTGATCTGCGAACCGGTGGTCGGCGATTGCACGACCTGGTCCGTGGGCAGGGTGCGAAACTTGCCGCTACGATCGAGATCCATGCTGACGATCTGCGCCACGTCCACGGGTGCGGGCGGTCCCGAATTCTGCCCGAACGGGACCACCGCGATCGGGATCGCCGAGGGCACTCCGTTAACAATCTGGAGCTTGAGACTCTGCGCGCCAGCCTGCGTGAGGCAAGCCGCCACGCACAGGGCCAGGACGAAGACAACCAGGCTTTTGAACATTCGCATGATCGGG